>JABBNW010000325.1 GCA_019352115.1 Pseudomonadota bacterium
CAGCTTTTTGGCTCGGCTTGGCATAATACGCCTCCTTGGCGTTGGTTATGCCCCGCACACAGAATTACGGACAAGCTCGGCAAGGAACCGGCCGGGCGCCAACTGCCCCGCGGCGCTGCGGCTACCGCCCCAGCTCCCGCGTCATCGCCTCGATCCCGTCCGGCGTCAGCGGAAACATCCGCCCCTCCATCAACTGCCGGGTCATCGCGATCGACTGCGTATAGCCCCAGCCGTCCGCCGGCGTCGGGTTCAGCCAGGCCGCCCGCCGGTAGTGCGCCGTCAGCCGTTCCAGCCACACTCGCCCCGGCTCGGCGTTCCAATGCTCCACGCTGCCGCCCGCCATCGTGATCTCGTAGGGCGACATCGCCGCGTCGCCGACGAAGATCAGCCGGTAATCCGTGCCGTAGGTGCGCAGCACCTCCTCGGTGCCCACCACCAGGTCGTGCCGGCGCCGATTCTCCTTCCACACCCTCTCGTAGGGGAAGTTATGGAAGTAGAAATGCTCCAGATGCTTGAACTCTCCGCGGCAGGCGGAGAACAGTTCCTCCGACAACCGCACGTGCTCGTCCATCGAGCCGCCGACATCCAGGAACAGAAGTATCTTCACTGCATTGTGCCGCTCCGGCACCAGTTTCAGATCCAGCATCCCGGCGTTGTTCGCGGTCGCCCGGATGGTATCGGGGATATCCAGTTCCACCGGCGCCCCCTGACGCGCGAACCGGCGCAGCCGGCGCAACGCCAGCCGGAAATTCCTTGTGCCCAGCTCCGCATCCCCGTCCAGATCGCGGAACTCGCGCCGGTCCCACACTTTCACCGCGCGCCGATGTCGCGAGCGGTCCTGCCCGATCCGCACCCCTTCCGGATTGAACCCGTACGCCCCGAACGGCGAGGTCCCCGCGGTGCCGATCCATTTCGACCCGCCCTGGTGGCGCCCCTTCTGTTCCGCCAGCAGCTCCGCGAGCCGCTGCATCAGCGCTTCCAGCCCGCCGAGCGCGGCGATCTTCGCCATCTCCTCCGGGGTCAGGAATTTTTCCGCGAGCTTGCGCAGCCACTCCTCCGGCAGCGCGCGCGCGTCCAGCCCCTCCCCCGCCTCGAGGCCGCGGAATGCCTCGGCGAACACGCGGTCGAAACGATCCAGGTGGCGTTCGTCCTTCACCAGCACCGCGCGCGCCAGGTAGTAGAAATCCTCGATGCTGTAGGCGGCCACCCCGGCGCGCATCGCCCCCATCAGCGCCAGGTACTCGGTCACCGACACCGGCAGGCCGGCGTTGCGCAGCGCCAGCAGGAAGCCCGCGAACATCAGCCCTGTCCGCGCCGGGCCAGGAAGGCGATGCGCTCGAACAGATGCACGTCCTGCTCGTTCTTCAAAAGCGCGCCGTGCAGCGGCGGGATCACCACGTGGGTGTCGGTGCTGCGCAGCACCTCGGGCGCCAGATCGTCGACCATCAACAGCTTCAGCCAGTCGAGCAGTTCGGACGTCGCCGGCTTCTTCTTCAGCCCCGGCACGTCGCGGATCTGGAAGAACACGTTCAGCGCCTCGCGCGCCAGATCCTGTTTCAGATCGGGATAATGCGCGGCGACGATGCGTTCCATCGTCGCCCGGTCGGGAAAGCGGATGTAGTGGAAGAAGCAGCGGCGCAGGAAGGCGTCCGGCAGTTCCTTCTCGTTGTTCGACGTGATGATGACCACCGGCCGATGCGTCGCGACAATGGTCTGGCGGGTTTCGTAAACGTAGAACTGCATGCGGTCGAGTTCCAGCAGCAGATCGTTGGGAAACTCGATATCCGCCTTGTCGACCTCGTCGATCAGCACGACGACCGGGCGGTCCGCCGCGAACGCCTCCCACAGCTTGCCGCGCACGATATAGTTGCCGATCTCGTGCACCCTGGGGTCGCCCAACTGGCCGTCGCGCAAGCGCGAGACGGCGTCGTATTCGTACAACCCCTGCTGCGCCTTGGTGGTGGATTTGATGTGCCACTCGATCAGCGGCAGGCCGAGCGCCTGCGCCACCTCATGCGCCAGCATGGTCTTGCCGGTGCCGGGCTCGCCCTTGACCAGCAGCGGGCGTTGCAAGGTGACGGCGGCATTGACCGCGACTTCAAGGTCGCGGGACGCGATATAGGTCTCGGTGCTGGCGAAGGCGGCCACGGCGTGGGGTGCTCCGATGAGTGCTGGCGGCGGGTCCGCCATTCTCCCCGCATTCTCCCTGCCTTGGCCCCCCACCCGCAAGGGCAGCGTCAACCCGATCTTCATCCCTGCCGGCCAGAACGTCCTCCGGGCGGCTATCCGCGGCACCTCCGTTATGGTTTCGTGTCGGTCCGCCGTCGTGCGGAGGGAGGCCCAATCCATGATCGTCGTCGCCGTCGTCCTTGCCGTCGGGCTGGTCGGGCTGGGCGCGCTCTATCTGCGCGACATCCGCCAGACCCAGCACACGATCCTGCGCAACTACCCTGTCCTCGGCCACGTGCGCTACTTCGCCGAGACCTGGGGCGAGTATATGCGGCAGTACCACTACCTGCCGGACTGGGCGGAACGCCCGTTCAACCGGCTGGAACGCTCCTGGGTGTATCGCTCCGCCAAGGGCGTCTCCAGCCTGGTCAGTTTCGGCAGCGAAAACGTGCCCGCCTTCGTCTTCCGCAACGCCCCCTTCCCCGTGCTGGACGAGGAACGACGCCCCTTCCCCGGCATCACCGTGGGCATCGCCGAAGGCCCCGGCGCCTGCCGCATGCCGTACCACGCCGGCAGCTTCTTCAACATCAGTGGCATGAGCTACGGCGCCCTGTCGCATGCCGCCGTCTCCGCCCTGTCGCGCGGGGCGAAGCGCGCCGGCATCTGGCTCGCCACCGGCGAAGGCGGCCTCGCGCCCTATCACCTGGAAGGCGGCTGCGACGTCGTCATGCAGCTCGGCACCGCGAAATACGGCGCCCGCGACGCCGCCGGCAACCTGAGCGACGATCGGCTGCGCGCGATCGCGGCGCATCCGGAAGTGAAGATGTTCGAAGTGAAACTCGCCCAGGGCGCCAAACCCGGCAAGGGCGGCATCCTGCCCGGCGCCAAGGTCACCCCGGAAATCGCCGCCATCCGCGGCATCCCCGTGGGCGAGCCCAGCATCAGCCCGAACCGCCATCGCGACATCGGCTCGATCCGCGAGTTGGGCGCCTTCGTCGACCGCCTGCGCACCGTCACGGGCAAGCCGGTCGGGGTGAAATTCGTGGTGGGCGATCCGGCGTTCCTCGACGCATGGTTCGCCGACTGCGTGGCCCACCCCGAGGGCTGCCCCGACTACGTGCAGGTGGACGGCGGCGAGGGCGGCACCGGCGCCGCCCCCGCCCCGCTGGTCGACTACGTCGGCCTGCCGATCACCGACGCACTGCCGCTGGTCGCCGCCGCGCGGGACCGGCATGGCCTCGCCGCGCGCATCCGCATCGTCGCTTCCGGCAAGCTGATCACGCCCGACAAGGTGGCCTGGGCGCTGTGCATGGGGGCCGATTTCGTCTCCGCCGCGCGTGGCTTCATGTTCAGCCTCGGCTGCATCCAGGCGATGAAATGCGGCTCCGGCCGCTGCCCGACCGGCGTGACGTCGGCCGAGCCGCGGCTGATCGCGGGGCTCGATCCGGCGGACAAATCCGTGCGGGTGGCGCGCTACGCGACGCGGGTGCGCGAGGAGGTGGAGGTGATCGCCCACGCCTGCGGCCTGGTCGACCCGACCGGCTTCCTGCCGTGCCACGTCACCGCGATCGAGCGCGGCGTCGGCGGGTTCCGCGCCGCGGACGGATAGCGCGCGGGTCCGCGAGCGCCCGCAGCCGGACTCACCGGCTCGGCGGGACGACCGGCGGGGCGACCGGCACCAGCGGCATCGGTGCCAATGTGGCGGGCGCCGATCCGGAGGGCGCCAAGGTCTGGGGGGGTAATCCCGGCGGTGGCCCACCGGACGCACGCGGGGAGGCCGGCGGATAGGCCGGCGCCACTGCCCCCCCCGGCGGGGCCAGCGGCGCGGCCTGCACCGGCGCGGCCTGCGCACCCGGGGCCACCAGCCAATCGCCGAGCGAACGTCGGATCTGGTACTCCAGCTCCACGTTCATCTGGTCCATCAGCTTGCGGGTGAGCAGATAGAGCGTCTCCGACATGTTGCCCACCTTGCCGACCCGCTGGCGCGACACCGTCGCCTCCGCGAAGCCGGCCCGGGTGCCGGCCGAGGTGTAGA
>JABBNW010000001.1:0-65541 GCA_019352115.1 Pseudomonadota bacterium
CGAGGAACCAACGGAAGGGTTCCAAGGGCGAGCCCTTGGCGGGGTCCAGGGGCAGCGCCCCTGGCCTTCCTTGCGAACTCACACAAACATCACAGGTTTGCGTCATGGGGCGCAGGCGGCCACGAGGGCGTCGAAGATGCGGCGGTCGGCGGGGTCGATCAGGAATTCGGGGTGCCATTGGACGCCGAGGCAGAAGCGGGCGGTGGGGTTTTCCAGGCCTTCGATCACGCCGTCGGTGGCGGTGGCGTTGGTGATGGCGTGGGGGCCTGGGGTGGCGACGGCCTGGTGGTGGGCGGAGTTCACGTTCATGGTTGGGGTGCCGACGATCGCGGCGAGTTGGGTGCCGGGGACGATCGTGATCGTGTGGCCGGGTTCGTGGCGCGGGTTGGGTTGTTCGTGTTCCAGCGCGTCGGCGATGGTATCGGGGATGTGTTGCACGAGGGTTCCGCCGAGGGCGACGGCCAGCAGTTGTTCGCCGCCGCAGATGCCGAGCACGGGCATGTTGCGATCGAGGGCTTCGCGGGTCAGCGCCAGTTCCGCGGCCGTGCGGTCCTGCTTCAGGCTGACGGTCGCGTGTCGGGTGCCGGCGCCATACAGGGCCGGATCGACATCGAAGGCGCCGCCGGTGACCACCAGGGCGTCGATCCGGTCGAGGAAGGCGGCGGCCAGGGCGGGGTCGTGCGGCAGGGCGATGGGAAGGCCGCCGGCGGCGGCGATCGCCTCGGCGTAGTTTCGCCGCAGGGCGTACCAGGGGTAGGCCGAGTAGCCGCCGGGGGGTTCGGCATCGAGGGTGACGCCGATCAGCGGGCGTCGCGCGGGTGCGTTCATCCGATCCTGCTAGACCCCGTTGCCGGCAGCGGGCAAGAAGCGCTTTGCATGAAGACGCGCCCGCCTGTCCTGACGGTGCCCGTTCCGGCCGCGCCGCGCCGGACGGCCGGCGGTCCGATGGCGGTGGCCTTGGCCGAGGCCGAAGCGGCCGGCGCCCGCGGGGAGGTGCCGGTCGGTGCAGTCGTGCTCGGCCCCGACGGCGCCGTATTGGCGCGGGCGGGCAACGAGACGGAGGCGCGGGCCGACGCCTCCGCCCATGCCGAGTTGCTGGTCCTGCGGGCCGCGGCGGCTGTGCGCGGGACGCCTCGGCTGCCCGATTGCGACCTGGTGGTGACCTTGGAGCCGTGTCCGATGTGCGCCCAGGCGATCAGCCTGTTCCGGATTCGCCGTCTGGTGTTCGGGGCCTACGATCCCAAGGGCGGCGGGGTGGAGCATGGCGCGCTCGTGTTCGATGCGTCGTCCTGCCACCATCGGCCGGAGGTGGTGGGCGGGGTGCGCGAGCGCGAGGCGCAGGCGCTGCTGCGCCGATTCTTCGCCGCCCGCCGGCGTAGCGCGGCTGTCGATTTGCTGGATCCGGAATGAAAGCGGACGGTCTCCGTATCGTATGCGCCCTCCCGGCGCGGCGGCCATGAGGGGGCGCGCGGCATGAGCGCCGACGCCCGGCCTGCCCCGATCGTCCATATCGAGCCGCTGGGCCGGCTCGGCAATCGCATGTTGCAGTTCCTGGCCGCCTGGCGGCTCGCGTCGCTGGTGCCCGGCGCGCGGTTGTCCGGAGTAGCACTGGAGGAATGGGGCCTGGTGCATCCGGCCCTGGCGCGCGGGCCGGGCGGATCGGTGCGGGTGGACCGGCGCGACCCGGCGACCGGTTTCGCGCTCGACCTTGCGCTGCTCGCCGAGGCGCTGAACGCCGGCGTCCTGGCGCGCGTCGAGCTTGCCCACTACGCCCAGCACATGAACAATTTCCCGCCGCGCGAGGTGGCCGCGGCGTTGTTTCCCGACACCGTCATCCCGTGCGAGCGCTGCGGGCGGGACACGTTGCTCATCAGCATCCGCGGCGACGAGATCTACGCCGCCGCGCACCCCGACTATACGCTGGTCCCGATCGGCTTCTACCGCGAGCTGGTGGCGCAGACCGGGCTCACGCCGGTGTTCCTCGGCCAGTTCGAACCCAACCCCTACACCGACCGGCTGCGGCGCGAATTTCCGCACGCGCGCTTCATCGCCAGCCGTGACCCGATGATCGATTTCGCCATCCTGCGGCATGCAACGAATATCGTTCCGAGCGTCAGCACCTTCGCCTGGACCGCCGCCTGGATCGGCCGGGCGGAGCGGGTGTTCCTGCCGCTCACCGGCTTCCTCAATCCCGCCCAGTGCCCGGAGGTCGATCTGCTGCCGCTCGCGGACCCGCGCTACCGGTTCTATCTGTTCCCGATCAACTACGCCGTCCCGGCCGCGCGGGTGCTGCCCACGCACCGCGCGATGGCGGGCACCTGGCGGCTGCTGCGCCCGGAGATGCTGGCCGCGTTGCGCATGGGCCGCCCGCGCTTCCGCTCTGACCCCTACGCGCTGCGCGCCGCGTTCGACGAGACGTTCTACCTCGAACACTATCCCGACGTGGCCGAGGCGGTGGCCGCCGGCAGCTATCCCAGCGGCCGGGACCATTTTTTGCAAGAGGGCATCGCCGAGCAGCGGGCGCCGTTCCGCCTCGATCGGGTGTGGTATGCGCGTGCCTATCCGCTGGCGGCGGTGGAGGTGGGGCAGGGGGATTTCCTCGATTTCTACCACCATTACCTGGCGGTGGGGGCGGCGCGCGGCTACCGGCCGTTGCCGCCCGAGGCGCCGTAGATCTCCACCCGCTCGGGCGGCGGCGCCTCCGCTCGCTCGGGGCGAAGGCGGACGAAACGCGCAGGGATCGGGACGGGGGCGACGAAGCAAGCCGGCGCGATGGCGGGTCCGCCGGCCGGCGCCGCGGCGGCGCGGCCGACCCGCAGCCAGTGGCGCCCGTCGGAGGATGTGTCGATATCGATCTGGCGCGGCTCGGCCGGGTACCAGCCCTCCAGCGACTGAATGACCCGGATTTCGCGCACGCGGGCCGCGGCGCCGAGATCGACCTGCCAGGAGGGCGGCGCCGCGGCGGCGATCCGAGTGTCCGAGCCACCGGCGGCCGGCTCCGCGCGCTGCCCGCCCGGGCCGATCGGCCGGCCCTGCGCGAGGTCGGGCCAGGCGGGACGCGGCAGCACCGCGCCGGCGGCGATGCCGCGCGTGCGCCGGCGGGCCCAGTCCTCGGCGAGGAAGCGGTCCTCCACCGCGTCCAGTTCCGCCATCGTCGCCGGCCCGGTCCCGCTTTCAAGCACCCGCTGCCACATCTTCTGGCCGCGGAAATCGCCACCCAGGCCGCGCGCTACCCGCTGCGCCAGCGCTGCTTCCGAGCGGAACGTGTAGTGGTGGACCGCGGCGCGGCCCAGGATCGCCGCGATCATCGCCGGGTCGGTCAGGAAATGACCGTCGGCGGGCATCGCCTCGCGCTCCAGCCCGACCACGCTGCGGCTTGCCGCGCCCGGTGCGAGCGTGCCTTCCCAGCCGTGCCAGACGTAGATGCGGCGGTCGATCCGGGAAAGATCGATGCAGGCGCTGCGGGTGATCGTCTTGGTGGCGACCCAGGGGCGCTCGGCGCGCCGAGTATAGTTCTCCGGCACCCCGCCCGGCGGCGGGGTGGCGTGGCCGTTGGGGCCGAACATCAGCCAGTGCAGCAGCAGGCAGCCCTGGTTGGGCGGCACTTCGTCCAGCAGGTCGTCGAGCGTGCCGCCGGCGCGCAACGCCAGGAACTCGTCGATATCGAGGAAGGCGATCCATTCCGCCGCGTCGCGATAGCGGGCGAGCGCATCCATGTACATGCGGAACTGCTCGCCTTGCGGCAGGTAGTGGTGGAAGGTCACGAAGGGGTCGGTTCCTTGCAGGAACGGCAGCACCGCGGCGAACAGCGGGCCGGGATCGTCGTCGTTGCAATACAGGAACACGTGCCCGAAGCCGATGGCGCGATGGTAGGCGAGCCATTCGGCGATATACGGCGTCTCGTCGCGGGCACAGGCGAAGATGACGGCGCGGTGGGTCATGTGCGGGCGCCGATGTCCTGGCGATAGAATCCCTCCGGCCAGTCGATCGCGGCGATCGCGGCATAGGCGCGCGCGCGCGCGGTCGCCAGGTCGGGGCCGGTGGCGCAGACGTTCGCCACCCGTCCGCCGGCGGCGACCAGCCGGCCGGCGGCGTCGCGCGCGGTGCCGGCGTGGAAGACGTGCACGCCGGGCTGCGCGGCGGCGGCATCCAGGCCGCGGAGTTCGCTGCCGCGTTCCGGCGCGTTCGGATAGCCGCGCGCAGCCAGCACCACGGCGATCGCCGCGTGGTCGTGCCAGCGCAGGTCGAACTGCGCCAGTTCGCCTTCGCAGGCCGCCAGCAGGGCGGCCAGCAGATCCGATTTCAGCCGCAACAGCAGCACCTGGCATTCGGGATCGCCGAAGCGGACGTTGAACTCGATCAGCTTGGCGCCGTCGGCGGTCAGCATCAGGCCGGCAAACAGGATGCCGCGGAACGGGGTGCCGCGGGCGGCCATGGCGGCGAGCGCGGGACGGATGATGCGGTCCATGATTGCCGCGTCCGCGGTGGGCGGGAACGCCGCCACCGGGCTATAGGCGCCCATGCCGCCGGTGTTGGGGCCGGTGTCGCCGTCGCCCACCCGCTTGTGGTCCTGCGCGACGCCGAGCGGGATCGCGTTCGTGCCGTCGCACAGGGCGAAGAAGGAGATTTCTTCGCCGACCAGGCATTCCTCGATCACCACCGACGCGCCGGCCTCGCCCAGGCTGCGGTCGGTCATGATCGTGTCGATGGCGGCGAGCGCGTCTGCCTCGGTCGCGGCGACCACCACACCTTTGCCGGCGGCGAGACCGTCCGCCTTCACGACGATCGGTGCGCCGCGGCGGCGGACGAAGTCGCGCGCGGCGGCGGCGCTATCGAAGCGTTCCCAGGCAGCGGTGGGAATGCCGGCTTCGTCGCAGATCGTTTTGGTGAAGGCCTTGCTGCTTTCCAGCCGCGCGGCGGCGGCGGTGGGACCGCAGCAGGGGATGCCGGCGGCGTCCATCGCATCCGCGAGGCCGGCGGCGAGCGGGGCTTCCGGGCCGGGGAACACCAGGTCGATCGCGTTGGCTTGGGCGTAGGCGACCAGGGCAGCGATGTCGGTGGCGGCGATCGGGGCACAGGTGGCGAGTCCGGCGATCCCAGGGTTGCCGGGGGCGGCGAACAGCGCGGTGAGCAGGGGGCTGGCGGCGAGCGCCCAGCACAGCGCGTGCTCGCGTCCGCCCGATCCGACCACTAGTACGCGCATGAGTCCCCTCCGTGCCGGGCTGCGACCCTGGTATGGCACGGCGTACCGTGCCCCGGCGAGAGCGGGTCGGGTTGCGGGGCGACGCCAGCTTCGCCTGCTCCAGTTCCCAGCACAGCCAAGCTGCATGGACCGAATCCAGCAACCCCGGCCCGGGCCGGCGGTGCATCTTGACGGCAAACCGAATGATCCGCCCTGTCAGCGCCGCTTCGTCGCCCGCATCCCCCGCTTCTCTGCGCTCTCTGGTCCTCTGCGACCTCTGCGTTGAATCGGCGCGATCCATCGGTCCCGAGCCCGGTTGCGTGCCGGGCATCATCTCGCCCGGTTACTGAAACGCCAAAGCAACCCCGCAAGAATGCACCGATCCGGCAACCCGCCCCGCTCGATCAGCCGGCCGTGACCGCCGTCATACCGCCACCACAGCCGCCGCCAGCTTCCGATCGAGCGTCACCAGCAGCCGCGCGCTCCAGCCAAAGACAGCTCGCGTCACAAGCGGTCGAACCCGTGGCCGCCGCCAGGTCCAACGTGCTCCCAGCGATCGACCACGATCGTCTCCACCCCCCGCTTCACCCGCACCCCTCCGCATCCTACCCTCCCCGCATGGACGCCCCCGCCCCCCTTTCCAACCTCCCCGAATTCTCCGTCTCCGACCTCGCCGGCGCCATAAAGCGCGCCCTGGAAGGCACCTTCGGCCGGGTCCGCGTGCGCGGCGAGATCACCGAACTCAAGCGCTATCCCTCCGGCCACATCTACTTCTCCCTCAAGGACGAATCCGCCAAGCTCGCCGCCGTCGCCTGGAAGAATGTCGTCCCCCGCCTTGGGATGACGCCCGAGAACGGCGTGGAAGTCATCGCCACCGGCCGCATCACCACCTACGCCGACCGTTCCAGCTACCAGCTCATGGTGGAACGCCTCGACTACGCCGGCGCCGGCGCCTTACTTGCCCGCATCGAGGCCCTGAAGCAGCGCCTCGCCGCCGAGGGCCTGTTCGACCCCGCCCGCAAGCAGAAGCTCCCCCTGCTCCCTGCCACCATCGGCGTCATCACGTCGGAACGCGGGGCGGTGATCCAGGACATCCGCACCACCATCGCCCGCCGCTTCCCCCGCCCCATCCTGCTCTGGCCCGTCCCCGTGCAGGGCGACGGCGCCGCCGAGCGCATCGCCGCCGCCATCCGCGGTTTCGACGCGTTCCCGCTGAACGGCCCCATCCCCCGCCCCGACATCCTGATCGTCGCCCGCGGCGGCGGCAGCCTCGAAGACCTCATGGCCTTCAACGACGAGGCCGTGGTGCGCGCGGTCGCCGCCTGCACCATCCCGGTCATTTCCGCGGTCGGCCACGAGACCGACACTACCCTGATCGATTTCGCCTCCGACCGTCGCGCCCCCACCCCGACCGCGGCGGCCGAACTTGCCGTGCCCGCCCGCGCCGAGCTGGCCGCCGCCCTGGCGCAGACCGCCGCCCGGCTGGCCGGCGCGCTGAACCGGCTGACCCAGGACCGCCGCCTGCGCCTGTCGCGCGCCGAGCGCGGGCTGCCCGATCTCCCCGCCCTGCTCGGCACCGCGCGCCAGCGCCTGGACGATCGCGGCGAGCGCCTGGCCCTTGCGCTGCCCAACCTGCTGGCCGCGCGGCGATCGGGGCTGGACCGCGCGGGCGCGCGCCTGCCCGATCTGCCGCAGCTGATCGCGCAGACGCGGCGCGCGACGACCGAGGCCGGGGCGCGGCTGACCCGCGCACTGCCGTCCCTGCTCGAACGCCGGCGCGGCGGGCTGGCCCTCGGCGGCCAGCGGCTCGGCTTCGCCTTGCGCCAGGCGGTGGCGCGGGTGCATCGCCAGGCCGGGACCACCCTGGCGCGGCTGACACCCGTTCCGCTCGGTGCACTTCTGCGTGAAGCACGGGCGCATATCGGCGGCGCGGGGGCGCGGCTGGAGGCCGTGTCGCCACTCGCGGTGCTGTCGCGCGGCTACGCGCTGGTCACCGATCCGGCCGGCCACGCGCTGACCACGGCGGCGGCGGTGGCGCCGGGTGCGCGGCTCCGCCTGCGGTTTGCGGACGATTCCGTAGCGGCAACGGCCGATCCACGCACCCCGGGGCAGATCGATCCGGGGCCGCAGCGGCGCGCGCCGGCGGCGCAAGCGGCCACCACGCAGGGACGTCTGGGGCTGTGACATTCCGGCCGCAGTTGTTGCACGCATGCAAGCCATGATGGGATTGCCGGCCTCTGGAAACTTGACGCCGCGCACGCCCCCGACTAATCCGGGTCTCGGTCGCAACGGTCCCGCCGTTGCGCCGCGATCCCCGTACCTGACGCTGCACCCTTCATCCAGGGACCACCCCAAATGAACATCAAGCTTCTCGGCGCCTTCGCCGCTGTTGCCCTGTTGGCGGCGTGCGCGAACAAGCCGGCCACGACCGGCATGGCCACGGGCGCCGGCGCCGCCGCTGCAACCTCGGGCCCGGCCCCGGGCAGCGAGCAGGACCTGGTCGCCAATGTCGGCGATCGCGTGTTCTACGCGTTCAACCGCTCGAGCCTGACGTCTTCCGACCAGGCGACCCTGGACCGCCAGGCCGCATGGCTCGCGAAATACCCGCAGGTGCAGATCATGGTCGCCGGCAACTGCGACGATCGCGGCACCGAAGAGTACAACCTGGCGCTCGGTCATCGCCGCGCCAACGCAGCCCGCGAGTTCCTGGCCGCCAAGGGCGTGAGCCCGTCGCGCATCAAGACGATCAGCTACGGCAAGGATCGTCCGGTCGCGCTCGGCGACAACGAGCAGGCGTGGGCGCAGAATCGCAACGCAATCACCTCCGTGCAGGGTGACAATCCGCAGGGGAACTGAGTCTCGGGGAACTGAGTCTCGGGGAACTGAACTCCCGGGCGGACGGAACCTGGGTACAGCCTGACGAACGGAACTGCCGCATGTCCGCCGGGACGTGTGGGCCGAGCGATCGCCAGGCCCGGAAAGTCTCGATCCGGGCCGACCGAGCGGCGGTGGGCAACCCGTTCGATGCGACAATCCCGAGGCGCCTCCGGTTGATCCGGAGGCGCCTCGTTGCGTCTCAGCGCTAGGACCCGCGCCGAAGCACCCGGTCGGAAGCACCCGGGTCGCCGGACCGGGCGGTTCCGCTGCGGCGGCCAAGCGGATAGACTGGCCGCAGCGGTTCCTCTCACCCGTCTCCGGCCTGCGGCGGAACGCCCGGCCGGGCGAGGGAGGGCTCGCCGCGGCGCGTGCCTGTCCTCGGAACGGACCGCTCTCCCGCCCGGCCTCGTCCCAGCCCCGTTTCCACCTCCTGGTCCACGCCCACCTGGTCTATGCAAGGATGCCGCGCATGCGTCTGCCGCCCGCCAAAGCGCTCGTGATCGCCCTGCTGCCGCTGTTGCCGGCTGCGTGCCTGCTCATGCAGGCACGCCCCGCGGCGGCGCAGATCGAAAGTCGGGAGGGGATCGCGCTGCGCGACCAGATCCTGGAACTGCGTCAGGAGGTCGACGCCCTGCGCGCACAGGTCGCCAACGGCGGCGGCTCCTACCTCGGCGGCGCCGCGCCGGCGCAGGCGGCGCCGGCCGCAGGCACGTCCGACATGGTGGCGCATCTGCTCGACCGGATGAACGGCCTGGAAGACGAGATCCGCAACCTGCGCGGCCGGATCGACGAGCTGCAGAACGACGATGCCCAGAAGATCGCCGACCTCGGCAAACGGATCGACGACCTCAAGTTCGAGGTCGAAAACCCCGGCGCCGGCGGCTCCGCCCCTCCCGGCGGACCCGCGCCATCCCGGGCAGGCCCTTCCGCGGACACCTTGCGGGCGCCGCCCGCGCGCCCGCCCGCGCCGCCGCCGGCCCGCCGTCCGGAGGCGGACCGCAACGCGCCGCGTCCCCTCGCCCCCGTGCCATCGGAACACCGGCCCACCGGGCCGTTGCAGGCGGCCTATGCCGCACTCGACCACCGCGATTATCCCGCGGCGGAACGCAGCGCCCGCAGCGTGCTGGCCCGCCGCGCCGCGCCGGGCGCCTACGACGCGCAGTTCGTCCTGGCGGAGGCGCTGGCCGGGCAGCACCAATGGTCGCGCGCAGCGATCGCCTACGACGACGCCTACAACCGGTCCAAGAACGGCACGCATGCCCCGGCGGCCCTGCTCGGCCTGGCGGAATCGCTGTCGGCGATCAACGAACGCCGCGCCGCCTGCGAAACGCTCGCCAAGCTGCATGCGCAATACCCGCGCCAGGGAACCGCACTCAAATCCCAGGCCGTCGCCGTCGCGCGTCGCGCCGGCTGCCGCTGAGAGTTTGTGAAGGAAGGCCCGTTGCCGACAAGGCCGCCAGATGAAGTCAGTCACTTGCAAGGGGCCTGCCTTTACAAGTTCGATTTCTTCCACAAGCTCTGAGCCCGGCGCGCCGGATGCGCTCGCGCTCCCTGCGCGCCTGCGGGCAGGGATGACGCCCGGGCGGACCGGCCGGCCGGCCGCGAGCCGATCCAGCCGGCGGTGCTCCGGCCGCCGTGGCTGACCCCGCCGGTCCGGGGCGCGATCCCGCCGCGCCCCTCGGCGCTGCCGCCTTTGCCGCCTGCCTCGATCCGCTGGGTCCGTTCGAACCCGCACCGCGGCTGGCGGTTGCGGTGTCCGGCGGTCCCGACAGCCTGGCGCTGGCATTGCTGGCGCAGGCCTGGGTGGTCGCACGCGGCGGCGCCCTGCTCGGGGTGATCATCAATCACGGGCTGCGCGCGGCGGCAGCCAGCGAGGCGGCCGAGGCGCAGGCGTGCCTCGCGCGCATCGGCATGCCGGCGCGCATCGTCCGCCTGACCGACCTTGCGCGCGGACCGGGGCTCGCCGCGCGCGCGCGTCTGGCGCGGTACGCCGCATTGGAAGCCGTCTGCGGGGAGGCCGGGATCGTCCATCTGCTGCTTGGCCACCACGCCGGCGACCAGGCCGAGACGATGATCCTGCGTGCGCTCGGCGGCAGCGGTCCGGCGGGACTCGCGGGGATGGCGGCGCTGGCGGAAACATCCCGGCTGCGTTGGCTGCGGCCGCTGCTCGACGTTCCGCCGGCGCGGCTGCGCGCCACCTTGCGCGCGGCCGGGCTCGGCTGGGCGGAGGATCCGTCCAATGCCGATCCCACCGCCACCCGCGCCCGGCTGCGCGCGCTGCGTGCCGATCGGGCGGGCACCGGCCCGGCCACGCGCGCCCTGTGCGTGTCGGCCGCCGCAGCCGGCGCCGCACGGGCCGCGGCCGAGGCGAGCGGCGCCACCTTGCTGGCCGCGCACGCAACGTTCCGCCCGGAAGGATTCGCCCTGCTCGATCCCGCGCCGTTGCCAGCGGCGGCGCTGGGCGCGCTGATCCAGGCCGTGGCCGGCAGCGACCATCCGCCGCGCAGCCGGTCCCTGGCCGCGCTGGCAGCGGCGCCTCGGCCGGCGACCCTCGGGGGCGTGCGATTCCTACCCGCCGGCCGGCTCGCCCCCGGCCGCCTGCTGCTCGTGCGGGAGGAAGCGCGCCTTGCCCCCCCGGTCGCGGCCGCGCCGGGGGCGGTCTGGGACGGGCGATTCCGGGTCGTTCGGATGCCCCCACAGCATGCGGGTCCCTACCCGCTCACGATCGGCGCCCTCGGCCCGGCCGCGGCGTGGCGAGCGCGGTCGGGTCTTCCCGCCGCGGTCCTGCGCACCCTGCCGGCGCTGTTTGGCGACGGAAGCCTTCTCGCGGTGCCGCATCTCGGCTATCATCGCCCCGGAAGCGAGGGGTTTCTCGCGCTTTTCGCGCCTGCCCGGCCCGCTTTCGGCGCGCCGTTCCGGCCCGTCGCCTTGCCGCGCTGAGCTGCGCCGAAAGCGCCGCAGGCGGGGATGCGCGGCGGCGGGTAACGCACTATGTTATCCGCTCGGAGCCTTCCGGCCCCGGCGCCGCGCCGGACGTCGCAGAGGTGAAGCGGCCCTTCCCGTGTGGGCATGAACGTGAGCACGAACGCATGAGCAATTTCGGCCGCAACCTCGCGCTTTGGGTGATTATTCTCCTGCTGCTCGTGGTCCTGTTCAACCTGTTCCAGCCGGGCACGACCACCACGCCCTCCACCCAGGTCGCCTATTCGGACTTCCTGAACCAGGTGAACCAGGGCCGGGTGCGCGACGTGGTGATCCAGGGCCGCACCGTGAGCGGGCAGCTTTCGGACGGGCAGACCTTCTCCACCTACACCCCCGACGACCCCACCCTGGTGAGCAAGCTCACCAGCCATAATGTGCGGGTCATCGCCAAGCCGCGCAATGCCGACGAGAACCCGCTGCTGCACTACCTGCTGTCGTGGTTCCCGATGCTGCTGCTGATCGGCGTCTGGGTGTTCTTCATGCGCCAGATGCAATCCGGCGGCGGCCGCGCCATGGGCTTCGGCAAGTCGCGCGCCCGGTTGCTGACCGAAAAGCAGGGCCGCGTGACGTTCGAGGACGTGGCCGGCATCGACGAAGCCAAGAGCGAATTGCAGGAGATCGTGGAATTCCTGCGTGACCCGCAGAAATTCCAGCGTCTGGGCGGCAAGATCCCGAAGGGCGTGCTGCTGGTCGGCCCCCCCGGCACCGGCAAGACCCTGCTCGCCCGCGCCATTGCTGGGGAGGCGAACGTGCCGTTCTTCACCATCTCGGGCTCGGACTTCGTCGAGATGTTCGTGGGCGTCGGCGCGTCCCGCGTGCGCGACATGTTCGAGCAGGGCAAGAAGAACGCCCCCTGCATCATCTTCATCGACGAGATCGACGCCGTGGGTCGGCATCGCGGTGCGGGCCTCGGCGGCGGCAACGACGAGCGGGAACAGACGCTCAATCAGATGCTGGTCGAGATGGACGGCTTCGAATCCAACGAAGGCGTCATCCTGATCGCCGCCACCAACCGCCCCGACGTGCTCGATCCCGCGCTGCTGCGCCCCGGCCGCTTCGACCGGCAGGTGGTGGTGCCGAACCCGGACGTGAACGGGCGGGAAAAGATCCTGCGCGTGCACATGCGCAAGGTGCCGCTGGGTTCGGACGTCGATCCCAAGACCATCGCCCGCGGCACCCCCGGCTTCTCGGGCGCCGATCTCGCCAACCTGGTGAACGAGGCGGCGTTGCTTGCGGCCCGCATCGGCAAGCGGGTGGTGGCGATGGCCGAGTTCGAGCACGCCAAGGACAAGGTCATGATGGGCGCCGAGCGCCGGTCCCTGGTCATGTCGGAGGCCGAGAAGCGCATGACCGCCTATCACGAAGGCGGCCACGCGTTGTGCGCCCTGCACGAACCCGAATGCGACCCGGTGCACAAGGCCACCATCATCCCGCGTGGCCGGGCGCTGGGCCTGGTCATGAGCCTGCCGGAGGGCGATCGCTACTCGAAGTCGAAGTCGAAGCTGCTCGGCGAACTGACGATGGCGATGGGCGGGCGCGCGGCGGAGGAGATCATTTTCGGCGCCGACAAGGTGTCCAACGGTGCCGCCGGCGACATCAAGATGGCGACCGACCAGGCGCGGCGGATGATCACCGAATGGGGCATGAGCGAGAAGCTCGGCATGATCGCCTACGGCGATAATTCGCAGGAGGTGTTCCTGGGCCATTCGGTGACCCAGAACAAGAACGTGTCGGAGGCGACGGCGCGCGAGATCGATGCCGAGATCAAGGAGATGATCGACCACGCCTACGCCAAGGCGCGCCAGATCCTGACCGCGAACATCGAGGAGCTGCACCGGCTGGCGCGCGGCCTGCTGGAGCACGAGACCCTGTCGGGCGACGAAATCCGCACGATCCTGCGCGGCGAGCCGGTGATCCGCAAAGTGGTCGACGAGCCGGCGCCGGAAAATCGGCGCGCGTCCGTGCCGACCACGGCGCGGCCGGCGGCGCCGACGCCGCCGCCGGGCGGGTTGGGGGCGGCGCCGCAGCCGGGGTAGCGGGGGCGTGGCGCCGGGGGACGGGACCCCCGTGGCGACTGTCACGCCGAAGTTTCCGATTGCCCATCACGCCTGGGCGGGCCTGACGTTGGATCGCCCCCGCGTGATGGGCATCCTGAACGTCACGCCCGACAGCTTCAGCGATGGCGGTGCCCACGCCGACCCCGCGGGTTCCATCGCCGCCGGCCTCGCCATGGCCGCAGCCGGCGCCGACATCGTCGACATCGGCGGCGAATCCACCCGCCCGGGCGCGCCCGCCATCGACCCCGCCGAGGAAATCCGCCGCGCCGTCCCGGTCGTCCGCGCGCTCGCTCAGGCCGGGGTCCGCGTTTCCATCGATACCCGCAATGCCGCCACCATGGCAGCCGCGCTCGACGCCGGCGCGGCGATCGTCAACGACGTCTCCGCCCTGGCGCACGATCCCGCCGCGGCCCCGTTGGTTGCTGCTCGCCGCGTGCCGATCGTGCTGATGCACATGCGCGGCACGCCGGCGACCATGGCGACCCGGGCGACGTATGCCGACATCGCCGCCGAGGTCGCCGCCGAGCTTGCCGCCCGGGTCGCCGCCGCCGAGGCGGCCGGTATCGCGCGCACAGCGATCTGCCTGGATCCAGGGATCGGGTTTGCCAAGCATGCCGAGCACTCGATCGCGCTCCTGCGTCGCCTGCCGGAGCTGGCAGCTCTCGGGTATCCGATCCTGGTCGGCGTTTCGCGGAAGGGGTTCATCGGCCGGATTTCCGGTGTCGCCGCGCCGGCCGACCGGCTCGCCGGGTCCCTGGCGGCCGGGTTGTTCGCACTTGCCCGCGGGGCGACGCTTCTGCGGGTGCATGATGTCCGCACGACGGTGGAGGCCGTGCGGGTGTGGCACGCGCTCGATACGGGCCGCGGGGCGGACAGTGCGTGACCGGAGGTATCTCGCCCTGAAACTTCCGGAGATTTCCGCCGGCCGAAGCTCGCCCTCGAAAGACTGACCGCCCGCCGGCCCTTTTGGCCCGAGCAGATGGCCGCGCCGCCGGTTCGCTCCCGTCGAGCGCGATCTGCTTCAGGCGTCATCCTCCTTCTGATGGCCGAGCACCCAGTCCTGCCGCAACTCCACCTTGTTGCGCTTCAACATGCGATAGAACGTCACCCGGGAGACCTTCAGTTCGGACGCCGCCCGGGTGATGTTGAATCGGGTCCGCTCCAGGGCTTCGAGCATCATGCTGAGCTCGCCGCTGGACCCTGGCGGCGGCCGGCTGGGCGCATCCAGGGTGGGCGCCGTCGAGGTTGCCGGCGCCGGGTCTTCGATATCGATCTCCATCGGGCCGATCTGTTCCCCGCGAGAACGGATGGCCGCGCGTTGGATGACGCCGATCAGTTCGCGCACGTTCCCCGGCCAGGAATGGGCTTTCAGGCGGCCGATCGCCTCGGGGGCGAAGGCGTATCGCTGTCCCTGCAGGCGGGTGCCGATCTGGTCCAGGAACAGCTGCGCCAGCGGTCCGATATCCTCGATACGCTGACGCAGCGGCGGCAGGTGCAGGCGCAGCACGCTCAGTCTGTAATAAAGGTCGGGACGCAACGAAGCCGACACGGGTCGTTCCGATTCGGACAGGGTGATCCCGGTGATCAGCCGCAGATCCACCTGGATCGGCACCCGCTCGCCGATGCGCACGATCTCCCGCGTGTGCAGAAGGTGCAGCAACCCGGTCTGCGCCGAGATCGGAAGTTCGCTCACTTCGTCGAGGAAGATCGTGCCGCCGTGGGCACGCTCCAGCAGCCCGCGCTTGAGCCCGGCGCCCGGTACCAGGGTACGGCCATGGCCGAACAGTTCCGTATCGGTGAGCGACGCCGGGATGGTCCCACAATGCTTGGACACGAACGCCGAGCCGCGCCGACGGGACCGGTCGTGGATGAACCGGGCCAGCATCGACTTCCCGGTGCCGATTTCGCCGGTGATCAGGACCGGCAGGTCGGTAGCCGCGAACTGCCGCGCCTTCTCGAGCACCGCCCGCATGGCCTGGCTTTCGGCGATGACGGTCGGCGGCGTGTCGGGCCCGAGCACGGCCTTCGGCGGGAGGGACGGGGACGACATCTGGGCGACGATCGGGTTGGGAGTGCTGGCGACCGTTAACATTGTCTTTCCTTGCGTTCCATAGAACGGGACAGTTCTCGGCTGCGAAGCATCTCCCCAGACAGAATGCTCCCCACGTCGTCTAATAACATGGACGATGTCAAATCACTTCTACGTTCGCGCCCGTGCACATTTGCGTGCGCACGTATGGCCCCATCCACTGCGACGTGGCCCCGCAAGAGGGCGCCGGGCGGCACGACAAGCGATCCGGCGCATCGGGCTCTGCGCGCCGGCGGCGAAATCGCAATCGCCACGCCCGGGTTCCGGCGATCGAACGGGGCAGACCTTTGCGGGCGGAAATCGCGGAAGTCCAAGCATTTCCTGCCATTTTCGTATCGCAGCGTCGATGAGCGTTCCGGCATCATGCATGACTCCATGCCCCCGTGCCCGTCTCGGGTTTGGCGCCGCAGCCTGCGGTGATTGGCCCCTCGGGCAGCGAGCGCTTGCGGGCTTCGATACGCTAGTACCCCGTCAACGAAGGATTGATGGAAAAAAAACGACGAAGCGTCTGTAAATGTATGTGTACGTTTTTCGTCAATTGAAATTTGGACGCGACACAGCAGCAGCGGCGGCGCTGCAGGCCGGGATGATCGTGCCGGCGCTCTTGCGAGAACCACCGGCCGGAACGTGCGCCGATGGCGCGGGCCCCATTTCGGTCCGTTGGCAACGGCCCCCCCCTTCCGACCGAGCCCGGACACATGCCCATCCGCCACCGGCAGGCGATCGCGAGGCCGCGGAACGCCGTGCCGCCCGGACGGCCCGCGCAAACGCCGCACGCTTGTCACCCCGCGGCATGGGATACGTAGCCGTCGCAATCGCAGCGATCGAAGATCGTATCGTATCAGGACCGGTCGGCCTACGCCGCAAGCGCGTACCCGCCGCTGGCAGCCACCCAAGGCAAAGGAACCGCCCGATGTCTCACCGCTTCCCTGATCGGCGCCGCGCCGCTACACCGTCCTGGGCCGCGGCCGATCCGCCGACCTCCCCGCGCCCCGAGGACGAACGCATGACGCCTCCCCGCCGCCTGTTCGGCACCGATGGTATCCGCGGTACCGCCAACCTCGAACCCATGACCGCCGAAACCGCGCTGCGTCTCGGCCAGGCGGCCGGACTGCTGTTCACCCGCGGGCCGCATCGCCACCGGGTGGTCATCGGCAAGGACACGCGGCTGTCGGGCTACATGCTGGAACCCGCGCTCACCGCCGGATTCATCGGCGCCGGCATGGACGTGACCCTGGTCGGCCCGCTGCCCACGCCGGCGATCGCCATGCTGACCCGCAGCCTGCGCGCCGACCTCGGCGTGATGCTGTCCGCCTCGCACAACCCGTTCGAGGACAACGGCATCAAGCTGTTCGACCCCGACGGCTGCAAATTGTCCGACGCCACGGAACGCGAGATCGAGGCGCTGATGGCCGCCGATCTGTCCGGTCGCCTCGCCGCATCGCGCGCGCTCGGCCGTGCCGCCCGGCTGGAAGACGCCGCCGGCCGCTATATCGAGGCCGCCAAGGCCACCTTTCCGCGCGGCCTCCGGCTCGGCGACCTGAAGATCGTCGTCGATTGCGCGCACGGCGCCGCCTACCGGGTCGCCCCCACCGTCCTGTGGGAGCTCGGCGCCACCGTCATCCCCGTCGGCGTCAGCCCCGACGGGTTCAATATCAACCAGGGCTGCGGCTCCACCGTTCCCGCCTACCTCTGCGCGCAGGTGGCCGAACACGGCGCCGACCTCGGCATCGCGCTCGACGGCGACGCCGATCGGGTGCTGCTCGCCGACGAACAGGGGGAACTGATCGACGGCGACCAGATCCTGGCCTTGATCGCCCGCTCCTGGGCCGCCAGCGGCCGGCTGCGCGGCGACGGTATCGTCGCTACCGTGATGTCCAACCTCGGGCTGGAACGCTTCCTCGCCGGCATCGACCTCCGCCTGCACCGCACCCAGGTCGGGGACCGCTACGTCGCCGAGCGCATGCGCGCCGAGGGGATGAACATCGGCGGCGAGCAATCCGGCCATATGATCCTGTCCGACTACGCCACCACCGGCGACGGCCTGGTCGCCGCGCTGCAGGTGCTGGCCGTGCTGGTCGAGCAGGGGCGGCCAGCCAGCGAAGTCTGCCGTGCCTTCGCTCCGCTGCCGCAGGTGCTGCGCAACGTCCGATTTGCCGAAGCCTCGCCCTTGCAGGCCCGCTCCGTGCAGGCCGCGATCGCCGCGGCCGAGGCGCGGCTGGGCAGCAGCGGCCGCCTGCTCATCCGCGAAAGCGGCACGGAACCCCTGGTCCGCGTGATGGCGGAAGCCGAGGACGAGGCGCTGGTCGTCGACGTCGTCGATTCGCTCTGCGCCGTCATCGCCGATGCGGCCCGGATCGCGGCCTAGTGTCCCGCTTCCCCAATATCGTCATCATGCGTCGGGACACTGGCTCTTTGTTTTCAGGGGCCTTCTGGTCCCTGAAATGGGAAGGCATTTCAGGGGCAGGACACTAGCCGATGCCACTTCTTTCCGGCCGGGTACTGGCGATCGGCGGGTCGGACTCCGGGGGCGGCGCCGGAATCCAGGCCGACCTCAAGACCATCGCTGCCTTCGGTGCCTACGGCGCCACCGCCATCACTGCCCTGACCGTCCAGGACACCTGCGCCGTCCATGACGTCATGGTGGTCCCTGCAGCCTTCGTTCGCGCGCAGATCGAGGCGGTGCTCGCCGACATCGGCGCCGATGCGATCAAAACCGGCATGCTGGGCGATCCCGACGTGGTGGAGGCCGTCTGCGAAGCCCTCGTCGCCGCGCCGTACGGGCTTCCGGTGGTCGTGGACCCGGTGCTGCGCGCCTCCACCGGTCAGCCCCTGCTCGCAGAGGCGGCGCTGATCGTCCTGAAGCGACGGCTGCTGCCGCGCGCCACCTTGCTGACACCCAACCTGCCGGAAGCGGAAATGCTGGCGGGCATGGCCATCCCCGACCTCCCCGCCATGCACCACGCGGCCGCGGTCCTGCTGACCCTCGGGGTTCCGGCCGTCCTGCTGAAAGGCGGACACCTGCCAGGCGAAACAGTGGTCGACCTACTGGCAACCGAGGACGGGGTGGAGGAATTCGCCGCCCCCCGCCTGCCCGGACGCCATACCCACGGAACCGGCTGCACGCTCGGCAGCGCCATCGCCTGTAGCCTGGCGCAGGGAATGCCCCTCCGCGAGGCCGTGCTGCGCGCCCGCGCCTTCGTCCGCGCCGCCATCCTCGCCGCCCCCGGCTTCGGCGCAGGCAATGGGCCTTTGAACCACAGCGTGTAGGCGCGCGCGGGCCCGCACACTGTGGTTCAGGCGCGGAGTGCCCCGTCTGTGGCTTCGGCCAGCGGCACCGGCAGGTGTTTGACGTATTCCTTGGGTACGATTTGCCAGAAGTGCGGCAGGGTGCGGTGCCAGTCGTGCAGCAGGCGGGCGGCGTAGCGGGAGCTGGTTTCGGCAACGTGGCGAGCGACCAGGTCGCGCAGCACCTGTTCCCAGTGCGGGTGGGCGATGCGTTGCCAGATCAGGGTATCCGGGTTGATCCGCTGCTCGAACATTCCTTCCAGGTCGTAGACGAAGGCCATGCCGCCGGTGAAGCCGGCGCCGAAATTATCCCCGACCGGCCCCAGGATCGCCGCCATCCCGCCGGTCATGTATTCGCAGCCGTTCGATCCGCAGCCTTCCACCACTGCCTGCGCACCGGAGTTGCGCACCGCGAAGCGTTCCCCCGCCTGGCCTGCGGCGAACAGGAACCCGGCGGTGGCGCCGTACAGCACCGTATTGCCGATGATGGTGTTCTGGTTGCTGAGCAGGGTCGAGGACGGCGCCGGCCGGACCACGATGGTGGCGCCCGACAGTCCCTTGCCGACGTAGTCGTTGGCGTCGCCGAACACTTCCAGCTTCAGTCCCTGCACCGCGAAGGCGCCGAGCGACTGCCCGGCCGAGCCGCGCAGGCGGACGGTCAGGTGGCCCGGCTGCAACCCGGTCATGCCGAAACGGCGGGTGATCTTGGACGAGATCTTGGTGCCGATCGCCCGGTGCGTGTTGCGGATGGTGTATTGCAACTGCATTTTCTCGCCGTGCTCGAACAGGGCGTGCGCGTCGGCGATCATCTGCGCATCGAGGGTTTCCGGCACCTCGTTGCGCCCTTCCAGGGTGCAGTAGCGCGCGTGCGGCCCGGGGTCGGCCTGGGCGAGCAGCGGGTTGAGGTCGAGATCGTCCAGGATGTCGGCGCCGCGGCTCACTTGTTGCAGCAGGTCGGTGCGGCCGATCACTTCGGCCAGGGTGCGGCAGCCGAGGCTGGCGAGGATGTGGCGCACGTCGTCGGCGACGAAGGAGAACAGGTTGATGACCTTCTCCGGCGTGCCTTCGAATTTGGCGCGCAATTTCTCGTCCTGCGTGCAGACCCCGACGGGGCAGGTATTGGAGTGGCACTGCCGCACCATGATGCAGCCCATGGCGACGAGCGACGCGGTGCCGATGCCGAATTCCTCTGCCCCCAGCATCGCCGCGATCACCACGTCCCGCCCGGTCTTGAGGCCGCCGTCGGTGCGCAGCTTCACCCGATGCCGCAGCCGGTTCAGCATCAGCACCTGGTGGGTTTCGGAAAGCCCCAGCTCCCACGGCAGCCCGGCGTATTTGATCGAGCTTTGCGGCGACGCGCCGGTGCCGCCGGAGTGGCCGGAGACCAGGATCGCGTCGGCCTTCGCCTTCGCGACGCCGGCGGCGATGGTGCCGATGCCCGATCGCGACACCAGCTTCACGCAGACCGTTGCGTCCGGGTTGATCTGCTTGAGGTCGTAGATGAGCTGCGCCAGGTCCTCGATCGAATAGATGTCGTGGTGCGGCGGCGGGCTGATCAGCATCACGCCCGGCGTGGAGTGGCGCAGCTTGCCGATCAGGGCGGAGACCTTGATGCCCGGCAACTGTCCGCCTTCCCCGGGCTTGGCGCCCTGGGCGACCTTGATCTCGATCTCGCGGCAATTGTTCAGGTATTCCGCCGTCACGCCGAACCGGCCGGAGGCGATCTGCTTGATCGCGGAGGATGCGTTGTCACCGTTGGCGCGTGGGCGGGAGCGTGCCGGGTCCTCCCCGCCTTCGCCGCTGTCGGATTTGGCGCCGATGCGGTTCATGGCGATCGAAAGGGTCTCATGCGCTTCCGGCGACAGCGCGCCGAGGCTGATCCCCGGGGCCACCAGCCGCTTGCGGATTTCGGTGATGCTTTCCACCTCGTCGACCGGGATCGGCGTGCGGCCTTCGGTGCGGAAGTCGAGCAGGTCGCGCGGGGCGATCGGCGGCAGCTTGCGCACGGCTTCGGCATAGCGGCGGTACAGCGCGTAGCTGTCGGTGGCGACGGCCGATTGCAGCATGTGGATCAGCGCGGGGTCGAACCCGTGCGTCTCCCCGCCGCGCCGGCGCAGCTTGTAGACCCCGCCGACCGGCAGGGTGATCGCGTCCTCGTCCCAGGCGAGCGCGTGCTGGTCCAGTACCTTGCGCGCGATGCCGGGCAGGCCGATGCCGGAAATGCGCGATGTCATGCCGGGGAAGAACTCGGCCACCAGCGCGCGGGACAGTCCGATCGCCTCGAAATTATACCCGCCGCGGTAGGACGACAGGACGCTGATGCCCATCTTGGACATGACTTTCAGCAGGCCCTTGTCGACCGCCTTCTTGTAGCGGGTGATCGCCTGCTTCAACGTGGTGTCGCCAAACAGTCCGCGCCGATGCCGGTCGGCGATCGATTCCTGCGCCAGGTAGGCATTCACCGTGGTGGCGCCGACGCCGATCAGCACGGCGAAGTAGTGCACGTCGAGGCATTCGGCGCTGCGCACGTTCAGGCTGGTAAATGTACGCAACGACTGGCGCACCAGGTGGGTGTGCACGCCGCCGGTGGCGAGGATCATCGGGATCGCGGCGCGATCGGGGCCGGCGTTCTCGTCGGTCAGGATCACATGGGTGCAGCCGCCGCGCACGCCGTCCTCGGCTTCGCGGCGGATGCGTTCCAGCGCGGCACGCAGGCCGACCTCGCCGTCGGCGACCGGGAAGCTCGCGTCGACCACGCAGACGGAACGGCCCATGAAGGTGCGCATCGCCTGGAACTCGGCGGTGGAGAGCACCGGCGATTCAAGTTGCAGCAGGTCGCACTGGCTCTGGTCCTCGGCCAGCACGTTGCCGAGGTTGCCGAGCCGGGTCTTCAACGTCATCACCCGCGTTTCGCGCAGGCTGTCGATCGGCGGGTTGGTGACCTGACTGAAGGTTTGGCGGAAGAAATGGTGCAGGCCGCGGTAGCGGTCCGACAGCACGGCGATCGGCGTGTCGTCGCCCATCGAGCCGACCGCTTCCTGCGCGTCCTCCACCATCGGGTGCAGGATGAGTTCCTGCTCCTCCATGGTGAAACCGACGGCGACCTGACGGCGCCGCAGCGCCTCGCCCTGGTGCAGCACGGGTTCCGGCGCATCGGTCTTGACGATGCTGTCGATCTCGGTGATCCGCTTGGCCCATTCGCCGAAGGCCTGGCGAGCGGCGAGCGTGTCCTTCAGTTCCTCGTCGCGGTAGAAGCGCGGGTTGGCGAGATCGACGCCGATCGTCTGGCCCGGGCCGACGCGACCCTTCTCGGCGATCCGCTCCTGGTCGAGTTTCACCATGCCGGTTTCCGAACCGACGATCAGCAGCCCGTCGGTGGTGATTGTGTAGCGCAGCGGCCGCAGCCCGTTGCGGTCGAGACCGGCGATCACCCAGCGCCCGTCGGTGGCGGCGATGGCAGCCGGCCCGTCCCAGGGCTCCATGACGGCGTTGCAGTACAGGAACATGTCGCGATGCGCCTGCTTCATGGTCGCGTCCTGGCCGATCGAGGCCGGGATCATCAGCGCCTTCGCCATCGGCGCGTCGCGTCCGGCGTGGCAGAGCAGCTCGAACACGTTGTCGAGGGTCGCGGTGTCCGACCCGCCCGCCTGCACGATCGGCTTCACGTCTTCCAGCCACGGCCCGAGGTCCTCGGCCGCCAGCCGCGTCTCGTGCGACTTCATCCAGTTGATGTTGCCGGTGACGGTGTTGATCTCGCCGTTATGCGCCAGCATCCGGAACGGCTGCGCCAGCCGCCAGGTGGGGAACGTATTGGTCGAGTAGCGCTGGTGGTAGATCGCGAAACGGGAGACGAAGCGCGGATCGAGCAGGTCCGGGTAGAACTCGGTCAGGTGCTCGGCAAGGAACATGCCCTTGTAGATGATCGAGCGCGACGACAGCGAGCAGAAATAGAGTTCGGGGATCTGCGCCGCGATCGCCTGCTTCTCGATCCGGCGGCGGATCACGTACAGGTCGCGCTCGAAGGTTTCCTGGTCGGTGCCCTTGGGATTCCAGAGCATGATCTGCTCGATCTCGGGCCGGGTGGCGTTGGCCTTCTCGCCGATGCATTCGACGTTGATCGGCACCTGGCGCCAGCCATAGATCAGGTAGCCGAAATTCAGGATTTCGGTCTCCACGATCTGCCGGCAGCGCTCCTGCGCGCCGAGGTCGGTCTTGGGCAGGAACACCTGGCCGACCGCGATCGGCCCGGGCATCAGCTTGGCGCCGCCGCGCTGCACCGCGTCGGCAAAGAAATCCTGCGGGATCTCGATATGGATGCCCGCGCCGTCGCCGGTCTTGCCGTCGGCATCGACGGCGCCGCGATGCCAGACGGCTTTCAGCGCGTCGATGCCGGCCTGCACCACGTCGCGCCGCGGCGTGCCGTCCAGCGCCGCGATCAGCCCAACGCCGCAGGCGTCGTGTTCCTGCGACGGGTCGTAGGTGTGCTCCAGGGCGACGCGGTTCTTCTCCCACGCGGCAACGAAGTCCGGGCCGGATTCGATCGTGTCGGTCATGGTCCTGTTCCTATTCCGCCGCCGCCGGCAGCGCCTGCTGCTGCACCACGTACTCATGGATCCGCTTCGCCGCATCCCGCCCGTCGCGGATCGCCCACACCACCAGGGACGCGCCGCGCACGATGTCCCCCGCTGCGAAAACGCCCGGCACCGAGGTCATGAAGCTGCGGTGGTTGATCCGCAAGGTGCCCCAGCGCGTCACGTCCAGCGCGGGTTCCCCGAACATTGCCGGCAGGTCCTCCGGATCGAAGCCCAGCGCCTTGATGACGAGGTCGGCGCCGACGGTGAAATGGCTGCCCGCGATCGGTTCCACCGACTGCCGCCCGGAACTGTCCGGCAGGCCCAGGTGCATGCGCACCGCGCGCACGCCGCTGACGGCGTCATCGCCCAGGAAGGCTTCCGGCGCCGACAGCCAGACGAATTCCACGCCTTCTTCTTCGGCGTTCTTCACCTCGCGCATCGAGCCGGGCATGTTCGCCCGATCGCGCCGGTACAAGCACTGCACGGACGTCGCGCCCTGGCGCACCGCGGTGCGCACGCAATCCATCGCGGTGTCGCCGCCGCCGATCACCACCACCCGCTTGCCCGCCGCGTTCAGCAGGCCGGAGGCGAAGTCCGGTACGTGATCGCCCAGATTCTCCCGGTTCGACGCGATCAGGTAATCGAGCGCGGGCACGATCCCGCCCAACCCCGCGCCCGGCCCACCGATTTCGCGCGCCTGGTACACCCCGGTCGCGATCAGCACCGCCGCATGGTGCGCCCGCAGCTCGGCGAAGGAGATATCCTGCCCCACGGCGCAGTTCAGCACGAATTTTATGCCGGAGGCCTCGGCGAGCGCGCGCCGCCGCAGCACCACGTCCTTCTCCAGCTTGAAATTGGGGATGCCGTAGATCATCAACCCGCCGGCGCGGTCGTGGCGGTCGTAGATCGTCACCTGGTAGCCGCGGCGGCGCAGTTGCTCGGCCGCGGCCATGCCGCCGGGGCCGGCGCCGATGATGCCGATCGAGGCGTCCAGCTCGTGGCGCGGCACGATCGGCTTCACCCAGCCGCGTTCGAAGGCAGTATCGGTGATGTAGCGTTCGACGGCGCCGATGGTGACCGCCTCGAACCCTTTCTCGATGACGCAATTGCCTTCGCACAGCCGATCCTGCGGGCAGATGCGGCCGCAGATTTCGGGGAAGTTGTTGGTGGAGGCGGCGACTTCGTAGGCTTCCTCCAGCCGCCCCTCGGCCGTGAGCTTCAGCCAGTCGGGAATGTTGTTGTGCAGCGGGCAGTGCACGGAGCAGAACGGCACGCCGCATTGGCTACAGCGGCTGGCTTGCGCTGCCGCTTCGCGATCCTGGAAGATGCGGTAGATTTCGGCGAAATCCTGGCGACGTTCGCCGACCGCGCGCTTCTCCGGCGTCTGTTGCGGCACGTTGACGAACCGCAGCATGTGCTCCGGCATTCCGGACCCCCTCGGTTGGGCAAACGGGCATGGATCGCCCGGCGCCGGAGGGCCTTATACACGGTCCGGCGCGGTTTGGCCAGAGCAATAGGTCCGAATATGGCAGTATTGACGCCCAAAATCCAGGAGGCCTGCGGAGACGAGGTCAGATGGCCCTCTCCACGAGGGAAGAATGGTCCGATCCGGACCTTTCTTGTCCCGGCCAGATGCGCCGTCCGCCGCCCGGACGGAACCGCGCCAGGTAATCGGGCACCACGAGGTCCATCGGCGTCGGCACGATGCCAAGCTCCGCCAGACCAGGCATTCCCGCCGACACGATCGCGTCGCGAGCCAGCATGAGCAGTTGGTCGCGGGTGAAGGGCTTGCCGGGGATCAGTTCCCCGAACTGCGCCTGTAGCCGCGCGAGACCCATCGGCAGGGTGACCAGCTTGCGCCGCCGGCCGGTCCAGGTCAGCACCGCTTCCATAAGTTCCCGGAAGCTGCGCACGTCCGGCCCGCCGAGTTCGAAGATCGTTCCCTGTGCGTCGGCCCGGTCAAGCGCGGCCAGGGTCGCGTCCGCCACGTCGCCGACATAGACCGGTTGGAACCGGGTCGCCCCGCTGATCACGGGCATGATCGGGAGCAGCCGGGCCATGCCGGCGAAGCGGTTGAAGAACGCATCCTCCGGCCCGAACACGAGCGAGGGGCGCAGGATCGTGGCGCCGGGAAAGGCCTGGCGCACGGCGGCCTCCCCGGCGGCTTTGCTGCGGCCGTAGGCGCTGGGGCTCGCCGGATCGGCGCCGATCGCCGAGAGATGCACGAGACGGGCGACCCCGGCGGCGGCGGCGATCCGGGCGACCCGGCCGGCGCCTTCCCCATGCACGCGGTCGAAATCGCCGCGGCGCTGTTCGGCCAGGATGCCGACCAGGTTCACCGCCCAGGTGGCGCCTTCCAGCGCGCGGTGGACGTGCCCTTCGTCCACGATCGGGCCGAACAGGGGGACGATCTGGCCGACCGCGCCCATCGGCTTGAGGAAGCCGGCGCCGACCGGGTCGCGCACTGCCACCCGGACGATGAAGCCGCGGCGCGCCAGCCGCTGCACCACGTAGCGGCCGATGAAACCGGAGCCGCCGAATACCGTCGCGATCGTGCGGGTTGCCATCGCCTGTCTGCCCTGGCTCTGTTGCGTCACCTTGATAGGTGCGCTGGGCGGGATGCTCAAGGTGGGCTTTGACCTGGGCCCGCGGCGGACCTATCACCGCCCGGCCGGTGGGGCGTCGCCAAGCGGTAAGGCAGCGGACTTTGATTCCGCCATGCGGAGGTTCGAATCCTCCCGCCCCAGCCAGTTCTTGCCGCCGGGGGCTGCCTTGCTGCGGCCGACCGGCCCTTCAGACCTTGGCCGATGCGGCCAGCCTCGGGCGCCGGCGTACTACGGATGCCGCACGACTGGTGGTTATGGACCGCGACGGCGGTCAGGTCCGGAACGTGCCCGTCGCGGCGGTCGACCGCGCGGCCGGCGCAGGCGGCGGGGCGGTCCGACGACGCGGTGCGCGTGGCTTGCGCGCCTGGGGCGACTCGCCTTTGGGTATGGCGTCGGCGGGGTAGCGAGCTGGCGAGCCATCATCGGCAAGGGGCTGGCCGGGGCGCACATTACCGGCGGAGCCGGATTTCGCGGCGGTTGATTTGCCAGGGGGCGATCTTTCCGGGGGCGATGTTCCAGGGGGCACCTTCCCCGGGGGCAATTTGCCAGCCGGTGATTTTTCAGTGCCGGATTTCCCCACGGCCGACTCCGCGGCCGGCAGCCGGGCCGAAGCGGGTTTGCGGGCGGACGACCTGCCGGCAGACGATTTCCCGGCGGAAGACTTGCCGGCGGCTGCCTTGTCCGTCGTTGTCTTCCCGGGCCGGGCCGCCGCGGCACGCACGCGTTGCGCGGACCCGCCCGCGGACGGTCCCGGCCGCGCGCGGCCTGCGCGGCGCTTGCCCCGACGGCGGGAGCGCCGCGTCCTGCGGTGCGGCCAGGGGCGATGCGGCCAGGCCAGCGCTCCGAGCGCCAGGGCGACCACGGCCGCCACCGCCCAGGGATGGGCGCGCAGCAGGACGCCCCCGTAGTACGCCGCAATCCGCAACAACGCTGCGGTATCCAGGATCATGGCGGCCAGGAAGACCGCGAGCGCAAGAACCAGGATTATCCACCGCATGCGATGCCAGCGTTGCCCGGCCGGGCGCGCAAAGGCAAGCCCGACCTGCATCCCGACAGCGACGCGTCGGCGGCACGCGGCGCTGCCGCCGGCGAACCGGCTGCGGCCGCTCAGTCCGGATCGTGGCCGTCGATCAGGAACACCTCGGTGCGCGCCGCGCGTTCGCGGATCGCCTTGGCTTCGCGGTATTGCGGCGAGTGGTACCACTCCCGCGCGCGCTCGGGGGATGCGAATTCCAGCAGCACGAAGCGGCGGTCCGGGTGGTCCCCTTCCAGCCGCTCGGCCGCGCCGCCGCGAATGAGGTAGCGGCCACCGAAGGCGGCGATGGAAGCCTCGGCCAGCGGGCGGTACTGCGCGAACACGGCGGGGTCGGTCACGTCAACTTCGGCGAGCACATAGCCTTTCATGATGTATCCTTTCAGACGCAGGCAATCGCGTAGGCGTCGCGCCCCGCTGGCGGCAGCGGCAACTCCGCCCAGGTAGCACCGGCATCCGCGGTGACAAACGCCTCGCCCCCGCGCGCGGCGAACGCGACCTGCGCGGCATCGGTCCGGTGCAGGCCAATCCCCATCACCGTCGCGTGCGGCGTGACCTTGTCGAACCGCTGCCAGCTTTCCCCCAGGTCGCCGCTCCGCCACAGCGATCCCGCGGCGCTGCGTGCCGCCACGCTGAGGGCGGCGTACATCACCCCCGGATCGGTCGGCGCGATCCTGATGTCGCGGCCATAGGTGAAGGGCGAGAACCGCCCCACCTGCATATCCTGCCAGCTTCGTCCCTGATCGGCGCTGCGGAAGACGCCCATGCGCACGGCAAGATAGACCGCATCCGGATCGGTCGCGGTCATCGCGATCGCGTGTCCGTCGAGCATGCCCTCCGCATCCGTATCGCTCAGGATGCGGCTTTTCAGGCGCGGGTCCTCGGCCAGCCGCACGAGGTCGGTGCTGCAATCGTGCCAGGTCTCGCCGCCGTCGGTGCTGCGCATGGCCCCGTTCACTTCCAACGTCGCGTAAAGCTCGCCGGCGCGGGTGGGGTGCGTGGCGAAACGCATGACCCGGCAGGGAAAATCCATCCGCACCCGCTCCGGCAGGGCGGGATCGGGCAGCCGCGTGAAATGCGCCCCGCCGTCGGTGCTGCGATAGACGCCGACCGGGGACGTGCCGGCATAGACGATGCGCGGATCGGCCGGATCGACCAGGATCGACCACACCTGCACGCCGCGATCGGGAAACCCGAGCCGTTCCCAGCTCGCGCCCCGGTCGGTGCTGACGTAGGGGCCGTCCTTGCTGCCGAGGAAGATCGTGTCCGCCTCGGTCGGATGCGGGGTGATCGCGTGCACATCGGCGGCGGTGAAGACATGCTGCCAGGTTCCGCTGGGTTCGCGCCGGAACAGCCCGCCGGCGCCGCCGTCCTTGGTGGCGGCGGTGCCGACCAGCAGGGTCGCTTCGGTGGCCATGGTTCCCTCCGGGGTTTCTTTGGAGGAAGGCTAGGCGGGAGCGCTCCGGTTGGGAATACTGGCCGGTGCTGCGCAAGCCAGGAGGAGGAAGCCATGCCCAACGTCGCCGCCGAGAAGCTGGAAACCATCGCCCGCGCGCTGCTGGAAGGTGCGGGGACGCCGCCCGCGGATGCCGCGCTGATCGCGCGGCTGTCGATCGCCGCCAACCTGGCCGGCCATGACAGTCACGGTATCATGCTGATCCCGACCTATATCGACCGGGTGAAGAAGGGCCACATCGTCCCCGACGCACCCTGGCAGATCGTGCAGGAGACGCCGACGACGACGGTGGTCGATGGGCATTGGGGTTTCGGTTACGTCGTGACCGAACGGGCGATGCGCCACACCATCGCGAAGGCGAAGACGCAGAACGTGGCGGCGACGACGGTGTTCCGCCAGGGGCATATCGGCAGGCTGGCGTCCTATCCGCTGATGGCGGCCGAGGAGGGCATGATCGCGATGATCACTGCCGATTCTGGGCGCAGCCCGAAGCACGTGGCCCCGTTCGGCGGCGCGCAGGCGCGGCTGGGCACCAACCCGATATGCTTCGCCGTGCCGTCCGATCTGGAAGGCCCGCTGTTCTTCGATATGGCAACGTCCGCGGCGGCGGCCGGCAAGATCGGCGTGGCGATCGCGCGCGGCAAGGAGGTGCCGTCGGGCTGGTTGATCGACGCCGAGGGCCGGCCGACCAACGATCCCGCGCAGTTGCGCAAGGGCGGGGCGCTGCTGCCGTTGGGTGGGGCAGAGGGGTACAAGGGCTACGGCCTGGCGGCGATGGTGGAGATCTTCTCCGGTCTGCTGACCGGCCTGGGGTTCGGGGTGGAACCGACCGGGCGGCACAACGACGGCTGTTTCATTGCGGTGTTCAACGTGGCGGCGTTCCGCGATCTGGGGGTGTTCAAGCGCGAGGTGACGGAGTTCGCGGCCTATCTGAAAGCGACGCCGCCGGCGGCCGGGTTCGAGCGGGTGTATTATCCGGGGGAGGTGGAGTTCGAGCGGGAGAAGGAACGGCGGGCGGGCGGGATTGCGATCGAGGAGTCGACGTGGGAGGGGCTGCGGAAGCTCGCTTCCGAGCTGGGGGTGGCGGAGCGGGCGGGGATTTAGGGCGGTGGGATCGGGGTGGACGCCCGGTGCGTCCGGAAGCGGGTCCGGAGCGGGGGGCCATGCTGCGACTCCAACGCAGAGAAGGAAGGCGAGGAAGACTGAGGTCGCAGAGCGTCGGCGGGTGCGGGCAAACCGTTTCCGTCGGTTCGGCTTGGCCTGCGTGCTGAAAAAGGCAGTGCGGGGCACCGTGCATGCGACCCCGGCGCTGCGTGCCGGAGCGCATCCGGTTGCGACCGGAGGCGAGCCCTCTGCGACCTCGATCTTCCTCGCCTTCCTTCTCTGTGTTGGAGTCGAAGCCTGCGGTCGGCACGGACCCCACCCGCCGACGCGCCTGGCGGACGCTCGGCAGCCTGTCGTAACGGTGCCGTGCGCACCGCCTCGGCGGCTTGCAACACGGAGGGGCTTGCATGGCGCTCACTGAGCCGGATGTGCCTGCGGACGCACAGGGAAGCCGACGAAGACCGCGGCGGGCGAATAGGCGAGGCGGCGTGGGACCCGGGTGTGCGGGCGCGCGTCCGGCCATTCTATTGCAATACCGGTGCGGTCGATGGGCCGCAAGCCGCGGGTCAGGTCATCCCGCAGGTGCTCTCCGGGCCAGCTTCCGCTATGCTGTCGGCACGAGCCGCGTGCCGGCTATGCTGCGCAAGGGCGTGTGCGGACGCCACTGCCCGCCGAGAGCAGGAGTGACCATGCGCGTGATCCGACCGAGCGACTTCGCCCCCGACACCGCCTGGGACGCCCTCGACATCGCCCGCATCGATCCGGCGACCGTCCGGCTGCATTGGACCGACCAGCCCTACAAATGGCACGTCAACGACGGCCCGGAGGTTTTCGTCGTGCTGGACGGCATCGTGGACATGCACACAAGCGACGCGACCGGCGCGCGCACCCATCGCCTGCATCCCGGCGACATCTTCCACGCCGAGGACGGCGACGAGCACGTCGCCCACCCGCTCGGCGCCGCGCGCGTGCTCGTGATCGAACGCGCCGGCAGCGTCTGATGACCGCCGCGCCGGACGCCCGATCCGACCCGCGCGCCGCGCGCCGCCTGGAAGACCCGCGCCTGCTCACCGGAGCCGCCCGTTACATCGACGACCTCGCGTGCCCCGGTCTCCTGCACGCCGCCATCGTCCGCTCCCCGCACGCGCACGCACGTATCGTCGCGATCGACACCACCGGAGCCCGTACCTCCCCCGGCGTTGCCGGCGCCTTCACCGCCGCCGATCTCGCCGCCGACGCGCTCGGCCCGCTGCCCTGCACCGCGCAGGTCGCCACCGTGGACCCGATGATCGTGCCGCCGCGTTTCGCCCTCGCCACCGATCGGGTGCGCCACGTGGGCGAGCCCGTCGCCTTCGTCGTCGCCGCCACCACGGCCGAAGCGCGCGACGCCGCCGAGCGCGTCGCCGTCCGCTACGATCCGCTCCCCGCCGTGACGGACGCCGCCGCCGCGCTCGCCCCCGACGCGCCGCAACTGCACGACGCCGCCCCCGGCAACCTCGCCTACCGCTTCCGCAAAGGTGACCGCGCGGCAGTGGACGCCGCCTTCGCCGCCGCCGCGCACAGCGTCACGCTCGATCTGGTGAACCCGCGCCTGATTGTCGTGCCGATCGAACCGCGCGGCGCGATCGCCGAGGCCGACGGCCAGCATCTCATCCTCAGCGGCGCCGGCGTGCACGGCATCCGCGACGCGCTCGCCGCGATCTTTCACCAGCCCCCCGCAACGTTGCGGGTCAGCGCCCCCGAAGTCGGCGGCGGCTTCGGCGTGAAGAACGCGGTCTATCCCGAATACGTCCTGCTGCTCTGGGCCGCCCGCCGCCTGCGCCGCCCTATCAAATGGATCGCCGATCGCGCCGAGGATTTCGTCTCCACCGCGCAAGGCCGCGACAACCGCACCACCGCCCGACTGGCGCTCGACGCGGAGGGGCGGTTCCTGGCGCTGGATGTCGCAACGATCGCCGATCTCGGCGCGCATGTCGCAGGCTTCGGCCCCGGCACTTCCACCAACGCGCCCGCCACCGCGATGGGCGGTCCCTACGCCATCCCGGCGGCGCACATGGACGTGCGCGGCGTGCTGACCAACACCGTGCCGATCGACGCCTACCGCGGCGCCGGCAAGCCGGAGGCCAACTACCTCACCGAACGCCTGATCGAAGCCGCCGCGCGCCAACTCGGGCAAGACCCGTTCGCGTTCCGCCGCGCCAACCTGGTGGCGACGTTCCCGTACCGCAACGCCCTCGGCACCACGATCGACAGCGGCGGTTTCATCGCCAACCTCGATGCCGCCGAGGCCGCGGCCGATCGCCCCGGCCTGGTGGCCCGCAAGCAAGCCGCCGCCGCGCGCGGCAAGCTGCGCGGCCAGGGTGTTGCCTGCTACCTGGAAACCTCGCGCGGGCAACCCAACGAGGCAGCGGAAATCCGTTTCGATCCGGACGGCCGCATCGCCCTGCTCGTCGGCACCCAGTCCACCGGCATGGGCCACGAGACGGCGTATGCGCAGATCGCGAGTGCCCGCCTCGGCCTGCCGCCCACCACGTTCCGCTACGTGCAGGCCGACACCGCGCAGGTCCGCACCGGCGGCGGCCATGGCGGCGCGCGGTCGATGCACATGGGCGGCGGCGCGCTCGTGTGCGCAATCGACGCCCTGCTGGCGAAAGCCCGCCCGCTCGCCGCCCGGTTGTTGCAGGCGAACCCGGACGATCTCGCCTACGCCGATGGCGCCTTTCGCACGCCGGATGGCCGCGCCGTCACCCTGGCCGCCATCGCCGCCGACCCCGATCGCACCGTATCGCTCGATACGCATGCGGAGAATATCTGCGACGTCTTCACCTTCCCCTCGGGCTGCCATGTCGCGGAGGTGGAGATCGATCCCGAAACCGGCGCAGTGACCCTGGATCGCTATGTGGCGGTGGACGATTTCGGCCGCCTGATCAATCCGCTGCTCACCGTGGGCCAGGTGCAGGGCGGGCTCGCGCAGGGCATCGGCCAGGCCCTGCTGGAACGTACCGCCTACGATCCGGTCTCCGGCCAGCTCCTGTCCGGCAGCCTCATGGACTACGCACTGCCGCGCGCCGCCGACCTGCCGGATCTCTGCGTCACGCTAACGGAACGTCCCACCGCGGCGAACCCGCTCGGCGTGAAAGGCTCCGGCCAGGCCGGGGCCATGATCGCACCGCAAACCGTGATGCACGCCGTGCTCGATGCCCTGGCACCGCGCGGCGTGCGCCATCTCGACATGCCGGCGACGGCGGAGCGGGTGTGGCGGGCGCTTGGGGCGGGTGAGAAGGAAGGCCACGGGCAGCGCCTCTGGCCTTCCTTTCCACCCGCCTAAACCGACGACAGCACCGCCGGCGCCAGTGCGGCCCAGCCGGCCGCCGGGTGGGCCGGGTTGCGGAAGCGCAATTCGCCGCCCTCGGCCGCGTCCGGCGGGCTCATCCCGAACAGCTCCAGCCGCGACGCGCAGGTGATGGCGACCACCGGGCGGGCTTCGGGATGGGTGAGGAACTGGCGGGCCTCGCCTTCCAGTTCCAGCCGTTCGCGCAGGCCGCGCCATTCGCCGCGGTCGGTGTCTTCGACGAACATCGCGAGGATGCCCGGTCGGCGCCCCGACAGTCGGGCGGGCGCGAGGCTTGCCATGCGTCGGCGCAGCGCGCCCGCCACCTCGTCGGCCCGCCCGGCGCGGGCGGCGAGCACGAACAGCCCGGTGCCGGCGGCGATGGCGGCCAGTTGTGCTTCCGGTCCGAAGTCGTGCCGCAGCAGCGCCATCATGCCGGCGGGTTCGGCCTGCGCGCCGGCGAGCAGCAGCGGGTCGAGCCGCAGCACCACGGCCGCGTCCTGCTCGGTCCGCGCACTGCGCGCCAGCATGTCGCGGATGCGCGCGTGCAGGGCGGCGAGCGCGGCGCCGTTCGGCGGATCGTCGGCGAGCCCGTCCGGCAGGGTCATTTTCAGCAAGTAGCGGCCCGGGTGGTCGGCGAGCCAGGTCTGCAGATCCGAATCGATCCGGTCGGCCAGCCGCAGCCAGGCGGCGCGCGACAGCGGCCGGCCGTCTTCGGCGGAGACGACGTCGCAGACGACCTCCGCCTCGGCGCCGTCGCGGGTGAGCAGGAGGTCGAAGCTGGTGCCGTCCTCCAGGCCGGCGAACCGGACGTCGAACCCGCGGGCGCGTTGCAGGTCTGCGGTGCGCAGCAGGTGAAACAGCGGTACCAGGGTGGCGTCGGCGCTGAGGGCGCCGGCGAGCACCTCGTCCAGCCGCACCCGTCCCGCCGCCGTCAGGTTCGCGGCAAGCGTCACCGCGGCGCCGGCCAGTGCGGCGATCGCCGCTTCCGCCGGGCCGGCGGGCGGCGTGCCGTGGGCGAGGCGCGCGAGCGTGCGTTCCACCACGTGGTGCTGGCGCACCGACCGGCCGGCGCGCGGCCCGCTGCCCGACAGCCGCGTGATCTCCGCCTGCCGCTGCTGCCAGCGGTGCGCGCCGACCAGGGTGACGAAGGCGCGGGCGGCGGCGTCGGGCGGCTGGGACATCACACGGCTCCGGTGGTCTACCGGATCAATACAGCCCGTAATTCCCGACCGTCAAGGTCGGGTTATTCGCAGTGCAGCATCCGGCGCGGCCGGGAAGAGAGCGGCGAGGCGGTCGAACTCCGCCACCGAAAGGGTTTCCGCCCGCCGTTCCGGCGCGATGCCGGCGTCGCGCAGCAGGTCGGCGGCGGCCGGCCCGAGCGTCGGGCGCAACGCAGCCCGCAGCATTTTCCGTCGCTGGCCGAACGCCGCCGCGGTCACGCGCTCCATCGCCGCGAAGCGTGCGGGGTCCGGCTGCACGGCGTGCGGCGTGAGGCAGACGACGGCGGAGTGCACGGCAGGCGGCGGCACGAAGGCGGTCGGCGGCAAGCGCAGGCCGAGCTGCACGGTGCAGAGCCACTGCGCCAGTACCGACAGCCGCCCGTAGGTGCGCGATCCGGGGGGAGCCGCGATCCGGTCCGCGACTTCCTGCTGGAACATGAGGGTCAGGCTCTCGAACGCGGCGGCCTGGCGCAGCCAGCCGATCAGCAGCGGCGTTGCGATATTATACGGCAGATTGGCGACGATCCGCCGCGGCGCCGCGACCAGGGTCGTGAGATCGAGCGCCAACGCGTCACCGGCGACGATCCGCAGCCGGTCGCTGGCCGTGGCGGCCAGTTCCGCGATCGCGGCGATGGCGCGCGGATCGATCTCGATCGCGGTCACCGAGGCGGCCTGGCTGTCGAGCAGCGCACGGGTCAGGCCGCCGGGTCCGGGGCCGATCTCGATGACATGCCGGCCGGCGAGGTCGCCGGCGAGGCGGACGATGCGGGCGGTGAGGTTCTCGTCCAGCAGGAAATGCTGGCCGAGCGCATGCCGGGCGGCAAGGCCGTGGCGCGCGATCACCTCGCGCAGGGGGGGGCGGGAAGGGGTCATGGGAGGGGGAGTGTAGGCAGGATCGCGCCCCCTGTCCGCTTTCGCCCGAGCGGGGCCGGGTTGCCCGGGCCGGTCCCGGAAACGCGCTTGCCGCCGTGGCGGCCGGCGGCTATATGCGCCCCTCGCGGCTGCGGCCGCGTCGGCCGGAGTGTAGCTCAGCCTGGTAGAGCACTGTGTTCGGGACGCAGGGGCCGGAGGTTCGAATCCTCTCACTCCGACCATTCCCGCCGACCCGGACCCAGTTCCGATGGCATGAGGTGCGGCGGCATGAGGCGTGGCGCACGGCCCCGGCCGGATCGGCGCCGGGTGGGCAACATGCAGTTGCGCGCCGGGGCGTACGAGATCGGCAAGCGCGGCGCGATCCGGTTCGATTGGCGCGATCCCTATCATGTGGCGGTGGGCCTGACCTGGCCGCGGTTTCTGGCGCTGTTCGTGGCGATCGATCTCGCGGTCAATGCCGGCTTTGCGGCGCTCTACTGGGCGGTGCCCGGATGCCTGGAGAACGCGCGGCCGGGATCGTTCGCAGACGCCTTCTTTTTCAGCATGGAAACCTTGGCGACCGTCGGCTACGGCCGCATGGCGCCGCTCACGACCTATGGGCATCTGGTCTCGGCGACCGAGATCGTGTCCGGCACGATGTTCACCGCGCTCGCGACCGGCCTCGCCTTCGTGCGGTTTTCGCGCCCGCGGGCGAACATCCTGTATGCCGAGCGGGCGGTGGTGACGCGGCACAACGGGCGGCCGACCCTCATGGTGCGGATCGCGAACGGGCGGACCAGCCTGCTGGTGGACGGCTTGGCGCGCTTCTACGCGCTGGTCGCCGAGCGCTCGGCGGAGGGGCAGTTCTATCGCCGCATCCAGGAGCTGCCCTTGGTGCGGGCGCGGATTCCGATTTTCGGCCTGACCTGGACCCTGATGCATGTGCTGGACGAGGCGAGCCCGCTGGCGGGCTACGACCAGGCGCGGCTGCAGGCCGAGGACGTGCGCCTGTTCCTCGCGGTGACGGTGCGCGACCCGACCCTGGCCGCGGAAGTGCACGACATGCACGATTACGGAGCGCAGGACGTGGTGTTCGGGATGCGCTACGCCGATGCGGTAACGGTCGATCCGACCGGACGGACGGTGGCGGATCTGGAGCGGGTGGGGGAGATCGAGCCGGAGTAGGGGGCTCGTATCGCTTTCGCCGGCGGGAGTGCCGACTGGCCGCGGCGTGTGTGCCGTCGCGTTTCCGCCATACGGGAGAGGTCGGTCGAGGCGATGCCCTGGCCGCTTGTATATCTCAATGGGATATCCTATCTGAGCCCTATCGGCCCTCATTGTCCCGAGAGGCGTTTCCGTCATGAGTCATACGACCCTGTTCCGATCCAATCGCTCGCAGGCGGTGCGTCTGTCGAAGGCGGTCGCGTTTCCGCCCGGGGTGCACGAAGTGGCTGTCCTGCGGGACGGCGCACGGCGCGTGATCGTACCGGTGGATGCGGTATGGGACGACTTCTTCGATGCCCCGGGGATTGACCTGCCGGAGCGGGACGCGCCGCGGGCGGAGTCGCGCGAGCCGTTCTGATGCTGCGCTACCTGCTGGACACGAACCTCTGCATCCGCCTGCTGCGCGATCGCCCGCAGGGGCTGCGGGCGCGTTTCAACGCCGAGGCGGCGGCGCTCTGCACCTCGGCGGTGGTGCTGGCGGAACTGTTGCACGGCGCGGCGAAATCCGCGCGCCCGCTGGAGAACCGGCAGGAAGTGGAGCGGTTCGCCGCCCGGCTGGAGGTGCTCGCCTTCGATCCGGCGGCGGCGTCCCATGCCGGGGAGATCCGGGCGGCCCTGGAACGGCGGGGGGAGACGATCGGCGCCTATGACGCGCTGATCGCCGGGCATGCGCGGAGCCAGGGGCTGGTGGTGGTGACCGGCAATCTGGGTGCGTTCCGGCGGGTGGAGGGGCTGCGGTGCGAGGACTGGCTGGCCGGCGCGATGCCCGGGGGATAGAGCGCGGGAGGGGAGACGGGCGTTCCGCTCCGGCCACCCGCATAGGGGTGCCGAAAGCGGCGAGCGTTGGTCCGACCTTCGCGATGAAGCCGGATATCGGCCTAAGCCCAAGGGGGAGGCCGAATGGTGGGGATAATTAGTTCGATATCGTAACGATATGGGCGTGCATAAGCCGGCCCGGCTCGGCGCCGGATTTGCATCCCATCCGACAACTTCGGCCCCGCCCGCCCGCGCGACCGGATCGGCCGCTTGTCCCGTTCGTTGCGAGGCGGGCCGCAGCGCGCGCGATCCACCCGGAGCCATCCCGCCAAACGGGCGCGGGATCGGCGGGCCGGGGATCGGCGGCCGGCAGGTCGGCCATTGCGGGGGGCGCAGCAACGCTTGCGTCAGCGCAGGCCTGATGGCGGGCTGGGAAAGCAGCCGGAGCCGCCGGCGCCGCGATCGCGGCAACCGCGGGTGCGGGCGTAGCGGGGGAAAGCGCAGGCGGGGACTGGGGGAGCGAATCGTGGTCCGGCCGGCTCGGGAGCGCGCTTTGGGGACGGGATTCGGGGGCCGACGACGGCGCGGAACCGGGCGGCGAGAGGGGGCAGACGGCCGGCAGGGCGCCGGCGAGCGTGGGGACCGGGCTCGCTTGATCGGTCTCCGCCTGATGGTCCCCCGCCTGGTCAAGCGCCGCCTGGTCGCGCAAGGCGTTCCGCTCGCGGATCTCGGCGAGGCGCGCGGCCAGCCAGGCGAGGAGGGCGGTAAGCTTGTCGATGAAGGAGGCGGGGATCATGTCTGCGAACATATATAGAACATTTGGCCGGGGCGAGGCAAGCGATTTCTGTCGCCGGTCGGCAATTCTCTTTTGGCCAGGACTGCGCCTGACCAGGACGCGCCGCAGGGAGCAGGCTCCGCCACGGCGGCAGGGAGAAGGGCCGGGAGTTCGCGGCGGCGGTGGCGGCCTCCTTCGTGCCGCCGCGGTGGCGCCTGCCTTTGCATTGCGCCCGCCCCTTCGCCGGCAAACCGAGACGTGCCGGCGGCAAAGGGCGATATGCGCGGGTGCCGCTGCGCTGGGGGCCTCGTTGTGGCTGCTCGCCATCCCTCCGAGGGCCGGGCACCGCTCCGGCGGCTGATCCGCCGATGGCCAAGGCAGCGATGTGCAAGCTGTCCTGAAATAGCTCTGTAACCGCCCGGGTGGAAAACGCACGAGCGCTCCGCGGCGCCGCTTCCCCGTGCGATTCGGGGCTGGCCGGCGAGCGGTGCCGCGATTGCCACGGCCTGGGCATGGCGGTTGCGGGACGGCAAGCGCTCGAACTTCGGGGCTGCTGTCGCTCCGGCGGCGCGGGAGAGAGGCGTGGCGGCGTAGCGGGGGGGAGCACGCCTGGAACGTGGTCCGCCGGCGCTGTATCGGTTGTTGCGGTCAGCCGAGCGGACGTGCGCTTGGCACGATTGCGTGAGGCGGTGGCGGAGAGGGCGGTCGAGCCGCTCCATCTGGCGGAGCCGGAGCGAGTTTATATTGAAGAATCAATATATTGCGGGGACTATCCCCGATAACTGCGGGGAGATGTGGGGGATGTCTGCCGGCGGGGACCGTTCGGGGGCGCGTTGGATTTTTTTTGGGACGCCCGCATTTTTCACTTCCCTAAACGTCCGTTAACGGTATTATGCCTTCCAGCGGCGGGCGACGGGTCGGCTGCGCGGCACACATATAACCGAGGTTCGGTGAGATGACGTCTTCTATGTCTTCATGGCTGCGCAGAGCAGCGGTTTGCGCTGGCGTCGCGCTAATAGTCGCGCCCGGTGTGGCAATGGCGACTCCCGTACCGGGATCAGATGCGTTCAGTGTTCTCGGCGCAATCACGACGACCCCTGCGGGCGCTGACCTCGCGTCGGCGACGACGATCAGTTTGGCCGGAGTGGTCTGGAACACGGGGAATGGTTCGCTTTCGGCCATTCCTGCAGGAACCTCGATCACTGCGAGCACGGTGGATTTGGCGAACCTTGCCGCGTTTAACTTCTCTTCCGCTGACGGGTCGTTCCAGGCGGAAAGCAGCGTGACGATCGGCAGCAATACGTTCAGTCCCGCTATTGTGGGGCGTACGGGCAGCGCAGCAGCGGGTACCGAGTCTCTCTCCATTTACGAGGTCGGCAACTTCACCGGTGCTGGTACGACGGCAGGGCTCAACCAGACGATGAGCATGACGCTGTCGTTTACCGAGACGGCGGGCGGTGCGATCACCCCTGACAACCTGGGTACGTTTTCGCTGAGTGCCACGATGGCGACGCCAGCCAACGTGCCGCCCGCGCCACAGGTCCCGGAGCCCGCATCGATGCTCATCCTGGGCTCGGGTCTCCTTGGTCTCGGAATGGTTCGTTTCCGGAATTCCTGATCTCCCTGCTTGTTGCCTCGCGTGCGGCGCCTTCGGGCGCCGCATTTCGTTTGACCCGCCGCAATTCGCTCCGTATCCAGCCCAGAATCGCTCGCCGTGCCGCCGCGTGTCTCACCATCCGGCGCAAACGTCCTTCTTGGTCTCGGGGCGTTCGAGCGGAGTCTGGTGGAACTGGTCGGTTGCAAGGTGGACTTGGTGGGAGAGCCGGTCGAGAATCCGCGCGTGCGGGTCAACGTCGACCGGATCGCTAGCGTGCCTTCCAGGTACGATCCGGCCGACAGCCTGGCCGACGTCATCGAGAACACCGAGCAGATCGAGCGCTGTCTGGCCGGCGTGGGTAAGGCCGTCTTCGCCGGCAACAGCTTGTAGCGCGACGCCATGGAACAGCGCATGGAACGCGTGTGCGAGGTGGCCCACCGGTAGGGTGGCCATGCCCGTCGCCCTCGGCGGTAGTGGCAATCGCCTTGCACGTGCGCAGGCGCGGCCCCTCCATCTCTATGCGCACCCGATGGCCCGGGGGGGCCTACGACGGCAACCGCCCCGTCTGCCACCTGAACGAAGCTGGCGTTTCCCGCTGCGAGACAAGGACACTGACCGATGGCCCACTCGGGCACCGTTGTGTCTGCCTGTGTCCCGACCGCTACTCTTCAGTCTGATCGCGTGCGACCGCCAACTCCTCTCGACAGGGCGCATCCAGCGCCGGCAGGTTGTCGCGCACCACATGCCACAGCACGTCGGGTACCACATCCTGATACTCCTGCCGCAGCCTGTTGCCGATGCCGGCGACCTTCGGCCACGGACTGCCCGCGTGACGTGCCCTGAGATCCGCAGGCAGGCGACGACTGGCCTCGGAGATGATCTCGATCCCGCGCGCGACCACCCAGCGTTTGCGCCGATCGGTCTCGAACGCATCAAGGGTGACGGCCGCCATCTCGCTGCCGATCAACGCGACGGCCTCGACGATGTCGACGAGGCGCGCAATCGGCGAGGAGTTGATCATTCCGTCAGAATACAAGCAACGCCGACGCCTCGATCCCGTCGCGCAAGACCCGGTGCGGGCTGCGGCGCGTCATGATATCGGCCTTGCGCCAAAGGATGCGCGAGGCCGCTTCCTGCAGATCCATCAACTCGTAAAGTCCGATCGAAGCTTCGGGGTGATCGAAAAATAGACCGACGTCAGACCCGTCGCCGGCCTCCCCGCGCGCGGTCGAGCCGAATAGGTACAGATGCTCGACACCCAGTTGCCGCAGCTCGGCAACGTGCTCCCTGAGCCTGGCGCTCGCTTCGTCACGTCCAATGCCGGCAGTATAGCGGTCGCCGGACGGCCGTGCATCAGGGATGCCACCACGGGGGGATGCCACCCGTCGGTCGGCGCGCCATCCCGGCCTAGCCGACATATTTGTGACGGCTGCTTTCTGCCGGGAGCAAGCATTTCGCTTTTATCGCGGACCCTGTTGATACGCGGCCGGCAGAAGAAGCGTCGAAACGCAAACATGCGCCAATGGACCGAGCGGAATGGCCGGCCGGCGCCACCGGCCCGAGCGAGCGGCCTGCGCTGCCGCGCAATCCGGAATGCAGCCCACCGTGACCTGCCTGGCCCGGCGGTCGATGCACGCCGGGCGCTCGCGCGGCGCCGAGGGTCAGCGAAGAGCTGAAGACCCCGCCAGGCAGGTTGACGTTCCATCGTCCCGCCCGAAGGCCCGGAGGTCGGCGCCGGGATCGCCTTCAGAACCGGCCATCATCATCCCGAAACCGTCTGGCCGCATCCTGTCCGGCAGTATAGAACCTACGCACGGCCTCGTGTGGTCATGGTCGCCGACTCGCAGCCCACCCCACGCGGATCGCCCGACGACGCAGGTTTCCCGGCGTGTCGGTCATCCACACCGCGCCTCGCGCCACCGCGCGCGGGGAACGCCTGCCAGGCAGGGCATGGCGCGGACGAAACAATATTCGATCCGTATCGGATTAAATCGGTGGGGACCGATCTTTTCCGTAGGTAAACCTTTTGCAAGCTTTGCGGTGTAGGTTAAGAACACTCACGGGGACGTGATCGCGGCAGAGTGTTCAACACCTAGGTAGGGGGACTTCATGCGACTGGACGGTATGGGTGCCGCGCTCAACAGCGCGGCCACGCAATACGAACTTGTGCTCGCGCGTTCGCCGCAGGATCTCGACGACGTATTTCGACTCCGTTATCAAGTCTACTGCCTGGAACGTGGTTTCGAACCGCCCCACAACGGCCGCGAGACCGACGAATTCGACCATTTCTCGCGCCACGCCCTCATTCGCCATCGCGCCAGCGGCCAGGTCATCGGCACGGTCCGCCTGGTGGTCCCGGCGCTCGCAGACACCGCGGCGCACATGCCGATCGAGGAAGTGACCGACTCCGCCTTCATCCGGCGCCTGCCGCGGGAGCGCAGCGCGGAAATCTCCCGCTTCGCCCTGTCGAAGCGGTTTCGCGCCGAGGGCGGCCTCTCCGATCCCCTGCTGCGCCTGTTCCTGATGCGTGGGATCGTGGCGCTGAGCGGCGAACTCGAACTCACCCACTGGTGCGCCCTCATGGAACCGTGCCTGCTGCGCCTCCTGCGCACCACGGCCATCCATTTCCAGGCGGCAGGGCCGGTGGTGGAACACCACGGGTTGCGTCAGCCCTCGATCGGCCTGATCGGCGACGTGCTGGACCGGATGGAACGCGAGCAGCCGGCGATCTGGGACTTCGTCAGCGAAGGCGGCAGTCTCTGGTCCGATCGCGCCCTGCGCGTCGCCGCCTGAACCCGCACGCCACCCGACGCACGCTTCACTCCACGTCGGCGACGGCGCCCAGCCTCGGCGCCGCCGCCCCGCCGGCCGACCCCTGGATCAACTGGTCCAGCGGCAGCCGGGTCGATCGCGCCCCCGGAAGGCCAGGCCGCGGCGTGCCGATGCGGCCCAGGAACACAACCTCGCCCGGCTCCCGCCCCGTCGTGGCGGAAAACTGTCGCGCCAGCACTGCGGCGCGGTCGCGCAGGCCGCGGTCGCCGGTGAACGCCGTCCCGGCCGCGCCGTATTCGGCGAAGGCAACCGTTGCCAGCACCGGCTGCAGCACGAGACCCAATCGCGCGGCGGTCAGCCACAAACGCTGGAGACAGCGCCCGATTCGCAGCAGCCGCGCCGGCCCCGTTTCCGCCTCCGGCCCCGCCTCTGCCTCCGATTCGGCCAGCACCCGCACCACGAAGAAGGCCCCGCTGTTCCACGCCGGCCACAGATCGAGCGCGCCTTCCGTCATCGCCGCCCCGCCGAGCCGGTTGAGCAGGCGCATCCGTTCCCACCGCTGCATCGCCCAGTGCATCAGCGGCAGCATGGGGCGCGGCAGGCCGATCGCGCCGACGGGGATCCGGTCCGGGCTGTGCGGCCGGGACCAGTCGAGGACGCGCTGGTGGACGCCGAACGCCTCCTCCGCCCGCAGCCGGATCCCGGTCGCGCCGGCGTTCAGCCGGCCGAATTGCCAAAGGGCCGCCGCGCCTTCGTGCCAGTCCACCGCCAGGTCGGCATCGAGGCAGGCTTCCAGCGCGCGCTTCTGCTCCGGCGCGAGCCGCCGCCGCGCATAAGGGCGGCGATCGACGGAGCGCAACGTCAGGTAGGACAGCAGCGGGTCCGGCGGCGCGTCCGGCGCGGGCGGGAAATGCAGGACCAGCCCGGGCACCGAGGGCGCCGTGCAGACCATGCCGCGCTGCCAGCCGGACGCGGCGATGCGCAAGGTCTCCACCAGCATGCCGACCGCGAGCAGGGTCGGCTCGCCGCCGCGGTACTCATATAGCTGTCCCGCCGCCTCCTGGCGGATGTCGACCGCGACGGTCGCGTCGTCCAGGATCCGGAATCGCCAGGGCTGGATGTTGTCCCCGCTCGGTGCCCAGCGCCCGAGGTCCAGGATCTCCTCGATCACCGAGCGCGGCCCAACCGGCTCCGGCGCCACCGGCTGGCCGACCTGGTGGCCGAGCTGGCGCCGCCCGATCGCGAGTTTCAGCCGTTGCAGCGGCCCCGCGTTGCCGAACCGCAGCCGACTGACGGCCAGGCGATCGCGGTAGGCGTCGTACTGGTGGTGCCACGGCGCCGCCTTCACGCCCCCGCGCCCCAGCAGCAGCTTCACCGCCGCGGTGGCGACGACACCGGCGCAAAGCTGGATCGCCGCGACCGTGGAGGGGCCTTTCCGCCCCGCGAGATCGACCCGGGTCCGGTCCACGAGATACGGACGGTGCAGCCCGGCCGGCGCCAGCCCCACCAGGAAACGGAGGAACTGCTCGCTCTCGGGCTGGCCTTCGAAGCGGAAGTAGCGCTCGAAGCTCATGCCGCCCGGCGTGAAGATCAGCAGGCCGGTGCCCATGCCGATGGGTGCCGCGGTGACGGCGGGGATGCCGAGCTCGGCGCAGCGGGCGAAAATCTGCCGCCGGATGGGGATTTCGAAGAAATCGAGCCCGTCGGCGAACAGATGCGCGCCGTCCAGGAAGTCGTCGATCTGCGCCGTCGTGATCGCGGTGTCGAAGCGGCGGATGCGGAGTTCCGGATTGATGGCGCGCGCCATCGCCTCCATGACCGCTGCTTTGGGCCGGTCGAGCGTGGCCATCGTGGCGCCGACCTGGCGATTGAAATTTGCAACATCAAAACGATCGAAGTCGGCGATCGTGAACGCGCCGACACCCAATCGCGCAAGCGTGAGCAAATGGGCGCCTCCGGCGCCGCCCAGACCGGCGATTGCGACCCGTTTGGCGCGCAATGCCGTCTGTTCCCACTCGGTGAGCCAGCCGAGGTTGCGGTTGAACGCGACGTGATAACGGAAACGGTATGAATTCGACATGGCGCTCTCCAGTCGTGGCTCGGCGGAAGATGGGCGCCGCGATGTCGAAATGCATTTCGATTCCCGAAGAGTCCAGGCTTTTCCGTGCCAATCGCGCCAGATTTACCTGATGGGGCGCGAATATTCGTGAGTGCGGCAGAAAGAGCGAGTTCATGGCTATAATCACACGAAGTTGTCGCGCCGGTCGGGACGATTTCTATGCTCGAAAGCTGACCGCGGAGTTACATACCTCCTACAGACGGGACGCGATGTGCGAGCCGTCACCGTAAGTTGGTGGAGAACTATGATGTCGCGGCGGCTGATCAGTACTGCAATTCTCGGCCTGAGCCTGGCCGCGTGTATGGCACCGGGCGCTTGGGCCACTGCCACCACGAATATCAACGGGGTCGTCGTCCCCGTTGGCCTGGTGCCCGGTGGCAACCAGATCCAGAGTGGCTTCCTCAATGAAACCACCGTCGCCGGTGTCGGCGACACGCTGTCCGGCACCGGCTACGTGAACGCCATCGCGCTGGGCACCAACTCCAGCGACCAGACCTGGTCGAACGGTCAGAATGGTGTGATGCTCGCGTTCGTCTTCTCAGGCTACACGGTGTCCAGCGTCGTGGCGCCGACCGCCAACACCACGGGTTCGGTGGATTTCACGGGCGGGACGGTGAACTTCTATACCTTGGCGGCCGGGACGAACCTCCAGACCGGCACGGAAGCGGGTGATATCGCGGCGATCACGAGCGGCACGCTGTGGTTGTCCACCTCCGCCGCCGTCGAAGGGCCGAACGGCACCACCTTGAGCGCAACGCTGCCAGCGGGGGATTCGGCCTCAAACATCGTCAACGCGGCTTCTGGCCTGGGCTATCTGGATGCGACCGGGGGCCCCGCCGGCTCGATCTACCACACCGGCACATTCACCAACCCCTACGACGTCGGCGGCGTGTCGGACATGAGCTTCACGTCGGACTTCTCCAACGCCCCCAGCGGATCGGACTTTCCGATCAGCGGCTCGGCGACCCTGAAGGCGAACACCGTGCCGGAACCCGGCGCGGCTGCGATCCTCGCCAGCGGCGTCGTGCTGCTCGGCTTCGTGGGCATGCGCCGTCGCCGCCAGGGCGCGGGCGCGATGACCATCGGCTGAGCTTCCCGATACCCCGGCGCGCAGGTGCCGGGTGACGACGACCCTCTCAGGCAGCCGCGGCCCCCGGAAACGGGTGCCGCGGTTCGTCTGTTAAGGGACCCGTGCGTTCAAGGGCAGGGGCGTTCAGGGACCCGGGCATCAAGAGACTGGGGGCGGGTCAGCGCCCGGTGAACGGACGTAGCGCCGTTTCCGTGCCACCCAGGATGGTGCGCAGAGCGGCCAGCACGCCCGCCACGACTCCCGCCGGCGTATTGGCCCCCAGCGGCGCCGTCGCCGCGACGGTCCGCTGCAGCAGGACCCGGGTCGGATCCCCCCGCGCGCCCATCAGGACGATCGCCAGCGCCGCCTGCGCCTGCCGCTGCGCGGGATCGCCGAGGAACGTGGTCACTTCCCCCTCCAGCACCAGGTCGGGGGTCAGGCCACTGTCCGACCCGACCACGGCCGAAAACAGCCCCGACCCGGCGAGCCAGCGGCGCAGATCGTCCGTGATCCCCTCGGCCGGCGGCACCGCCCACTGGTTGTAGAAATCGACGTGCAGGCTGCCGTCCGCGCGCAGCCACTGCACTCCGGCCTGATCCAGTCCCGGACCGGGGCGGATTTCCCGCACCATCAGCACCTTCCCGCCCGTCCGTGGCGGGCGGACCGTCGGGCGGCGCACCACCAGCGGCCAGACGAACCGCTGCACATAGGCCGGCTTCGGCAACAGGCTGCACCCGCCGAGCGCCGCGGCGCCACCCAGGACCAGCCGGCGCGGCACCGCCGCTCGTCGCGCGCTCACGCGGCCACCGCCGAGGGAAGGTCGCTGACCGATCGGGGATCGCGGGTGGGCGCGGTCTCGGGGCGGTCGAGCACCGCCTCGACCACGCCCGGCTCGCCGGCGATGTGGCGCAGGTGGAACCCCAGATGCCGCGCCAGGTCGAGCATCGGCGTGTTCCAGGCCAGGATTTCACCCACGACCCGCGGCACGCCATGTGCCCAGGCCCAGTCCAACAGCCGCTGCATCAGGTGCAGCCCGAGGCCGTGGCCCTTCACGTCCGTCTGCACCACCACTGCGAACTCGCCCACGGATCGATCATCCTCCCGCACCAGTCGCGCCACGCCCACGGTTTCGCGGGTGCGTTTGCGCACGGCGATGAACGCCATGTCGCGATCGTAGTCGAGGCGGGTGAAACGGGCCAGCATGGCCGGGCTCAGGTCGCGCACGGCGGCGAAGAAGCGCAAGCGCACGTCCTCCGGGCTGAGCCGGTGGAAGAACGCGTCATGGGCGGCCGCGTCCTCCGGGCGGATGGGGCGTATCTCCAATGGCTCGCCGCCTGCGTCCCAGGGGGCATCCCAGTCTTCGGCGAGTTCCGCCGGGTAGGCCGACATCGGCATCTCCTCGATAGGCTTGAGGACGCCGCCCCCTCCCGGCAGAGTGCCACATATGGTGGCTGCGCCGACAGGAGGTAGATCAATGCCCGTCCATAAGCTCGATCCCGACATGCAGGCCTGGATGCAGGACCAGGCCGCGGCGGCGGCCGATTATCCGCCGATCCGGCTGGAGGTCCCGCTCGACCCGCACCGAGTGGTGAACGACGCGCTGGCGATGCGCATGGCCGGCGGCGGTCCGGAGATGGCGGAAAGCGGCGATCGCTGGGTGTTCGCCCGCGGCCGGCGCATCCAGTGCCGGGTGCACCGCCCGCCGGGCGTCGGGGCGGCGGCGCCCGCGCTGGTCTATTTCCACGGCGGCGGCTGGGTTTGGGCGTCGATCGACACGCACGACCGGCTGATGCGGGAGTACGCGGCCGGTGCCGGCGTGACGGTGGTGGGGGTGGACTACGCCCTGTCGCCGGAAGCGAAATTCCCCCAGGCCATCGAGGAATGCGCCGAGGTGGTGCGCTGGCTGGCCGCGCACGGCGGCGACTGGGGGATCGACGGCACCCGCTTGCTGCTGGGGGGCGACTCGGCGGGCGGCAACCTCGCGCTCGCCACGGCACTGTTGCTGCGCGACGAAGGCGGGCCTGAGACGCGCGGCATCCTCGCCAGCTACCCGGTCTGCGACAGCCGGCTCGATACGCCGAGCTACCGCGACTACGGCAGCGGCCTCGGCCTGACCGTCGAGAAGATGGCATTCTACTGGTCGGTCTATGTGCCGCACGCGGCCGACCGGCTGCACCCGCTTGCTGCGCCGCTGCGCGCCGACCTCGCGGGCCTGCCGCCGGTCCGGCTGCAAATCGCGGAATGCGATGTGCTGCGTGGCGAATGCGAGGAACTCGACCGCAAGTTGCGCGCCGCCGGGGTGGACGTGGAAACCGATCTCTACACCGGGATGGTGCACGGGTTCGTCCGCTGCACGGATTCGGTGGAAAAGGCGCGCGCGGCCATGGCCGCCAGCACCGCCTGGCTGCGCAGGATGGCGGCGGCGCGGCAGACCGGGTAGATCGCGGGGCGAAGCCAGCAAGGCCAGGGGGCTAGGCCCCCCTGGACCCCACGCGCACGGAACCCAACGGAAGGGTTCCAAGGGCGAGCCCTTGGTGGGGGTCCAGGGGGCAGCGCCCCTTGGCCTTGCTGGCTTCCTGTGCAGGATCCCCCGACCCGGGTAGATGGCCGATGCTTGGCGGCAAGTTCGTTTCACGGCTGGACCTGTATATCTTCCGCCAGCTGGCAGCGGCCCTGGTCGCCGTCACGCTTGGCCTGACCGCGCTCATCTGGCTGACCCAGTCGCTGCGTTTCGTGAAGCTGGTGGTTGACCACGGCCTGTCCTTCGGCGTGTTCCTGGAGCTGACGGCGTTGCTGGTGCCGAGCTTCGTCGCCGTGGTGCTGCCGATCACCACTTTCGTCGTCATCCAGTTCATCTACCAGCGCCTGGCCGGCGATCGGGAACTGACCGTGATGCGTGCCGCCGGGCGGTCCGATTTCGCCTTGGCGCGGCCGGCGCTGGTGCTCGCGCTGCTGGCGACCTTGGCCGGCTATGCGCTCAATCTCTGGGTGGTGCCGGCGAGCTTCCGCGGGTTCCAGGACTTCCAGTGGGAGATCCGCAACCGCATCGCCGCGTTCCTGTTGCAGGACGGGGTGTTCACCCAGATCTCCCCCGGTCTCACGGTCTATATCCGCTCCCGCTCCCCGAATGGCGTCCTGCACGGCATCCTGATCAACGACGCGCGCGACAAGGCGGCGGAGACGACGGTGCTGGCGCGCGAGGGGCGGCTGATCGACGGGCCGCACGGGCCGGAGGTCCTGCTGCTCGACGGTTCGCGCCAGCAGATCGACGCGCGCAGCGGCCGGCTGGACCTGCTGACGTTCCAGCGCAACGTGCTCGATCTATCCGACAACGGGCAATCGAGCGCGGCGCGGCTGCCGAACATGGCCGAGGTTTCGCTGCACACCTTGCTGCATCCGCCGTCCTTCGTGGCCAAGGCTGATCGCCCGCGCTGGGTGGCGGAGGCGGCGAAGCGGCTGACGAGCCCGCTGTCCACCCTCGCCTATGCTGCGATCGCGTTGCTGTCGGTGCTGACCGGCACGTTCCGCCGGCACGGCAGCCTGCTGCGTCCGCTGGCGGCGGTGGGGGCGGTCGTCGTGCTGGTTGCGGTCGAACTCGGGGTCGGCGACCTGGCGGCGCGCAGCAACGGGCTGCTCGGACTCGTCTGGGCGGAGGCGATCGTGCCGGCGGTGGTTGCGCTCGGGCTGTTGCTGGGCCCGGAGCTATGGCGGGGGCGGCGGGGTCGGGTGGCGGGCAAGCACGGGGCGGCAGGTGGCGCGGTGGCGCCGTGATCGCGCCCGTCACTCTGTCCCTCTACATCGCCCGCCAGTTCAGCCTGGCGGTGGTTGGCGCCTTGCTCGCCCTCACCGGGTTCGTGGCGCTGTTCGACTTCATCGATCTGCTGCGCCGCGCCTCCGGCCATCCGGGCGTCGGGCTCGTGTTGGTGGGCGGCATCGCGCTGCTCCGGCTGCCCTATCTGGCGCTGCAGGTGCTGCCCTTCGCGGTGCAGCTGGGCGGGATGTTCGCTTTCTGGCGGCTCACGAGATCGTCCGAACTGATCGTCGCCCGCGCCGCCGGCGTGTCGGCCTGGGAATTCCTGGCCGCGCCGGTGCTGTGCGCGGCGCTGTTCGGCGCGATCGCGACGGCCGGCGTGAGCCCGCTGTCCTCTGCGACGTTCGCGCGCGCCAACCAGTTGATCAACCGTTACCTGAGCACCGGCGGCGGGCCGCTCGAACTCAACGGCGGCCAGCTCTGGCTGCGCCAGGCCGACGACAGCGGGGCCGGCCACGGCGCCCGGCCCGGTGTGGCGATCCTGAACGCGCGTGGCGTGGCGGTGCGCGGCGGGATCCTGACCGGGCAGGACGTCACCGTGTTCCGCCTCGACGGCGACGGCCAACTGGTCAGCCGGATCGAGGCGACGTCGGCCCGGCTTGCCGATGGCGCCTGGACCTTGGCCTCGGCGCGGGTGATGCTGCCGGATGCGCTGCCGACCCCGCCCCGCACGATCGATCTGCCGACCGACCTCACGGTGCGGCGGGTGCAGGAGAGTTTCGCCCCACCGGATACGTTGTCGGTCTGGCAGTTGCCGGGGTTCATCGCGCTGCTCGAACGATCGGGTTTTTCTTCCGTGCGCGACCGGCTGCATTTCCAGGCGCTGCTCGCGCTGCCGCTGCTCACCGCGACCATGGCGCTGGTTGCGGCGGGGTTTTCCATGCGGCCGGCGCGGCGCGGCGGCGTGGCGCGCATGATCGGCGGCGGCGTGACGGCGGGCTTCGCCCTGTTCATGATTTCCAAGCTGGCGGAGGAATTCGGCCAGTCCGGCGCGCTGCCGGTGGTACTGGCGGCCTGGGCGCCGGCGGCGGCGGGGTTGCTGCTGGCGGTGACGTTGCTGCTTCACATGGAAGACGGCTGATGACCCAGGGGCACGGTGGTGGGCACGGTGGGGGGAAACGGGCGGCGTGGGTGGTGCTGCGGGTCGCGGCGCTGCTGGCGGCGCTGCTCGGGATCCTGGCGCCCGGCGACGGGGCGCGGGCGCAGATGGGCTCGCTGGTGCCGGGCGGCGGGGGGATCAGCCGCACGGCGCCGATCGGCTTCACCGCCGATCGGGTCCGCTACGAGCGCAACCGCACGCTCGTGATCGCCACCGGCCATGTCGAGGCGTGGCAGAACAACAACGTGCTGCGCGCCGACCGGATCACCTTCGACCGCACCACCGGCGTCGCGACGGCGGTCGGCCATGTCGTGCTGATCCAGCCGAGCGGCACGGTTCTCTATGCGCGCTCGGCCGTGCTGTCGCACCAGATGCGCGACGGCGTGCTGCACATCCTGGAGGCGCGGCTGGCGCAGAACGCCCGGATGGCCGCCAACGGCGGCAAGCGCACGGACGGCGTGCTCGAACAGCTCTCGAAGGTCGTCTATTCCACCTGCAACCTGTGCAAGAAGAATCCCTATCTGGCGCCGCTCTGGCAGTTGCACGCGGCCACCGCGACCGAGGATTCGCAGCACAAGCGGATCGAGTTCACCGATGCCGAGATGCAGATATTCGGCGTCCCGGTGGCCTGGTTCCCGTATTTCTGGACCGCCGATCCGTCGGTGAAGCGTGCGAGCGGCCTGCTGATCCCGTCCTTCGGGGTCAACTCCCACATCGGCGCCTTCTTCGCGCAACCCTACTACTGGGTGATCGACGGCCAGTCCGACGCGACCATCACGCCGATGATGACGAGCCGGGCGGGACCCGATCTGGATGTCGACTACCGCCGGCGGTTCAACAACGGCTACCTCGATCTGAACGGGTCGATGGGCTACCTCAATCAGTCCCCGCAAGGGACGATCTATGCGAACGGGCAGTTCAGCCTGAACGACACCTGGCGCTGGGGTTTCAACGTCGACCGCGCGACCTCGGCCAACTACCTCGACTATTTCCATCTGGGCAACACGACCGGCATCAACTCCACCCTGCTGTCGAGCCAGATCTACGCCGAGGGCTTCGGCGAGGGCGCGTATGCGCGGATCGACGCGCAGTCCTTCCAGGGGCTCGATCCGACCACGATCGTGAACAGCCAGTTGCCGGTGGTGCTGCCGCATGCGCGCTACCGGTATTTCGGCGCGCCGGACGCGCTGGGCGGGCGGCTTTCGGTCGCCGCCGGCTTCTTCAACGTGCTGCGTACCGACGGGACCAACACGCGGCGCGGCCGGCTGACCCTCGACTGGGACCGGCCGTTCACCGGCAGGCTCGGCGATCTGTGGACGTTGAAGCTGCACATGGACGCACTGGCCTACGATGCCAGCCATTTCAACGAGCAGCCGAATTTCGGCCCCACCGACACGGTCGAGGCGACGCGCGCGCTGCCGCAGATGGCGCTTGACGTGCGCTGGCCGTTCATGCGCGACGCCGGCGCCTGGGGCACCCAGATGATCGAGCCGATGGCGGAAGTCGTGGTGGCGCCGGCGGTCGGCGCGAGCCAGAACGTGCGCTACCCGAACGAAGACAGCTTCGATTTCGCGTTCACCGATGCCAATCTGTTCGGCTTCAACCGGTTCCCCGGCGTCGATCGGCTGGACGGCGGCCCGCGGCTGAACCTCGGCCTGAAGGGCGCGTGGTATGTCGGCGGCACCGTGCTGGACGGGATGGTCGGCCAGTCCTACCGCACCGCGCCCGATCCGGTGTTCCCCGAGAACTCGGGCCTGCACGACACCGTATCCGACATCGTCGGGCGGCTGAGCTTCACGCCGACCCCGTGGCTTGACCTGACCTATCGCACCCGGCTCGATCATCGCGACCTGGCGACGAAATACGCGGATGCCACCGCCGCGGTCGGGAACCAGACGTTCCAGGTGACCGGCGGGTATCTGTATACCACGTTCGATCCCTATTATTTCTACGATCAGGCACGGCCCCTGCCGACCGGCTCGCCCTACTATTTCCCGCGCAACGAGGCGATCGTGGGGTTCCAGTCCAACTGGGGACAGTACCACCTGGACGGATTCGTCCAGCGCGACCTCGCGCGCAACCAGATGGTGGCGGCCGGGGCCGACGTGGTCTGGCAGAACGAATGCACGATTTTGGATTTGCGCTTCTATCGCCGCTATACGGAGCTGGCGGGCGACGGCGGGTCCACGACCGTGCTGTTCCAGATCACCTTCAAGACCATCGGCCAATTCGGCTTCAACGCCCTGTGAGACCACGAGCCATCATGCTGACGTCCTCCAAGTTCGCCGCTGCCTGCGCCGGTGCGGCCCTGTTCGCGCTGGCCGGCGCGGGGCTGGCCCCTCCGGCGGCGGCTGCCCGCCCGCCGCGGCCAGCGGCCGTGCCCGCGGTGGCGCCGGCGGTGCATCTGGTCGCGGTGGTGAACGGCTCGCCGATCACCAACATCGACGTCGACAACCGGGCGCGGCTGTTCGCGCTGTCGGCCGGGCTGCCGCCGAACCCATCCCTGCTCGACCGGCTGAAGCCGCAGATCGTGCGCCAACTGATCGACGAGCGGCTGCGCCTGCAAGCGGTCGAGAAGGCGCATATCGTCGTGCCGGACAAGGCGATCGCCGACGCCATCGGCGAGATCGAGAAGCGCAACGGCATGCCGCCCGGCGCGCTGCGCCAGCGGCTGGAGAGCAGCGGCGTCTCCTTCACCACCCTGGTCGACCAGATCCGCACCCAGCTCGGCTGGACCCAGTTGCTGCGCCAGACGCTCGGCGCGCGCGCGACCGTGAGCCCGGCGGAGGTGGCGGCGCGGCAGCGGCTGATGGCGCAGCAGACCGGCCAGTCCGAATATCACGTGGCGGAAATCTTCATCCCGATCGAAAGCGCTGCCGGCCGCGCCGATGCGCAGAGTTTCGCCAACACCGTGATCACCGACCTGCGCGCCGGCGCGCCGTTCCCGGTGGCCGCGGCGCAGTTCAGCCAGAGCCAGACCGCGCTCGCCGGCGGCGACCTCGGCTGGGTGCAGGCCAACCAGCTCGATCCCGCGGTGGCGAAGATCGTGACCGAGATGCCGCCCGGCGCCATCAGCAACCCGATCCCGGTGCCGGGCGGGCTCGACATCGTCACCCTGGAAGGCAAGCGCACGATCGGGCAGGACGTCCACACCGTGCTGTCGGCGCGCCAAGTGTTCCTGCCGTTCACCGCCCCGCTCAATCCCACCGCGCCGACGCCGCAGCAATTGCAGACCCTGCAACAGGCGCGCGAGATCAGCGCCACGGTGAAAACCTGCCCACAGATGGAGCAGGTGGCCGTGCGGGACCACTCGCCGCGACCGGCCGATCTCGGCCAGATCGACCTCGATCACGTGCAGCCGCCGAGTTTCCGGACGATGCTCGCGAGCCTGCAGCCGGGGCAGACGACGAAGCCCGTGGTGGCGCCGGACGGGATCGCGGTGCTGATCGTGTGTTCGAAGGGACGCAAGAACCTGGCCCAGCTCACGCCGGCGGAGATCCGGACGGAGATCCTGTCGCAGCGGGTGGACCTGCTGTCGCGGCAGTTGCAGCAGGACCTGCGTAGCCAGGCGCAGATCGAGCGGTTCGGCACGGCATAGGCCGGTCACGCCGGTCGGGCCGGTCGTCCGGCGGTCGCTCCGGTTGTCCGGAGCCGGTCTGTCGCGCCGGTTTCCCGGTGTCGGTTTTGCGCGCCGGTCTCCCCGGTGACGGCCCTACCCGGCGCGGGTTGCCTTGCTGCTTGCTCTCCCGCACCATTCGCTTGCTGCAACCGTCGGGGTGCCATGCGCATCGTCTGCCCCTCCTGTGCCGCCGGCTATGATGTCCCGGACGCTCTGCTGGCCGGCCGCAAGACGGTGCGCTGCGCCCGCTGCGGCACGGAGTGGACGCCGCCGCCGCCCGCCGAACCGGCCGCGCCGGAGGGATTTCCCGATCCGGTCCGCCCGGTTTTTATCGAGCCGGGGGCCGCGGATTTCGGGATGCCGGAGGCCGCGGATTTTGGCGCGGCGGAGGGCACCGCACCGCCGGCGCGACTCGCCCCTCCCGTGTCGGCGCCGCGATCCTCGCTCGGCCTGCGCCTGGCCTGGGCGGCGAGCCTGCTGGTGCTGGTGGCCGGGCTGGCCGCTGGTGTCGTCTGGCGTGCCCGGATCGCGCAGGCCTGGCCGCCGAGCTTGCGGGTTTATGCGGTGCTCGGGCTGGCCCATAACCTGCGCTGAGAGTTTGTGAAAGAATGCCCGTCAGCCGCCGAGATCGCCCGAAAACCCGAGTGATTTCAACGGGCATTCTTTCGCAAGTTCGATTGCTTTTCACGCTCTGAGCCGCCGACGCACCGCGCCCGGGATCGCAACTCCGGGAAGGAGTCTCCGATGTACGTGCCCGCCCCGTTCCGCGAAGACCGGATTGAGACCATGCACGCGGCGATCCGCGCCGCCGGTCTCGCGACCCTGGTGACCATGACGGCAGACGGCCTGATCGCGAGCCATATCCCGGTGCTGCTCGATCCCGATCCGGCGCCGTACGGGACCGTGCTCGGCCATCTGGCGCGCCCCAACCCGCAGGCGAGCGGCGCGCTGGCCGGGGTGCCGGCGCTGCTGATCGTGCAGGGGCCGGACGCCTACATCACGCCCAACTGGTACGAAACCAAGCGCCGCACCGGCGCGGTGGTGCCCACCTGGAACTACGTCGCCGTGCACGCCTATGGGGAGGTCGCGTTCTTCGACGACCCGGACCGGCTGCTGGACATCGTGACCCGCCTGACCGACCGGGAGGAAGCCCGCGCCGCGGCTGCCGGCGGAGGCACTCCGTGGGCCGTCGGTGACGCGCCGGCGGCGTTCGTGGCCGGGATGCTCAAGGCCATCACCGGATTCGCCCTGCCGATCGCGCGGCTGGAAGGCAAATGGAAAATGAGCCAGAACCGCCCGCCCGAGGACCGCGCCGGCGTGGTCGCGGGCCTCGCCGATGCCGGCCGCGCGGATGTGGCCGGGTTGATTGCCACCCGCCCCGAAGCCGGGCGCTGAGCCGCCGCCCCGGCATGGACAAGATTTTCCGCGGCGATCTTTCCACTCCGCGCGGGCGCGCGACCGCCTGGGTGGATGCGCTGTTCGTCGATCACGCGATCTTCCGCCTGGTCTGGACCAACGCGGCGCCGGTGGTGCCGGGGGTGCTGTATCGCTGCAACCATCCGACGCCGGGGACGCTCGCCGCGCTGACCCGGCGCTGGGGACTGCGCGGGCTGGTGACGTTGCGCGGGCCGACCGGTAACGGGTCGGACGCGCTGGCGCGGGAGGCGGCGGGGCGGCTCGGCCTGACGGTGATCGACATGGCGATGGACAGCCGCGGCGCGCCGCAGCCCGAACGCATTCTGCGGCTGGCGGAGATCTACCGCACGATGCCCACGCCGGCGCTGGTCCATTGCAAGTCGGGCGCCGATCGGGCGGGGCTGGCAGCCGGGCTGTTCCTGCTGCTGCGGGGCGGGAGTGCGGCCGAGGCGCTGGGGCAGTTGTCCTGGCGGTTCGGCCATGTGCGGCGCTCGCGCACCGGCATCCTGGACGCGTTCTTCCTGCGCTATGCGCGCGAGGCGGAGGGCCGCAAGCCGTTCCTGGACTGGGTGCGGGAGGACTACGATCCCGCGGCGCTGAAACGGGATTTCCACGCCGGCGGGGTGGCGAGCTTCCTGAACGATCGGCTGCTGCGGCGGGAGTAGGGGGGCGTCAGAACCCGAACGCCACCCGCTTGTCGTTGCCCCGCTGCAATCCCCGGTACCGCGCCAGCGCCAGCAGCGGGAAATACAGCCGATACCCGTGGTAGCGCAGGTAGAACACGCGCGGGAAGCCAACCGCGGTGTAGGGCGCCTCGTCCCATTCCCCGTCCGCCCGCTGGGTCGCGGCCAGGTAGGCAATCCCGCGCGCCACCGCCGGATGCTCCGTCGCGCCGGCGGCCATCAGCCCGAGCACGGCCCAGGCGGTCTGGCTCGGCGTGCTTTCGTGATATTGCCCGTGCGGGGCGTCGGCGTAGCTTTCCTCGTCTTCGCCCCAGCCGCCGTCGTCGCGCTGCACGGAAATCAGCCAGTCCCTGGCGCGGCGCACCATCGGATCGTCGGGACCGAGGCCGGCGGCGTTCAGCGCGCACAGCACCGACCAGGTGCCGTAGATGTAGTTGGTGCCCCAGCGGCCGAACCAGCTGCCGTCCGCCGCCTGCTCGCGCTTCAGGAACGCCAGCGCGCGCGCCAGCACCGGCTCGTCCGCCCGCATTCCGGTCTGTGCCAGGAACGACACGCAGCGCGCGGTCACGTCGGCGGTCGGCGGGTCGAGCAGGGCGCCGTGATCGGCGAACGGTATGTGGTTCAGATGCAGATGCGTGTTCTCCGGCTCGAACGCGCCCCAGCCGCCGTCGAAATGTCCGCGCCCCTGCGACTGCATCCCCACGATCCACTCGCGCGCCCGCGCGATCGCCTCCGCATGCGCCGGGTCGCCCTGGCGGTGCAGCAGCATGCCGACCACCGCGGTGTCGTCCACATCAGGGTAGGCATCGTTCCAGTATTGGAACGCCCAGCCGCCGGGGCGCAGGCCCGGCCGGCGCACCGCCCAGTCCCCGGCATGGCCAGTGATCTGCCGGCCGGCCAGCCAGGTGCAGGCGACGGCGACGTCGGCGGCGGCGGCGCCGGCGGCCTCCGCCACCGCGTGACCCGCCAGCGCCGTGTCCCAGACGGGGGACAGGCAGGGCTGGCACCAGGCGCGGTCTTCTTCTTCGACCAGCAGCTTGCGCACGGCGGCCCACGCGGTGGCGGCAGGCGGCGCGTCGGGCGGGAAGCCCAGGGCGTCGAACATCATCACGCTGTTGGCGATCGCGGGATAGATGCCGCCGAGCCCGTCCTCTCCGTTCAGCCGCGCGGTGACGAACGCCATGGCCCGGTCGATCGCGTGCCGACGGAGCCGACGCGGGAAGGCGGGCGTGGCGAAGCGCAACACGCTGTCCAGCGCCTTGAAGATGCACCCCCAGCCGGAACGATAGGGACCGCGGATGTAGTCGCGCACCTGCTCCGGCGGGGTGCGGAACAGCTCTGCCACGCCCACTCCGCGCGGGTTGCGCGCGCGTGGGTGCAACGCCATCAGCACCAGCAAGGGCACGATCACGGTGCGCGACCAGTATGACACCTTGCTGAGGTGGAACGGAAACCACAGCGGCAGCAGCATGATCTCGACCGGCATCATCGGCACCGCGCGCCACGGCACCTGGCCGAACAGGGCAAGCTGGACGCGGGTGAACACGTTGGCGCGCTCGGCCCCGCCGGCGGCGAGGATGGCGGCGCGGGCACGGACCATGTGCGGCGCGTCTGCAGGATCGCCGATGCAGCGCAGCGCGTAATAGGCCTTGACGCTGCATGACAGGTCGAGGCGCCCGTCCTGGAACAGCGGCCAGCCGCCGTGCTCCCCCTGGCGGGCGCGCAGATAGACGCCGATGCGCGCTTCGAGGTCCGGGTCGATGCGGTCCAGGAAATGTTCCAGCAGGACGTATTCCGCCGGGATGGTGGCGTCCGCCTCCAGCGGGAAGACCCAGTGCCCGTCCGGGCTCTGCCTTCCGGCGAGCGCGGCCGCAGCGGCGGCGACAGCGCGGTCCAGGCGGTCGTCCGGCACGAAATCGCGGTCGGTGCCAGCAGGGGCGATCATATCGGGGGCGGTCATACCGAAGGCGGTCATGCGGGGGGATGCAGCAGCAGGTCGCTCGCGAGGTTGCCCGACCGGATCGCACCTTCGATCGTGGCCGGCAACCCGGTCGCGGTCCAGTCGCCGGCCAGCACGAGGTTGGGGAGCCCGGTGTGCGCGCCGGGCCGGCGGCGATCCTGCTCCGCAGTGGCGGCGAAGGTGGCGCGCTTTTCCTTCACCACCCGGCACGGCGGCAGCTTCGCGTCCGGCGCGAAGCCGAGCGCGGTGCGCACCTCCGGCCAGACCTGCGCCGCCAGCGCCTCGGACGGGCGATCGATCAGCCGGCTGGCGGCACTGATGGTGACCGAGACATGGGTGGATTTCGCGAACACCCATTCCGCCATCCCGCCGATCAGCCCGACGAAGCCGGCGATGCGCACATCCGGCGGGTCGGGCACCGCCGGGGTCGCGTAGTGCAGGTTCAGGATCGCCTCGAACGCATCGGGCACGGCCAGGCCCGGCAACAGGCCGGTCGCGACCCAGGGCGGCACCGCGAGCACCACGGCATCGTCCGGCCCGAGCGGGATCGTGCCCTCCGTGCCGCGCAGCCCGACCACCCGGCCCGCCTCCAGTGCCAGCGCGGCGACGCGGTGGCTGAAACGGACTTCCGCCCCGCGGGCGCGCAAGGTGGCAATGGCGGGATCGATGAACGAGGCGGCCAGCGAGTGGCGCGGCAGCAGCGGCAGGCAGGCCGCGCCGCCGGCCAGCAGGGTCTCCCGCACCACCGCGCCGAGCAGCCGGGCCAGGCCTTCATCCGGCGATGTGTTCAGAGCGGCGATCGCGAGCGGGGCGACCAGCCGGCGGAACAGCGCATTGTCCGGCAGCGACTCGGCGACCGTGCGGTCGTCGGTGATCCGCGGCAGGTGCAGCAGCCGCAGATAGTCGGCCGCGCCGGTCCCGGGCACGCGCCGGGCGGGGTCCAGGACCCACCACGCGAGCCGCCCCCGGTTCGGGCGCACCGTCCACCGCCGGCCGGTGCCGAGGTCCATGAACGGAAAGCGCGGGCGGGTCGGCCCCGTCATGGTCGCGCGCGCACCGATCGCGTCCAGATAGGCGAGCGCGGTGCGGTTGCCGGACAGCAGCAGGTGGTTGCCGTTGTCGATGGTGAGGCCAAGCTCGCGGTCGGCGTACGACCGGCAGCGCCCGCCGGCGACCGGCCCGGATTCATGCAGCACCACCGCCCGCCCGGCCGCGGTCAGCGCCAGCGCGGCGGCGAGGCCGGCGAGCCCGGCGCCGATCACATGCGCGGTCGGGGTCATGGCCGGGGGGTGCGGAGGAACATGGCGCCCGGGCTAGCGGCAGCGTCCCTGCAAGGTCAAGCGACCCGTTCGCTCACGTCGTTCCTCCCCGGCTCCACCCGCAAGGGGAGGGGAGGGGCGAACCTGGCCCGGTAGTCCTGCGGCGTGCTGGCGAGGCGGCGGAGGAAACTGCGGCGCAGGGTCTCCTCGGAACCGAAGCCGCAGCGTGCGGCAATGCGTTTCACCGGCAGGCGCGACTCCGACAGCAGCCGCCGCGCCGCTTCCACCCGCAGTTGCTCCACCGCCTGGGTCGGCGTCATGCCGCTGCGGGCGGCATAGTGGCGGCTGAAGCTGCGCTCGCTCATCCCGGCGCGGGCGGCGAGCACGGGCAGGCTCAGGTCGGCGGCGAGATGGTCGGCGATCCAGGCGTGCAGGTCGCCGAACCGATCCTCCCCCGCCTGCAAGGACAGGGCGGCGCTGAACTGGGCCTGCCCGCCCGGGCGCTTGAGGAACACGACCAGGTGGCGTGCCACCGCCAGCGCCACCGCGCGGCCGAGGTCCTGCTCCACCAACGCCAGCGCGAGATCGATGCCGGCAGTGACGCCGGCGGAGGTCCAGATCGGGCCATCGCGGACGAAAATCGGGTCGGGTTCCACCCGCGCGGCGGGGAAGCGGCGGGCAAGCTCGGCGCAATGGGTCCAGTGCGTCGCCGCCCGCCGCCCGTCCAGCAGTCCCGCCGCGCCGAGCAGGAACGCCCCGGTGCAGACCGAGGCCACCCGTCGCGCCCGCCCCGCGCGTGCGGCCACCCAGCCGACCAGCGCCGGGTCCGCCGCCGCCGCGTGCACGCCCGGGCCGCCGGCGATCAGCAGCGTGTCCAGCGCCGCATCGATCGCCGGCAGCGGCGCCGTTGCGAGCCCGAGCCCGGCCGAGGCGCCGACCAGTCCTCCGCCGGCCGCGACCACCCGCAGCGCATAGGGCGGCGCCTCGCCTGCGAGGTCGTTGGTGGTGGCGAAGACCTGCAACGGCCCGGCCACGTCGAGCAGTTGGACCGACGGGAAGGCGAGCACCTCGATGGTGCGCGGCGACGTTGGGCTGCGCGGCGGGATTGGCGGGAAACGAGGGGATTCTGGCATCTCCGCCAGACCTTGCCCGCCCATCTTCGTCCTGTCCACCCCGCATCGGCACCCAAACGGAGACGCCCCCGCATGATCCCCGCCGAAACCCATCTCCAGATCGGCTCGCTCCTGTTTGAAGGCGTGGACCAGATCGACCTCACGGGCCCGTTCGAGGTGCTGTCGCGCATCCCGAACGCCACCTGTCGCATCTACGCCAAGACGGCCGAGCCGGTTCGCGATCTGCGGGGTTTGCGGCTGACGCCGGATGCGGCCCTGGCGGATGCCCCACCGCTCGATGTCCTTCACGTGCCGGGCGGCTTCGGCCAGGAAGCCCTGATGGAGGACGCGACGGTGCTCGACTGGATCCGCCGGCAGGTGGCGGGGGCGCACAGCGTTTTCTCCGTATGCACGGGCGCGTTGCTCTGTGGTGCGGCCGGGCTGCTCAAGGGCCGCCGGGCGACGACGCACTGGTCATCGTTTCATCTGCTTCCGTTCTTCGGTGCGATACCTGTCAACGAGAGGGTGGTCGTGGACGGGAATTGGATCTTCGCCGCCGGGGTCACGGCCGGGATCGACGGCGCCCTCCGTCTGGCGGCCGAACTGCGGGGCGACGACGCCGCGCGGGCCATCCAGCTCCAGATCGCCTATGCGCCGGAACCGCCGTTCGACAGCGGCACGCCCGAGTCCGCACCGGCCGCGATACTGGAGCAGGTGCGGCGGTCCGTGCAGGGCATCACGGCCCAGCGGGAGGCAACGGCGCGGCGCCTGGCTGCCCGCCTCGGCATCGCCGTTCCACTGGCCGCGCGCTGAGCCCATCGGCGAGGTTGGCATCAATCGACACCAGGCAAATCGCCCGGCGACGTTGACCTTCACGCAGACGGACGAACCCGCATGGCTGTTGGCCTTCTGGAAGGAAATCGACGCCAAGACCTTCGGCGAGACGACGCCGACAAGCGCGTCTCGCCCGCCGCCGTTGCGGCCATGCGCGGCATGTCGCCGATCGAGGCGGCGTGCTGCTCCCTCTCCCCCCGCAAGCGCGGGTAGAGGGGGAGCAGCTCGGCGCCGCCGCCATCCGTCCCGAACAGGGGCTTCCATGGCGGGGCCGGACCGTCGGCGGCCCGGTTTCGCGCCCCGGCGGCGTTCGTGTACAACCCCCCCATGTCCCGTCCCGCCCGCCCGAGCTTCCCCACCCCCGTCCTGATCGAGACCACCGAGGCGCTCGCCGCGCTGTGCGCGCGCCTGCGGACGGAGGAATTCGTCACCGTCGACACCGAATTCATGCGCGAGCGCACCTACTGGCCCGAGCTATGCGTCGTGCAGCTCGCCGGCACAGGGGATGTGGCGGTGGTCGATGCGCTGGCCGAAGGGATCGACCTTGCGCCCCTCGGCGAGTTGTTCGCCGATCCGGCGGTGCTGAAAGTGTTCCACGCCGCGCGGCAGGACATCGAGATTTTCGTCCTGCGCTACGGCGCCGTCCCCACCCCCCTGTTCGACACCCAGGTAGCGGCGATGGTGGCGGGGTTCGGCGACCAGGCGGGCTACGACACCCTGGTGCAGACCCTCGCCGGCGGGCAGATCGACAAGGCGCACCGGTTCAGCGACTGGGCCGCGCGGCCCCTGTCGCCGGCCCAGCTTGCCTACGCCGCCGCCGACGTGACCTGGCTGCGCATCGTCTATGAGCAGTTGCGCGACCGGCTGGCCCGCGACCACCGGCTGGAATGGGTGGGGGAGGAGATGGCGGTGCTCGCCGATCCCGCCACCTACCGCGCCGAGCCCGAGGACATGTGGCTGCGCCTGCGCCCGCGCAGCACCAACCGCCGCTACCTCGGCATGGTCCGCGCCCTGGCGGCGTGGCGGGAGCGGGAGGCACAGCGGATCAACATCCCCCGCCAGCGCCTGCTGAAGGACGAGACCCTGCTGGAGATCGCCGCCTCCGCGCCGGAGACGCCGGAGGGGCTCGCCCGTGCCCGCGGCATCAGCAAGGGCTTTGCCGAGGGGCGCACCGGCGTGGCCCTGCTGGAAGCGATCGCCAACGCGCGCGCCCTGCCGGAAGACGCGTTGCCCGTCGTCCCGCGCGGGACCGAGGGCGCCGCGCGGCCGTCGCCGGCGCTGGTGGCGCTGCTGAAAGTGCTGCTCGCCGCGAAGTGCGAGCAGCACCACGTCGCGCCGCGCCTGGTGGCGGTGTCGGAGGATCTCGACCGCCTGGCGCAGGGCGAGGACGCCGGCGTCCCTGCCTTGCACGGCTGGCGCCGGGAGGTGTTCGGCGCCGATGCGCTGGCGCTGCGCGACGGCCGCACGGCGCTTGGCGTGGCGGGGCGGCAGGTGCGGCTGATCCCGGTCTGAGAGTTTGTGAAAGAATGCCCGTCAGCCGCCGAGATCGCCCGAAAATCCGAGTGATTTCAACGGGCATTCTTTCGCAAGTTCGATTGCTTTTCAAGCTCTGAGGCGTCGCCGGTGCCCCGGCCGGCCGGCCGGGGCGGCCGATCGAAAAACCCGTTCAGGTTGATCGAGAAAGTCCATTGGACTCGCCCTGAATGATCGACTAACCCTGCGCCCGTCGGACGCCGCCGGCATTCCGGCGTGCGTCCCGCATCCGTTGCAGACAAGGGAGCAGGGTCATGGCATCGCTCAAGGGCAGCAAGACGGAAGAGAACCTGAAATACGCCTTCGCCGGCGAATCGCAGGCCAATCGCCGCTATCTCTACTTCGCCCAGAAGGCGGACGTGGAAGGCTACAACGATGTCGCCGCGGTGTTCCGCTCCACCGCCGAGGGTGAGACGGGCCACGCGCACGGTCATCTGGAATTCATGGAAGCCGTGGGCGATCCGGCCACCGGCCTGCCGATCGGCAAGACCTCCGACAACCTGGCCGCGGCGGTGGCGGGCGAAACCCACGAGTACACCGACATGTACCCCGGCATGGTGCGTGCGGCGCGCGAGGAAGGTTTCGAGGAAATTGCCGACTGGTTCGAGACCCTGGCCAAGGCCGAGCGCTCGCATGCCGGCCGGTTCCAGCGCGCCCTCGACGAACTGGCGAAGTAAGCGCCGCCCGGCTTCGCCTCTCCCGCGCATCGTGCGGGAGAGGCCGTCGCGGATTCCCGCCCCCATTCGGCCGACCCGGCCCCCTGCCCGACAGGTGAGAGCGCATGCGCGAAGGCAGCCTCGACGCACCCACCCGCCATCCGATCGCCTGGCAGGATCCGGACTTCGTCGATCCCGCGAAGATCGACGCCGAGCTGCGCCGGGTGTTCGACATCTGCCATACCTGCCGGCGCTGCTTCAACCTCTGTGATTCGTTTCCGAAGCTATTCGACCTGATCGACGCCGCGCCGACCGGCGAATTGGAAACGGTCGCCAGCGCCGATTTCAAGCCGGTCGTGGATGCGTGCACGCTCTGCGACATGTGCTTCATGACGAAGTGCCCTTACGTGCCGCCGCACGCGTTCGACCTGGATTTCCCGCACCTGATGCTGCGCTACCGGGCGATGGAAGCGGCGCAGGGGAAGGTTTCGTTCGTCGATCGCCAACTGGCGGCGACCGACCGCAACGGCAAGCTCGCCGCGCTGGCCGCGCCGGTGGCGAACTGGGCGACGGATCGGACCAATACCCGCACCCGCGCGCTGCTCGGCAAGGCCGCTGATCTCGATCCGCGGGCGGAACTGCCGAAATACCATGCGCGCAGCTTCGTCGCCGAGGCGAAGGCGGCGCCGCCGCAGGTGAACGCGGCGGCACCGGGCTTCGGCCGCAAGGCGGTGCTGTACGCCACCTGTTTCGTGAACTACAACGATCCCGAGCTGGGCCGTGCGGCGCGCGCCGTGCTGGCGCGGAACGGGGTGGAGACCGAGGTCGTGCACCCGCATTGCTGCGGCATGCCGCTGCTGGAGCAGGGCCGCCTCGCCGATGTGGCGGCAGCGGCGCGGGAGGTGGCGGGCGCGCTCGGTCCCTGGATCGACAAGGGTTACGACGTGATCGCACTGGTCCCGTCCTGCGCGCTGATGCTGAAATTCGAATGGCCGCTGATCCTGCCCGGCGACCCGGCAGTGGAGCGACTGGCGCGGGCGAGCTTCGACATCAGCGAATACGTGGTGGGGATCGCGCGCAAGGAAGGGCTCGCGCCCGGCCTGTCGCCGATTCCGGGCGGCGTCACCGTGCATCTCGCCTGCCACGCGCGCGCGCAGAACATGGGCCAGAAGGGCGCCGACCTGTTGCGCCTGCTGCCCGAGACGGAAGTGAGCGTGATCGAACGCTGCTCCGGCCACGGCGGGTCGTGGGGGTTCAAAAGTGCTCATTTCGATACCGCTCTGAAAGTGGGGCGTCCGGCGGCACGCCAGGCGCGTGACGGCGGCAAGGGGTTCGTCGCGTCGGAATGCCCGCTCGCCGGTGCGCACCTGGCACAGGGGATGGAAGCGCTTGGCGGCGACGCGCCGCGCCCCACATTGGCAGGGCACCCGATCCAGATCCTCGCGCGGGCCTACGGGCTCGCCTGAGAGTTTGCGCAAGACTCCTTTCACGCTTTGACCGAAGCAGGAGCCGTAGCCATGGCGAACCGGCACGCGATCACCGAAGCCGATCTTCTTCCCGCCGCCGAATACGCCAAGGTGCGCGCCGAGCGGCGCCGCGCCATCGGCGTGCGCAAGCGCCGCCGCCAGGTGGAGGTCGGTCCGCATGTCATGTTCTACTTCGAATCCTACGATACGATGTGGCTGCAGATCCAGGAGATGCTGCATATCGAGCAGGGCGGCGCGGCGCAGGTGCCCGACGAGCTGGCTGCCTACAACCCGCTAATCCCGCAAGGCGCCGAACTGGTGGCGACCTTCATGATCGAGATCGACGATCCGGTCCGCCGCGCCACCGTGCTCGGCCGCCTGGGCGGGATCGAGGAGGCCGCGTTCTTGCGCGTTGCAGGCGAAACGATCCGCGGCGTGCCGGAGGCCGACCAGGACCGCACCAGCGCGGACGGCAAGGCGTCCTCGGTGCAGTTCGTGCATTTCCCGTTCACCCCGGCGCAGATCGCAACCTTCTCCCGTCCGGGGACCGAGGTGGTGCTCGGGCTGGACCATGCCAGCTACGGCCACATGGCGGCACTACCGGAGGTGGTGCGCGCAGAGTTGGCGACCGACTTCGACTGATCGGGTGATGGGGCGGTGGCTTGCCGCCCGCGCTGCGTTGCGGCAGAACCCCCGCTTCGTTCACGACCCAACGGGGGGAGACTGGCCATGAAGTTCAAGGGACTTTTGCCGGCGCTGGGGCTGCTGCCCGCGCTGCTGGGCGGCACCGCGCAGGCGGCAACCGCGCCGGCCGCGATCAAGATCGGCACGCTCTATGCAAGCTCGGGCGCGTTCGCCAGCATTTCCATGCCGGTCTTCGATTCGCTGAAGCTGTGGGTCGATCTCGTGAACGCCCAGGGTGGCGTGTACGTGAAAGCCTACAACAAGAAGATCCCGGTCAAGCTGATCGCCTACGACGACCAGAGCAACACCGCGACCGCCGCGACGCTCTACAACCAGCTCATCAGCCAGGACCACGTGAACCTGCTGGTCGCTGATTCCGGGTCTGTGCTGACCTCGGTCGCGGTGCCGATCGCGAAGGAACACAAGATGTTCCTGTTCGACGT
>JABBNW010000001.1:65641-79729 GCA_019352115.1 Pseudomonadota bacterium
TGACCTCGGTCGCGGTGCCGATCGCGAAGGAACACAAGATGTTCCTGTTCGACGTCTCGGGCACCGGCGGCACGTTCTTCACCAAGGACAATCCCTACATCGCGCTGATGGCTGACCCGGTTTCCACCATCTGGCCGAAATACGTCGCCGACTACCTGAACCAGGTGGCGTCGAAGGAAGGGGTGAAGACGCTGGCGATCCTGTACGCCACCAACGACTTCACCGGCACCCAGGCGAAGGCGCTGCGCGGCTTCATCCAGAAGGCCGGCAAGCTCAAGATCGTGTACGACCAGGGCGTGCCCACCAGCACGTCCAACTACACCGTGCTGATCAACAACATCGCTGCCGCCAAGCCCGATGCCGTGGCCGAGCTCGGGTTCCCCGGCAACGACATCGCCTTCCTGCGCAACCTGCAGGATTCGGGCGAGAAATTCCGCTTCCTGTTCAGCATCTACGCCGGCGAGGAATTCGATCTCCTGCGCAAGAACGTCGGTGCCGATGGGATGAAATGGGCGTTCACCTACGTGCCGCCGTCGAACTACACCTACAAGGTGAACTTCGGGATGGACCTCGCGCAGTACAAGGCGGCGTGGGAGAAGAAATACCCGAAGGGCTCGGGCGTCGATTTCGGCGCCAACGCGATCTACGGCTACCACACCGGGCTCGTCATCCAGCGGGCATTGGCGACCGCCAAGGGGCTCAGCCAGATGGACATCCACGATGCGGTGTTCGGTCTGTCGGGCAAGCTCAAGACCCTGGACGGTCCGTTCGTGCTGAACAGCGAGGGCGCGCAGATCGGGGCAATCACCCCGCTCGGCCAGGTGCAGCCGGATGGCAAGGACGTGAAGCTCGTGTCCGTCTATCCGCCGAAATTCGCCAACGCCAAGGCCGTGCTCGGCAAGTGACGGCCGGCCGTCTGTTCGCGGGCCGGGCCGGGGAAGCACTTTCCCCGGCTTGCCCGGCGGCTGGGCTTCGGGCAGAATCCCTGCATCGTTTATGATGCGGGGAGGCAAGAAAATGAGACTGCGCCGGGGAGTACTCGCAGCGCTCGCGCTGCTGGCGACGACGATGGGCGGCCTGGCGGCACGCGCTGCGCCGGCGCCGGCCGAGATCAAAATCGGCACGCTCTACGCAAGCTCGGGGCCGTTCGCCAGCATTTCGATGCCGGTGTTCGACGGCATCAAGCTGTGGGTGCAGCAGGTGAACGCGCGCGGCGGCGTGTACGTGAAGCCGTTCCACAAGAAGATCCCGATCAAGCTGGTCGCGTATGACGACCAGAGCAGCACGGCTACCGCGGCCACGCTGTATAACCAGTTGATCACGCAGGACCACGTGAACCTGCTGCTGTCCGATTCCGGATCGGTGTTGACCTCGGTCGCGGTGCCGATCGCGAAGGAACACAAGATGTTCCTGTTCGACGTCTCGGGCACCGGCGGCACGTTCTTCACCAAGGACAACCCGTATATCGGGCTGATGGCGATCCCGGTTTCCACCATCTGGCCGAAGGCGATTTCCGACTTCCTCGACGATGTCGGGGTGAAGCACGGCATCAAGACGGTCGCGATCCTGTATGCGACCAACGACTTCACCGGCACCCAGGCCTCGGCGTTGAAGGGATTCCTGGAAAAGGACGGCAAGGTCAAGATCGTCTACGACCAGGGCGTGCCCACCAGCACGTCCAACTACACCGTCCTGATCAACAATATCGCGGCGACGAAGCCGGATGCGGTGGCTGAGCTTGGGTTCCCCGGCAACGACATCGCCTTCCTGCGTAATCTGCAGGATTCCGGGGAGAAGTTCCGCTTCGTCTTCACGATCTATGGCGGCGCCGAGATGGACGAGGTGCTGAAGAACGCCGGCGCCGCGGCGATGAAGGACACATTCAGCTATGTGCCGTCGGCGCTGTATCAGTACAAGGTGAATTTTGGCCCGACCCTGCCGCAGTACCATGCGGCCTGGGAGAAGGCCTATCCCAAGGGCGCGGGGGTCGAATGGGGGTCGAACGCGGTCTATGGCTACATGACCGGCCTTGTCATCCAGCGGGCGCTGGCCACGACGTCGGGCATGAGCCAGCTCGATCTGCACCATGCGGTGTTCGCCCTGTCGGGCAAGCTCAAGACCTTGGACGGGCCGTTCGAGCTGAACGGCGAAGGCGCGCAGGTGGGCGAACTCACGCCGATCGGGCAGTTGCAGCCGAACGCAAAGGGCGGGCTCGATCTCGTCTCCGTCTATCCGCCGCAGTTCGCGCACGGCAAGGCCGTGTTCGGCAAGTGAGCATGTGCCAGGAGGCCGGGGCCGCGGCGGGTGACGGGCCGTCATGCTGATCGGCGCGATCGTCGCCGGCGTGGTGTTCGGCCTTTATTTCACCCTCGTGGGGCTCGGCCTCAACCTGGTGTTCGGGGTCATGCGCATCGTCAACCTGGCGCATGGCGACTTCGTGATGCTGGGGGGCTACGCGGCGTGGTGGCTGCTGTCGGCGTTCGGCATCCACCCGCTGGTGGCCGCGGTCATCGTGCTGGTGGTGTTCGTCGCGCTCGGCATGCCGCTTTATTACCTGATCGTGCCGCAACTCCAGCGTGCACGCGATTCGGAAATGCTGTCGCTGATCCTGTTTTTCGGCCTGTCGCAGATGATCGAGGCGGTGGCGACGATCTTCCTCGGCACGACGGAACGCTCCCTGCCCGGACGGGTGCTGGGGATCGGGCCGATCATCGTGCTGGGCGCGCGGTTGCCGAAGCCGTGGGTGTTCAGCGCCGCGGTCAGCGCGGTCGCGGTTGCGGCGGTATATGTCTATCTCTACCGCACCCGGCTTGGCACTTTGACCCGGGCGGTGATGGTCTCGCGCGACGAGGCGCTGGCGACCGGCATCGACGTGCACCGCGTCTCGGCGATCGCGTTCGGGATCAGTCTGGCCCTGGCCGGCATCGCCGGGGTGTTCGCGCCGTTCATGCTGGGCAGCATCACGCCGGATATCGGCGTCGGGCTGAACATCACGGCGTTCGCGGTGATCGTGGTGGGGACCCTGGGCAATCCGCTCGGAACCGTGGTGGGCGGGATCGTCTATGGGGTGTCGCTGATGCTGATGCAGACCTATTTCAGCTCCTGGGCCAACCTGCTGCCCAACCTGCTGCTGATCGCGGTGCTGCTCGTGCGGCCGGAGGGGCTGTTCGGCCGGCAGGTGCGTCGTGCGTAAGCGCGCGGGAGCGGTCTCGCGTAAGCGCGCGGGAGGTGCCCGTGCGTAAGCGGACCCTGCTGCCCGATCTTGCGTTGCCGGCGCTCGTGCTGATCGCGTTCGCGATCGGCCCCTACGTCTATTCCAACGAGCTGATGCTGTTCAACTTCGTCATGTTCCTGGCGCTCGCGCAGGGATTGAACATCGTCTACGGCTTCACCGGCTACCTGCCGTTCGGCTACGTCGGCTTCTATGGCGCCGGGGCGTACGGGTTCGCGCTGGCGGTGATGCATCTGCACGCGCCGCCGCTGGTCGCGCTGGCCGCGGGCGGGGCGGCCGCGCTCGTGCTGGCGGTGGTGCTGCTGCCCTTGCTGCGCCTGTCGGGGGCCTATTTTGCCATTGCCAGCCTGGCTGCGGCGCAGGCCGTGTATGAAGTCGTGTCCAACCCGGCGCTGGAGAACGTTACCAAGGGGCCGTACGGCGTCTCCCTCTCGGCCGTATTCGCGCCGCGGTTCTCCTATGACGTGGGGCTTGGCGTGCTCGCCTTCGCGTTCCTGCTGGTGGTGTGGCTGCGCAACTCCCGCTTCGGTCTCGCGTTGCAGGCAATCCGCGACGATCCGGTAAGTGCCGGCATGGCGGGCGTATCGGTGGTGCGCGGGCGCACCATCGCCTGGCTGCTGTCGGCATTGGTGGCCGGGCTGGTCGGTGCGACCTTCGCCTGGCACATCTCGGTGTTCTATCCAGACACCGCCTTCGACCTCGGGGTGTCCATCTTCGCCACCGTGTTCGTGCTGTTCGGCGGTGCCACCACCCTGACCGGGCCGCTGCTCGGCGTGCTGATCCTGTACGGGGTGTACAATGCGATCGGCATCACGGTGCCGCAGTATTTCCAGTTCATCTACGGCGCGCTGATCGTGGGGCTGGTGCTGTTCCTGCCCAACGGACTCGTTTCGCTGCTCACGACGCGGGGCATCCGTGTCCCCTGAACCGCCGCTGCTCGTCGTCGAGGGCCTGGTCAAGCGCTTCGGTGGATTCCGCGCGCTGGACGGCGTCACGTTCCATCTCGCGCCGGGCGAGGTCCTGGGGCTGGTCGGCCCGAACGGGTCGGGCAAGACCACCTGCATCAACGTGATCTCCGGGCTCTATCCGCCGGATGGCGGCCGGGTCACGTATCAGGGGCGGGCGATCGGCGGCATCGCCTCGCACGCGCTGGCGCGGCGCGGGATCAACCGCACGTTCCAATCCCCCAAGCCGTTCCTGTCGCTGTCGGTGCGGGAGAACGTGACGGTTGCCGCCACCTACGGCAACGCCGGTCCGGCGCCCGATCTCGATGCGCTGCTCGCGTCCCTGGAGCTCGATACGTTGGCGGACCGGCCGGCGGGGGAGCTGAACAGCGCGCAGCAGAAGACGCTCGATCTCGCGCGCGCGCTGGCGACCGGCCCGCGCGTGCTGCTGGTCGATGAACTGGCGGCCGGGCTCAATCCGGCCGAACTGGGGCGGATGGCGGACCGGCTGCGCGCGCTGGCCGGGGCCGGCATGGCGCTGCTGGTGGTCGAGCATCTGATGGGGTTCATCGATAAGGTCACCGACCGGGTGGTGGTGATGAATGCGGGACGGGAGTTCTTCGAGGGCACCCTGGCGACCGCGATCAAGGACCCCGAAGTGATCCGCGTGTTCCTGGGCGGTGCGCCGCATGACTGAAACGATCGACGACGCCCTGCTGCAGGCCGATGGCATCGAGTCCGGCTACGGCAAGGTGCAGGTGCTGTGGGGCGCCGGGCTCGCCGTGCGTCCGGGCGAATCCGTTGTGCTGCTGGGGGCCAACGGCGCCGGCAAGACCACCTTGCTGAAAGTGCTGGTGGGGCTGATCCCGGCCTGGCGCGGCGCGGTGCGGCTGGGCGGGACCGACATCACCGCGCTGCGCACGGACCGGCGGGTGCGGCTCGGGCTCGCGTACATGTCGGAGCTTGGCGTGTTCCCCGGCCTGACGATCGAGGAGAATCTGCGGATCGGCGGCCAGTTCGCCGAACGGGCGGTGTTGCGAGCCCGGATCGAGGAATTGTTCGCGGTGTTCCCCGACCTGGCCGGGCGCAAGCGGGCGCTGGCCGGCGCGCTGTCCGGCGGGCAGCGCAAGATGCTCGGGATCGCCAAGGCGCTGGCGGCGGGACCGAAGCTGCTGGTGATGGACGAGCCCTCGGCCGGGCTGTCGCCGCTGTTCGTGCAGCAGGTGATTTCCGTGTTGGGGCGGTTCCGCGCCGGCGGGGTGGGCGGCGGCGCGGGGCTCGCGATGCTGATCGCCGAGCAGAACGTGGCGTTCCTGGATCTCGCAGATCGGGTCTACACGCTGGAGGGCGGGCGCATCCGGTTTGAAGGCACGGTTGCACAGTTGCACGCGGACGACGCGCTGCACCGGGCGTATTTCGGGCTGGCCTGATCAGCGATCAGCCCCTCGCCGGTGCCGGTGCCGGTGCCGGTGCCGGCGAAGGCGGGGCCGGGCAGAGGACGATGCCGCTGGCCCGCCGTGTGCGCACCGGCTGGCAGGCCGCGGTGTCGACCCGCCGTCCCATCGACGCCAGGGTGGCGATCGCGCCGGCGTCGTTGCGGAACAACAGCGCGAACACCGGCCGTTGCGTGTGCAGCCGCCGCGCCACCGTGCGGTAGAGTCGCGTGCCGGGCGAAAGGTCCACGACCCCCACGAACGCGGTGTCGCGGCCGTGCAGGAACGGCAGCACGAACCCGACCGGCTTGCTGGCGACGGCGACGATACTGTGGTCCGGCAAGGCCGGCGCGCGGACGTCGAAGACGGCGCCGCGATCCACGCTGACCCTTCCCCAGCCCGGCCAGCCGGCGGTTGCCAGCAGGAAGACCAGCACGACCACGCCGCCTTGTCGCGCGCGCCGCGGGGGCAGGGCAGACTGCAACGCCGCGACGATCACACAGCCGATCAGGGCTTCGAGCGGGATCGCATAGCGCAGGATCGAGAATTCCGCCTCCCACACCGCGAACCCGACCGTGAAGAACACAAGGAGCAGGACGGTGCGCGGATCGGGGGTGATACGATCCCGCACCCGGCGCAACAGCCCGCGCGCCGCCAGCACGACGACCGCGAGGTAGGCCAGCGCGAAGTGCCAGTCCCGCACCCCGGTTTCGGACGCCACGAACGGGTGCCCGCCGAGCCACCAGAACGGGTAGAACAGCGCTTGCACCACGCTACGCGGCAGGAAGCGCGTATCCCGGCCCGACCCTGCCACCGCCCAGGGCGAGCGGAACAGGTCGTTCATCATGGGAAACATCGGATTGGCGAAGCGTGCCCACAGATGGGCCGCCCACCACCCGTCCGCGATGCCGACGCCTGCCAGCCAACAGGCGCAGAACGCCGCCACGCCCGCCATGCGCCGGTGCCATGGACCGACCGCGAACAACAGACCGAGCGCCAAGGCCGGGGCATAGACGCAGGCGGTCAATTTCAGGCCGCCGGCGATCCCCATTGCCAGTCCCGACACGGCGCAGGCGCCGATCCACGGGCGGGACCGGGGGCGTCCGACCGCCAGGCACCACAACGGCGGCCAGAGTGCCGCCACGACGAAGACCGCGATCTGGATATCGCCGTAGCTCTGCCCGATCTCGGAGACGACGGTCGTTCCGCAGAGGCCGATCGCCGTCGTGACCTCCGCCTGCCAGGGCTGCCGGCCGCCCGGCAGCAGCCGCGCGACAGCAAGGACGAGGAACGCCAGCGCCCCGTATGGCAGGCCGGCGAGGAAGGCGACCGTGCGCGGCATGTGCGGCAGCCATTGCACCGCCAGCAGGTAATACGGCACGTCGAGCAGCGGGTTGAACGTGGTCTGCATCCCGACGGCGTTCAGGTCGCGGCCGAGGCGCCCGTGCAGCAGCGCGAACGGATCGTACAGATGGTAGTTGTGCAGATCCCAGTTGTTGTCGAGGCCGGCGTGCAGCGAAAGCAGTCCGCCCAGGAGAAGACAGACCCCAAGCCGGACGTCCCATCGGAACCAGGCGCACGCCAAGGAATGGCCGAGGCGACGCCACATCGGCCCGATCCGGCCCCCGGGTTGCGGTGCGTGCACGAGGTGCCGGTCCGGCTCTGCGGGCAGGTCGTTCACGCCGAGCAGATGCGCGGGCGGCACGCCGGGGGCTTCTTCTGCCACGCGGTTCGGTCGCTGCAATCCCGTGTCGCGGCGGACCGCTTCAGCCCATCGTCTGCACCGCTTCGGGCGCGATCGCGATCGTTACCCGCCGTTCGCCCGGCTGGCGGAACGGATAGGTGTCCTTGTCGAGATATTTCTTCGCCAATGCGTCGATATGCGCGTCCGCGCCGGCTTCCGTGACCTCGGCGACGTGGCCGCGGATCTGGATGTAACGATACGCGTTGTCCGGGTCCATGATCGCCAGCGCCACATGCGCGCCCGGCTTCAACGTCCGCGCCTTCACCCGCCCGAACGCGGTGTTCACCCGCACCTGGCCGCCGGTGTAGTCGAACCAGACCGGGGTCACCTGGGGGGAACCGTCGGCCATCACGGTGGCGAGGTTGGCGAAGGCCTTCTTGTGTTCCAGCAGGTCGTGGAACGCGTCGGGGATGGTGGTCATGGGGGGTGCTCCTGGAGCCAGCGCGGCAGACCGCAGGGCGCGGAAATTGCCGGCCGACCCAGGCTGTTCTACCATCCGCCCCATGTCCACAGAACCCCCCGCGCCGGTCACGAAACGCGGCCTCGCCCGCAACACCGCCGGCTATGGCGACCCCGAGTTCGCCCTGTACCTCCGCCGGTCCTTCGCCAAATCCATGGGCTATTCCCAGGCGATGCTCGATCGTCCGGTGGTCGGCATCGTCGATACCGGCTCGGACTACAACAACTGCCACCGCACGGTGCCGGAACTGATCGCGGCGGTGAAGCGCGGCATCCTCGCCGCCGGCGGCCTGCCGCTGGCGTTCCCTACCGTTTCCTTGTGTGAGCCGTCGCTGTTCCCGACTTCCATGCACTACCGCAACCTTGCCGCGCTCGACACCGAAGCGATGCTGTTCGCGCAGCCGATGGACGCGGCGGTGCTGGTGGGCGGCTGCGACAAGACCGTGCCGGCGCAGTTGATGGCCGCCGCCTCGGCCGATGTGCCGGCGATCCAGCTCGTCACCGGCCCGATGCTGGCGACCCCGTTCCAGGGCGAGCGCCTGTCCGCCTGCACCGATTGCCGCCGCTACTGGGCCGCCTACCGCGCCGGCACCGTCTCGGACGAGAAGATCGGCCGGATCGAAGAGCGGCTCGCCACGACTGCCGGTACCTGCGGCGTGATGGGGACTGCCTCCACCATGGCCTGCATTGCCGAGGCGCTCGGCATGATGCCGCCCAACACCGCCGCCATCCCCGCCGTGCTTGCCGAACGCCTGCGCGCGGCGGAAGAAGCCGGCGCGCGTGCAGTGGCGCTGATCGCCAATCCCATCCGCCCGTCGCAGATCATCACCGAACACGCGGTGGAGAACGCGCTGCGCGTGCTGCTCGCGATCGGCGGTTCGACCAATGCGCTGATCCACCTGACGGCGATCGCCGGGCGGCGCGGCATCCGCATCGACCTCGGCCGGTTGAACGAACTGTCCGACACCACGCCCGTGCTGGTCGACCTGAAGCCGACCGGCGAAGGCTACATGGAGGATTTCCACGCCGCCGGCGGCGTGCCGGCGCTGCTGTGGGAACTGCGCGACCTGCTGCACGGGGACGCGATCGACGTCACCGGCGCGACTCTCGCCGACCGGCTGGCCGAACCGGAATTCGTCGATCGCCGCTACATCCGCCCGCGCAACGACCCGGTTTCCCCGGTGGGCGGCCTCGTTGCGTTGTTCGGCTCGCTCGCCCCGCGCGGGGCGATCGTCAAGCGCAGCGCGGCAACGCCGGCCCTGTTCGAGATGGAGGCCCGTGCGCTGGTGTTCGACGGCCTGGAAGACCTGGCCGCGCGGATCGACGATCCGGACCTCGACGTCACCGCACAGGACATTCTGGTGCTGAAGAACGCCGGCCCGCTGTCGCCGGCGGGCATGCCGGAGGCGGGCTATCTGCCGATCCCGAAGAAGCTCGCCCGCGCCGGGGTGAAGGACATGGTGCGCATCAGTGACTGCCGCATGTCCGGCACCGCTTTCGGCACCATCGTGCTGCATGTCGCGCCGGAAGCCGCCGCCGGCGGCCCGCTGGCGCTGGCGGAGACCGGCGATCGCATCCGCCTGTCGGTGCGCGACCGCACGCTCGATCTGCTGGTGGCGGACGACGAACTGGCCCGCCGCCGGTCGGCGTGGCGCAAGCCGCCCCTGCCCGCGCGCGGCTGGGACCGGATCGTGGCCGAGCAGGTGCTGCAGGCCGACGAAGGCTGCGATCTCGCCGTCATGCGTTGATCGCCGGCGCGGCCGATCACGCTGTTGTGATGGCCCGCGCGCCGCGCGCCGAGCGTGGAAAAGGTCTTGCGCGCATCGCCCGGCCGCCCGCACAACCGCGGGTCAATTCCGCCCAGGAGCCGCCCATGCCGATCCTCAACCGCATCGCCGAATTCCACGCCGACATGACCGCATGGCGCCACGACCTGCACGCGCATCCCGAACTGGCGCTGCAGGAGAAGCGCACCAGCGCGGTGGTGCAGGCAATGCTGACGGAATTCGGGGTCGATGAGGTCGTCACCGGGCTAGCTCGTACCGGCGTGGTGGGCGTGATCCGTGGCCGCGGCGCGCACTCCGGCCCTGGCGGGCGGGCGATCGGGCTGCGCGCCGACATGGATGCGCTGCCGATCGAGGAAGCGACCGGACTGCCCTATGCCTCCAAGCACCCGGGCGTGATGCACGCCTGCGGCCATGACGGCCACACGACCATGCTGCTCGGCGCCGCTCGCTACCTGGCGGAGACGCGCAATTTCGACGGCACCGTGTACGTGATCTTCCAGCCGGCGGAGGAAAACCTCGCCGGTGGAGAGATCATGGTGAAGGAAGGCCTGTTCGAGCGCTTCCCGATGCAGCAGGTGTTCGGCATGCATAACTGGCCGACCGTGCAGGCCGGCACCTTCACCTGGCGCGAAGGTCCGGTGATGGCCGCGGTCGCGAATATCGAGATCACGATCACCGGCAAGGGTTCGCACGGCGCGCATCCCGATCACGGCATCGATCCGATCGTCGTTTCGGCGCAGATCGTCTCCGCCTTCCAGTCGATCGTGGCGCGCAGCGTCGATCCGACCGAAAGCGGCGTGGTCACCATCGGCCATATCAACGGCGGGCACACCTACAACGTCATTCCCGAAACGGTGGAGATGAAGGGCACCGCGCGTTGGTTCCAGCCCGCGGTCGGCGACAAGCTGGAAGCCGGGGTGCGCCGGCTGGCCACGGGCATCGCCGCGAGCTTCGGCGCCACCGCCGAGGTCGTGTTCGACCGCGCCTATCCCCCCACCGTCAACGACGCCGCCGCGACGCAGATGGCGGTCGGCGCCGCTCGCACCGTCGCCGGAGACGCGCGCGTGGTGCCGATGAAGAACCCCACCATGGGAGGCGAGGATTTCGCCTTCATGCTGAACGCCAAGCAGGGCGCCTACATCATGCTGGGCGGCGGGCGCGGCGCGGACGACCACATGGTCCATCACCCGGCGTATGATTTCAACGACGAGATCCTGCCGGTCGGCGCGTCCTACTGGGCAACGCTTGCGGAACAATTGCTGCCGCGGGAAGGCTGATACCAGCCGTCCGAACGGCCGCCTCTTCCGGCCGTTCGGACGGCTGGTATCGCGCGCCGGGTTGGCGGGCGGCGGCGCGCGGGACATGACGGAATGCCAACCGCCGTTGACCCATTCTTCATGGGTCAACGGCGGTTGGTATGAGCGGGGCGCGCCCCGCCCAGCCCCGGCGCGATCAGCTTTTGACCAGCGGGCAGTCGCCCTCGTTCATCGGCCGCCAGGCCTGGTCCGCCGGCGTGATATGGGCGATCCGCGCTACGTCCCACGAGCTTTTGCTCTCCTGCGGCGTCTTTGCCTGCAGCAGGTACACGGGATGCAGCGCGCGTCCGTCCAGTCGGATGGAGCCCTTGCCGAAGCACGGATCGTCGGTCGGCATCGCCTTCATGCGCGCGACCACCCCGCGCCCGTCTGCCTGCGCCGCCTTCGCGCCCAGCGCGGCGACCGCCTTCAGATAGTGCAAGGTGGCGCCGTAATCCCCGGCCTGACCCTGGTTGGGATAGGCGTGGTCCGGCGTCGTCTTGCTCACCCGCGCGTTCCAGGCCCGGGTGCTGGGGTTGGCGTCCCAGTAGTAGGATTCCGTGTAGTAGATGCCCTGCGCGGTCTCCAGCCCGATCGCGCGGATGTCGTTGCTCTCGATCAGCAGCGCCGCGATCCGCATCTTCTTGCCCAGCCCGAATTCGTGCGCTTGCTTGATGCAGTTCTGGGTGTCGCCGCCGGCGTTGGCGAAGCCCAGCACCTTGGCACCGGAGGATGCCGCCTGGAGCAGGAAGGACGAGAAATCGGTCGTCTCCGGGAACGGATAGCGCACCGAGCCCAGCACCTTGCCCCCGGCCGCCTTGATCAGCGCCGTGGTATCGCTTTCCAGGATGTGGCCGAACACGTAGTCCGCGGTGATGAAATACCAGGAATCGCCACCCTGCTTGACCATCTGCCCGCCGGTCGAATGCGCCAGCATCCAGGTGTCGTAGGTCCAGTCGACCGTGTTGGGCGAGCAGTCCTTGCCGAACAGCAGCGACACGCCGGAGCCGGAATCCAGGAACACTTTGTTCTTCTCACGTGTCACGGTGCTCACCGCCAGGCCGACCGCGGAGTTGGGCACATCGACGATGCAATCGACGCCCTCCCGGTCGTACCACTGGCGCGCGATGGCCGCGCCCACGTCGGGCTTGTTCTGGTGGTCGCCGGCGATCACCTCGATATCGAAACCGACGTGGGAGGCGCCGAAATCCTGTGCCGCCTGCTTCGTGCAGACCACGCTGGTGGGGCCGGTATCGTCGCGGTACGGCCCCGACATGTCGACCAGCACGCCGATCTTGATCTTCGGCCGCGGGGCGGCGCGCGCGGCGCCGGCAGCAGGCAGGGCAAGCGCGGCGGTGCCGGCACCCATCAGGGAGCGTCGGGAGAGCTTCATGGATCTCGTTTCCTCGGGGAGACGCAGGGAAATCCCCGGCCGGACCGGCCGGGGACGCAGGCGGAGGCGGGTTCAGGCCGGGGTGAACATCGGCAGCGGCGGCCCGCCTTCGGTGGGCACGAACCGCAGCGCGACTTTCTGCCCGATCCGGATGCTGTCCAGGTCGCAATCGACGATGTTGGTCAGCATGGTCGGGCCTTCGGTCAGGGTGACGTAGGCGATGGCATACGGCACCTCCGCCCGCTTCATCACGCTGAACGAATAGATGGTGCCCTGGCCGGAGGCATCCTTCCAGGCCATGTCCTGGCTCATGCAGTGCGGACAGACGCCGCGCGGATACCAATGCGCCTTGCCGCAGGCGCCGCAGGTCGGCAGGACGAACTTGCCGGCGATGCAGGCCTCGAAGAACGGCTTCGTCTCCGGGTTCGAATCGATCGCGCCCGCGAACGGGATCTTGCGTTGCTGGTAGGCCATCCCCCTCACTCCCGTTCCATGATGAGCGTCGCCGAGCCGTGCCGCGTACCGAGCAATCCCCCGGTGCCGTGCGCGACGGCAAGGTCGCAGTTGGCGACCTGAACCTTGGGATGCGCCTCGCCGCGCAACTGGCGCACTGCCTCGATCACCTTGGTGATGCCGCCGCGGTTCGCCGGGTGGTTGTTGCACAAGCCGCCGCCGTCGGTGTTGAAGGGCAGCTTGCCGACGCCGGAGATCAGGTTGCCGTCGGCGACGAATTTTCCGCCCGCACCCTTCGCGCAGAAGCCCAGATCCTCCAGCTGCACCAGCACGGTGATGGTGAAGCTGTCGTAGATCGAGGCGTATTTCACATCCCCCGGCTTCACTCCCGCCATCGCGAACGCCGCCGCGCCGGAGAAGCGCGCGCCGGAATAGGTCAGATCGACGGCGCCGCCCATCTGGCCCTTCGGTGCCTCGCCCATGCCGATGATCTTCACCTTCGGCCGCTTCAGGCTGGCCGCGATCTCCGGCTTCACCACCACCAGCGCGCCGCCGCCGTCGCTGATGACGCAGCAATCCAGCCGGTGTAGCGGGCTCGCCACCACCGGGGACTTCACCACGTCCTCCACCGTCACGACATCGCGCAGCATCGCGTGCTCGTTCCATTGCGCATGGTGCGACGCGGCGACCTTGATCCAGGCGAGCTGTTCCGATGTCGTGCCGTATTCGTGCATGTGGCGCTGCGCGACCATCGCGTAGACGTTCACCACCGTCGGGCCGTACGGGTATTCGAACTGCACGTCCGGCTGCGCCACGTTGCCGGCGCGTGGGGTGGTGCCGGTCGCCATGCCCTCGCTGCGCGGCCGGCCGGCGAGGGTGATCAGCGCGACGTTGCAGCGCCCGGCGGCGATCGCCTCCGCCGCATGCGCGACGTGCAGCAGGTAGGAGGAGCCGCCGATGTCGGTTGCGTCCATGTGGCGGACGCGCAGGTTGAGGTAATCGACCATCGACAGCGGGCCCATGCCGGGCGCGTCGCCGGCGCAGAAATACCCGTCGACGTCGGATTTGCTCAGCCCCGCGTCGGCCAGCGCGCCGATCGCGCATTCCGCGTGCAGCAGCGCCACCGATTTGTCGGTGGCCTTGCGCGTCGGGTGCTCGTAGGCGCCGGCAATATAGGCGGCCCCTTTCAGACTCATGTGCGTCTCTCCCCGGATGAACGGTATGGGGGGGACTATACCCATCGGTAGCGCCCCCGCCAGCCCCAGCGGTTCTGGCATGCGGCGGCAGGGGCGGCTAGCCTCGGGGCGTGACTGCCGTGCCGCGCCATCATCCGCCCGTGCCACCAATC
>JABBNW010000039.1 GCA_019352115.1 Pseudomonadota bacterium
GCGATGGAGAACAAGGGGCTGAACGTCTTCAACACCAAATACGTGCTGGCGAAGCCGGAAACCGCGACCGATGCCGATTACGAGGGCATCGAGTCCGTCATCGCGCACGAGTATTTCCACAACTGGACCGGCAACCGGGTGACCTGCCGGGACTGGTTCCAGTTGTCCTTGAAGGAGGGTCTGACGGTCTATCGGGATCAGGAATTCTCGATGGACCAGGGCTCGCGGGCGGTGAAGCGCATCGGCGACGTGCGCGGGCTGCGTGCCGCGCAGTTCCGCGAAGACGCGGGGCCGCTGGCGCATCCCGTGCAGCCGGACCGCTACGAGGCGATCGATAATTTCTATACCGCGACGATCTACAACAAGGGCGCCGAGGTGATCCGGATGATGGCGACCATCATCGGGCGCGATGCCTTCCGGCGCGGCATGGATCTGTATTTTGCGCGTCACGACAACCAGGCGGTGACGATCGACGATTTCGTGGCCGCCATGGCGGATGCGTCGGGCGTCGATCTGACCCGGTTCAAGCTCTGGTACCATCAGGCCGGCACGCCGGAGGTGACGATCCGCGACGCCTACGACCCCGCCACCCGACGCTACAGCTTGAGCATCGCGCAGCGCACCCCGCCGACGCCGGGCCAGCCGGACAAGCAGCCGCTGGTGATCCCGCTGGCGCTCGGCCTGCTGGATGCGGACGGCGCGGCGCTGCCGATGCGGCTCGCCGGAGAGCGCCATGCGCATCCGGGCACGCGGGTGCTGCTGCTGGAAACGGACGCGACGGACTTCGAGTTCGAGGACGTTCCGGGGCCGCCGGTGCCGTCCCTGCCGCGCGGGTTTTCGGCCCCGATCCGGCTCGCCGGGCTGGCGCCCGAGCGGCTGCGCTTCCTGGCCGCGCATGACAGCGATCCGTTCGTGCGCTGGGATTCGTTGCAGCAGTACGCGACCGGGGTGCTGCTCGACATGGCGACGGCGTGGCGACGCGGCGGATCGGTGACGCTCGATCCCGGGGTGATCGACGCGGCGGCGGCGAGCCTGGCGGCGGCCGATTCCGATCCGGCATTCGCGGCCGAGGCGCTGAGCCTGCCGGGGGAAGCCTATCTCGCCGACCAGCAGGACGTCATCGATCCGGATGCGATCCATGCGGCGCGGGATGCGGCGCGCAGCGCGATCGGCCTGGCGCTGCATGAGGAATTGCGGGCTTGTTACGAACGGCTGGACGATCCTGGTCCGTACCGGATCGACGGTGCCGCGATCGGGCGACGGGCCTTGCGCAACACTTGCCTTGCCTACCTGGTCGCCGCCGGCGATACCGACAGCGTGCGGCTGGCGAAGGCGCAGTTCGACCGCGGCGCCAACATGACCGACGTGCTGACCGCGCTCGCGGTGCTGGGCAACGTCGCGTGCCCGGAACGAGAGGCGGCGCTGGCGGCGTTCCATGCGCGCTGGCACGGGGACCCGCTGGTGCTGGACAAATGGTTCGCGATCCAGGCGATGTCGTCCTTGCCCGAAACAGGCGCGGCGGTGCGGGCCCTGGCAGCGCATGCGGATTTCGATCTCCGCAATCCGAACCGGGTGCGCGCGCTGGTGGGGAGTTTCTCCGCCGGCAATCCCGTGCGGTTCCATGCGGCGTCCGGGGACGGCTACCGGTTCCTGGCGGAGACGATCATGGCGCTCGATCCGATGAACCCGCAGGTGGCGGCGCGGATGGTCTCCCCGCTCGGGCAGTGGCGGCGGATGGACGCGGGGCGGCAGGCGGCGATGCGGGGGGAATTGCAACGGATCCTGGACGCGGCGGGATTGAGCCGGAACACGCGGGAGATGGTGGGGCGGAGCCTGGCGGCGTAGGATCGCGCCGGAGATGGAGGCGCCGGCGGCGGGATCGATCCAGGGCGTTCCCGGGATGGCGCATCGCTTGCCGCGGCGTGGAAGGGGCGATAGGAACGAGGCATGGGCACGACGGTTGTCAGCGACCCGATCCTTTCGCGCTTCCGCGCTGCCCTCGACGCGATCTATGGCAGCCGGATCGAACGCGTAGTGCTGTTCGGCTCCCGCGCGCGCGGTGACGCAAAGCCGGATTCCGACTACGATATCGCGGTCTTTCTCCGCGCTCCCGGCAGCTTCTGGCAGGAGATGGGACCGCTGGCGGAAATCGAGGCGGAGATTCTTTACGCGACTGGGGCAGTCATATCCGCCAAACCGTTCCGCGCCGGAGCGTACCGGGAGCGAACCCCGCTCATGGGCGAAATTCGACGCGAGGGGCGCGATCTGTGACGCCGGAAGCGGGACATTACCTGCATAAGGCACACCAATGCCTGGCCCACGCGCGGGCGATCGTTGCCCTCCCGATCGCGGATGTCGCGGGGAAGGAGGCCTATCTTGCCGGCTATCACGCGGCGGAGGCGTTCATCTTCGAACACAACGGCAAACCGGTGAGGACACACAAGGGCGTGCGACTGGAATTTGCGCGATTATCGCAGAATGAACCGAAATTGCGGGAATTCGTTGCGTTTCTGGCGCGGGCCTATGAATTGAAATCCGTCGCAGACTATGGCGTCGGCCCGGACGTCGAGGTCACATTGGATGACGCCACGGCGGCCATTGCGACCGCGGAGCGGCTGGTCGGGTGCATCGCCGCCCTGCTGGGAGCAGCCGCTCCCTATCCATTGGCGGGCGAGCGACCGGGAGCGTAAATCCCAGGTCTCCCGCCTGCATGCCTGCAACTGGCCGGGTGATCCTGGGCATCAGCGCGATGCGCGCCCTGCGGGAGCAGGACGAACCCGCCTACGCCGCCGATTACGCGTGCTTCCAACACACCTACATGCGCCCGAAGCCGCACGCCGGCACCTTGCCGATCGTCATCGGCGGCCATTCCGAAGCCACCGGCCACCGTGCCGGCGACTTGGCACGGGGTTCGTCCCCGCCCGCGGCGCCCCGCCCGACCTGTTGGCAGCGCCCCGCGCAACCTCACGCGCATCCCGGACCTGGCCGCAACCGGAATCGGGCCCGTCCTGGGACCGGTGACGGCGGATGCCGGGCGCACCCGCCCGATCGCCGGGCCGGACGACCTTGCTGGCCTGGCGCGACGCGATCGCCCGCTATGCGGACGCCCCCGTCGCGCCCATGGCCCACATCAGGCGGTGAGGTTCACTGCCCCGGACGAACCGGGGCTGCCGGCCGAGGAGGACGGCTTGGCCGAAGCCGTGGGCTCCACCCCGTGGTCCCCGTCACCGTCCGGCTTGCTGCTTTTGGCGGCAGCCGGCGGCGGGGCGTGCATGGCGATACCGGAAGAGACGGCGCTGATCGAACTCATGGGGGCGATTCCTGTCCTGTGAGAGCGACGTTTTGCCGCGAGTGGCCCGGCCGCTTGGCCGCGGGTGTCCGCACCATAAGACCGGGATGGTTACCGCGGTCCTAACGCAGAGCGGCAAAAATCAACCCGCGCCGCCGCCCGGTGCCGACCAGACCGGCGGCGCCACCGCCCCCACCTGGCCGGTGATGCGCCCATACGCCTCCGGCCGCCGGTGCCGGTCGAAGGCGAAGATCGTCGTCCGCCCCAGTTCGCACATCCCGAGGTCGCAGTCGGCGGTGATCACCTCGTCGTCCCAGGATCCCGCCTCGGCAATGATCTCGCCCTGCGGGTTCACGATGATCGACTGGCCGAACAGCTCGCAGCCGTCCTCGATCCCCGCCTTGGCGGTCGCCACCGCGAAGCACGCATTCTGGTAGCAGCCGGCCTGGATCGACAGATGGGAGTGGAACACGCGCAGATGCGGCGCCTCGAACCCGCCCGCCTCCTGGTTCAGGCTCGGCGTGTTGTAGCCCAGCGCCACCAGCTCCACGCTCTGCAACCCGAGCACCCGCCAGGCTTCCGGCCAGCGGCGATCGTTGCAGATCAGCATCCCCATGTTCACACCCGGCACGGCGCCCATCGGCGCACGGAGCACCGGGAAACCCAGGTTGCCGACCTCGAAATAGCGCTTCTCCAGATGCTGCACCTTGCGGGCGGGGTCGAATTCCGCGTGTCCGGGCAGATGGACCTTGCGGTATTTCAACAGGATCTCGCCCGTCGGGCCGACCAGGATCGCGGTGTTGAAGCGGCGCGGGCGCACCACGCCATCCGGATCAGGTTCCACCACCAGCTCGGCATAGCCGAGGTGGAAGCCCATGCCGTACCGCCGCGCCGCGGCAAACAGCGGCGCCGTGTCGGCCGACGGCATCGCGGTTTCGAACCAGGGATCGGCGTCCTCGATCCGCGCGCAATAGTGGCGCGGGAAGAAGGTGGTCAGCGCAAGCTCGGGGAAGACGATCAGCTCCGCCCCGCGCCGGTGCGCGCGCTCCATCAGCGCCAGCATGCGCGCCACCGCGACGGCGCGCGGCTCGGCGCGCTGGATCGGACCCAATTGCGCGGCGGCGACAATGAGGTGGCGTTCGGTCATTGCACGGGACTCCAGACGAGCAGGGGAATGATACGGACCGTCACCGACAGCCGCCGGTCGGGACCGACCAGGCGGGTGACGTAGCGCACCTTGCCGGGGCGCGGGCCGGGCGGCAGCGGGGCATGACGCAGGCCGCCCAGATCGGCCGCGCAAACGAAGCGGAACGCCAGCGGACCGCCGGCGCTCATGCTGATGTTCTTTATCCGGACCGTCTCCGGCAGGGCGGCGCGGTCGATCAACGTCTGCCGCACCATCGCCAGCACGCGCGCATCCCGGCACCCTGGCGGCACGACGGTGCGGCGGACATAGACGACGATCCCGCCGATGCCGGCGAGCAGGACGGCGCCGGCCAGGAGCACGCCCGGCCGCACCATCTCACCGCGTCTGCCGCGGCACGAAGCGGCCGGTCCCGGGGACGGACAGCACCTGCGCGCCGTCCCACACCACCTGCCCGCGCAGAACGGTCGCGGCCACGCGCGCGCGCATCGTCCTGCCGTGATAGGGCGACCAGCGCTGATCCTCCCGATCCACGATCGCCGCCTGGTCGAAGCGGAAATCGCCACGCTCCAGCACCACGAAGTCGGCGTCCGAGCCGATCCGGATCGCGCCCTTCTTCGGCCACAATCCGTGCAGTTGCGCGCTGCGTTCCGCGCAATAGGTCGCCATCACGGTCGGCGACAGGCCGCGCTCGTCGAGCAGGGTGAACATCAGCGGCGCGAAGCTCTGCATCCCCGTGAGACCGGCGGCACAGGCAAAAATGTCTGGATCGGTCTTGCGCGCACGCGGCCAGGGCGCGTGGTCGGTGGAGACATAGGCGATGCGCCCGTCCAGCAGTGCCTCCCACATGCGGGGGATTTCGTCCGCCGACCGGAACGGCGGGTTGCACTTGCCGAAGCCGCGCAGGCGGACGAGATCGTCCTCGGTCATGCAGAGATACTGGATGCAGGCTTCGCCGGTGGCCTGTCCGCCCATGGCGCGGAACGCCTGCGCGATGTCGAAGCCGCGCGCGAGGGAGGAATGGGCGATGTGCACGTGCGCGCCGGTGGCCAGCCCCATCTCGAAAATCTCAAGGTCGGCCATGGTCTCCGCCAGCGGCGGGCGGGTCCGGCAGTGCATGATGGGGTCGTTCTGCCCGGCGGCGCGCGCCTGCGCGGTCAGGGATTCCACCAGCTCCTGGTCTTCGTTATGGATCGCCACCGGCAGGCCCGTCTTCGCAATCGCAGCAAACGCCGCGAGCATGGTCGGATGGTCGATGCGCGGGAAACGGACGGCGTCGTATTCGTAGGTCGAAAGCTTGAAGGCGGAGATCCCCGCTGCCGCCAGCCCGGCGATCGCGTCGAGCCCGCCGGTCTTTGCGATGGTGCCGTACAGCGCCACATCGACATGCGCGGTGCGATCGACCCAGCCGATCTTCTCGGCAAGCCTGTCCGCATCGGTCACCGGCAGCGGCACGTCGTACGGCATGTCGCAGCAGGTCGTGACACCACCGGCGGCGGCGCTGCGGGTCGCGCCCTCGATGCCCGCCCAGCCGAGCGCGGAGGAGGTATGCATATGCCCATCGACCAGCCCGGGCAGGATCAACCGCCCGGAATGATCGAGCGTTTCACCCGCCGGCGGCGGTTCGCCCTGGCCGATCGCGGCGATGATCTCGCCGCGCAGCGCAACGTAGCCGTCGCGCAGGATGGTCTCGGTGGTGACCACGTCGCCCCGAAGCACGCAATCGAACGGCGTTGACATATATATAAGTGTCCCTGTGTTGCAGCGGCCCGACTTGCCCCCGCCCGGCACCGACCTTACGAAGACGCGACCGCATCGTCCACAACACCCGTCGGGGAGCGTCCGCATGAAGCTGCACGAGGTTCGCGTCCATCCTTCCAAGGCGGCACTGCCGCGGGAAGAACAACTGGCCTGGAAGATCGCCGCCGTCGCCGCGGATCGCGTGGCCGTCGAGCGCGACGTGACCGCGATGATCATCAACCGCATGATCGACAACGCCGCCGTCGCGATCGCCTCGGTCAATCGCACCGCCCCCACATCGGCGCGCGGCGCGGCGCTCGGCCATGCGCGGCGCGACGGCGCCGCCGTATTCGGTGCCGCGCCGCGGGTGCGGGTCAGCCCGGAATGGGCGGCGTGGGCGAACGGCACCGCGGTGCGCGAGCTCGACATGCACGACACCTTCCTCGCCGCCGATTATTCGCACCCGGGCGACAACATCCCGCCTGTGCTGGCGGTCGCGCAGATGATGGGCCGCTCGGGGCGCGATTTGATCCGCGGCATCGCCACCGGCTACGAGATCCACATCAACCTGGTGCGCGCGATCTGCCTGCACGCGCACAAGATCGACCACATCACCCATCTCTGCGCCGGCCAGGCCGCCGGGATCGGCACCTTGCTGCGGCTGCCGACTGAGACGATCTACCAGGCGGTGCAGCAGGCCGTGCATGTGAGCGTGACGACCCGCCAGTCGCGCAAAGGCGAGATCAGCTCCTGGAAGGCGTTCGCGCCCGCCCACGCCGGCAAGCTCGCGGTGGAGGCGGTGGATCGCTGCATGCGCGGCGAAGGCGCGCCGAGCCCGATTTACGAAGGCGAGGACAGCGTCATCGCCTGGGTGCTGGACGGGCCGGATGCCGTCTACCAGGTACCATTGCCGGAGCCGGGCGAGGCCAAGCGTGCCATCCTGTCGAGCTACACCAAGGAGCACAGCGCCGAATACCAGGCACAGGCGCTGATCGACCTCGCCTTCCAGGTCCGCGAGCGCATCGCCGATCTGGAGCAGGTGCAGAAGATCACCATCCACACGAGCCATCACACCCACTACGTGATCGGCACCGGCGCGGGCGATCCGCAGAAGATGGATCCCAAGGCGAGCCGGGAGACGCTCGATCACTCGATCATGTACATCTTCGCGGTCGCGCTACAGGACGGGCGGTGGCATCACGTCGACAGCTATGCGCCGAAGCGCGCCGCGCGCGCCGATACCGTGCGGCTGTGGCACAAGATCGAAACCCGGGAAGACCCGGCGTGGACGGCGCGCTACCACGAGACCGATCCCGACCGCATGGCATTCGGCGGCCGGGTGGAAATCCTGCTCGCCGACGGCAGCACGATCGTGGACGAGCTGGCGGTCGCGAACGCGCATCCGAACGGCGCCCGTCCGTTCGGCCGCGACGACTACATCCGCAAGTTCCTGGCGATGACGGACGGCATCATCTCCGCCCGCGAGTCGAACCGGTTCCTGGAAGTGGTGCAGGAGCTGCCGCGCCTGGCGGCGGGCGAGCTCGGCGGATTGAACGTCGCACTGCCTGCCGGACGGCTTGCCGACAGCAAACCCGGGATTTTCTGACAAGGAGAGCAAGACACATGAGCGAGACCCAGGCCCCGGCCAACCGGCCGAAGAAATCCGTTGCCCTGTCCGGCGTGCCGGCGGGCAACACCGCGCTGTGCAGCGTCGGGCGCACCGGCAACGACCTGCACTATCGCGGCTACGACATCCTCGACATCGCCGAGGCGGCGGAGTTCGAGGAGATCGCCCATCTGCTGATCCACGGCACCCTGCCGAACGCCGCCGAGCTGCACGCCTACAAGGAGAAGCTGCGCAGCCTGCGCGGCCTGCCGGCAGCGGTGAAGGAGGTGCTGGAGGCGTTGCCGGCGGCGGCGCATCCGATGGACGTGATGCGCACGGGGGTTTCCGCGCTCGGCTGCGTGCTGCCGGAAAAGGACGATCACAACCATCCCGGCGCGCGCGACATCGCAGACCGGCTGATCGCCTCCTTGGGCTCGATGCTGCTGTACTGGTTCCACTGGGCGCATAACGGCCGCGCGATCGAGGTCGAGACCGACGATGCCACCATCGGCGGGCATTTCCTGCATCTGCTGCACGGGCGGCCGCCGTCGGCCAACTGGGTGCGGGCGATGCACACTTCCCTCAATCTCTATGCCGAGCACGAGTTCAACGCGTCGACCTTCGCGGCCCGGGTGGTAACGGGAACGGGATCGGACATGTATTCGGCGATCACCGCGGGCATCGGCGCGCTGCGCGGGCCGAAGCATGGCGGGGCCAACGAGGTCGCGTTCGAGATCCAGAAGCGCTACGACACGCCGGACGAGGCGGAAGCCGACATTCGCAAGCGGGTCGCGGCGAAGGAAGTCGTGATCGGCTTCGGCCATCCCGTCTACACGATCGCCGATCCGCGCAACAAGGTGATCAAGGACGTCGCGCGGCGGCTGTCGACGGACGCCGGGGCGATGAAGATGTTCGCGATCGCCGAGCGGATCGAGGCGGTGATGGCGGAGACGAAGAAGATGTTCGCCAACCTCGATTGGTTCAGCGCGGTCAGCTATCACATGCTGGGCGTGCCGACTGCGATGTTCACGCCGCTGTTTGTGATCTCGCGCACCGCCGGCTGGTCGGCGCATGTGATCGAGCAGCGGATCGACGGCAAGATCATCCGTCCCACCGCCAACTACATGGGCCCCGAAGATCTGCGCTACGTGCCGCTGTCCGCACGCGGCTGAACCTGCGCCTTTGCACCGCCGCGGCGACACCGCCGCGGCGGTGTTGCGTACGGCCCTGCGCCTGTCCGGTCACAACGGACGAAAATTCCTGCATCGGAACGCGGCGGAACGGTTGCTTTTTGTTGACAGACCGGCGTCAGTCGCGGATAGCGGGCTGACGTGCATGCGCACGATTCGCGCGCGAGTCGCGCAGGTCCGGTGCCTGTATGTGAAAACGGAAGGACGGTCCATGGACCGCAGCCTTGGCCAGGCATTACAGAACCGGTTTGGTATCGCGTGCATATGGCGCGAGACCGTGGTTTTTGCCGAAGGCCGGACGCGCGCGGGCCTGTCGTGCGGGGCAAAAGGGCTCCGCACGGGATCACGCGATCGCCGATCCCTTGAGCCTGGTCCTGGCACGCGGCAGCGCCGCGCAGTCCGGGCGCGTGCGGCTCCGGCCGCATCGGCGGCGGACCAGAAACCAACCCGACCGCCTTCGTACCAAACCCAGTAAACACGCCAGAACAAGGAGATTCCTCAGGTGAGCACCGAGGACAGCAACACGGAAACCACACGCGCACAGCCGATGGCGATGCGCGCCGGCACCCGCAAGACCGGCACCCGCAAGATCGGCGGCCGCAAGGCCGCGGCGAAGAAGACGGGAACCCGCAAGGCCGCCGCGAAGAAGACGGGAACCCGCAAGACGGCGGCGAAGAAGGCCGTCGGCACCCGCAAGGCGGCTGGCACGCGCAAAGCCGCTGGTACCCGCAAGGCCGCCGGCACGCGCAAAGCTGCTGGTACCCGCAAGGTCGCCGGCCGCAAGGCGTCCGCGAAGAAGGCCGTCGGCACGCGCAAGACCACAGCGAAGAAGGCTGCTGGCACGCGCAAGGCCGCCGGCCGCAAGACCGTGGCGAAGAAGGCCGCGGGCACGCGCAAGACCGCCGCGAAGAAGGCCGTCGGCGCGCGCAAGACCCCGGGCCGCAAGCCCGGGCCGCGCAAGATCGCCGCTGCCCCGCGCAAGACCGTTACCCGCCGTCCGCGCAAGACCGCTGCGATGCCTGCGATCGAGACCCCGATGAACGAGACCTCGACGAACGAGTCGATGGAATAGGCCGGACACTTCCGGTCCCACGCGAAGGGCGCCTTCGGGCGCCCTTCTTTTTTTGCGGTTCAGCCGAAAGTGGTCAGCAGATCGTCCACCTGCGCGCCCGTCAGCAACCGCGGCGTCGCACCGCGCAGCAGCAGCGCGAGGCGTGCGGCTTCCTCCAACTCCTCGGCCGCGTAGACGGCGTCCGTTAAGGTCTTGCCGGAAACCACCGGGCCGTGGTTCGCAAGCAGCACGGCGCGCGCATCGGCTGCCGCCGCCGCGATCGCCGGTTCCATCGCCGGATCGCCAGGGCGGTAGTACGGCACCAGCGGCAACCGCCGGCCGACGCGCATGACGAAATAGGGCGTGAGCGGCGGGATCGGGTTCGCCGCATCCGGCTCGGCCAGACAGGCGATCGCCGTCGCCATGGTGGAATGCAGATGCACCACCGCCCCCGCATCGGCACGCGCCCGGTAGAAAGCGCGGTGCATGAACACTTCCTTCGATGGCTTGTCGCCGCCGATGTGGCCGAAATCGGCGTCCAGCCGCGCGATGCGCGCGGGATCGAGCCGACCCAGGCAGGAATTGGTCGGCGTGATCAGATAGCCGCCGTCCTCCAGCCGCACGCTGATGTTACCGGCGGAACCAACGGAGAAGCCGCGCGCGAACAGGCTTGCGCCGAACTCGGCCAGCAGAGAACGGATGTCGGCTTCGGTCATTCCAGCACCTCGAACGCTTTCAGGAAGAAATCGCGGGCGCCGAAATTGCCGGATTTCAACGCCAGCAGGAGCGACACGCCCCCACCTTCGCCACCCACGCCTTCGGTACACGTCCAGGGCACGCCGGGATCGATCTCGGCGCCGATGCGCAAACTCCGCACGCCGAGCCGCTGCACCACCGCACCCGCGGTTTCGCCGCCCGCAACGATCAGCCGGCGCACGCCACGCGCCACCAGTCCCGCGGCGATCTGCGCCAGCGCCTGCTCCACGAGCGCGCCGGCTGCCTCCCGCCCCAGGCGCTGCTGTAGCGCCGCCACCGCATCGGGGGGCGCCGACGCGGCGATCACGATCGGCGTCGACCCAAGCTTGTCGGCCGCCCAATCGAGCGCCTGCGCGGCGAGCGCAGCGGCGTCCGGGTTCGCCAGCGGATCGAGCGCCAGGCTTGGAAGATGCTCGCGCGCAAAGGCGACCTGTCCCAATGTGGCGCGCGAGCAGGAACCGGCCAGCACCGCCGCCGGACCTTCCACCATCGGCAGCGCACCGGGGTCGCTGCGCTGCGGCAACAGACCAGCCCGGCGGAAATTCTCCGGCAGTCCCATCGCCACGCCGGAGCCGCCGGTGATCAGCGCGTGACCCGCAGCGGCCTCCCCGATCGCGACCAGGTGGCGGTCGTCGACGGCATCGATGATGGCGTAGCGGCGGCCTTGTTCCTTCAGCCCCGTCATGGTGCGGCGGATTGCGCCGGCGCCCTGTTCCACGATGGCATAGGGCACCAGACCCACAGTACCGTCGGTCTGGCGCGACAGCACGCGCACGAGGTTCGCATCCGTCATCGGGGTGAGCGGGTGATGCTCCATCCCGCTTTCGTTCAGAAGCGTGGCGCCCACGAACAGATGGCCCTGGAACACGCTGCGTGCATTGGCCGGGAAGGCGGGGCAGGCGAGCGCGAAGCCGGCATCGAGCGCATCGAGCAGCGCATCCGCGACCGGGCCGATGTTGCCCTGTTCCGTGCTGTCGAACGTCGAGCAGTATTTGAAGAACACCTGCCGCACCCCGGCCGCGCGCAGCCAGGCGAGGGCTGCTAGGCTTTCCGCGACCGCTTGCGCGGCGGGTGCGGTGCGGGATTTGAGCGCGACCACCACGGCGTCGGCGTCCGGCACGGGCTCGCCCGCCGGGGGAACGCCGATGCGCTGCACGGTGCGCATGCCGTTGCGCACCAGCATGGAGGCAAGGTCGGTGGCGCCGGTGAAATCGTCGGCGATGGCGCCGAGCAGCATGGGGTTTCCTCCGCGGACAGGGGCAGACGCCGCTGCGGCGGCGCCGATCGGGCCGACGGGACGCCACACGCCGCGAGCCGCGCAGTGTACGCTGCTCCGTCGGATCGGGCGAGTGGGCGATCCGTGAAACACGGGCGAACCCGTCCGGGCGATCGATGTGGCGCGCAAGCCCGAAGCGTGGCAGACAAGACAAGCGACGAAACAGGAACATCAGCCGTGACGAGTCGACGCGCACACAGCAGCATTCCGCTTTGGGAGACGCTGGACCCGCCGGCGGAGGACCCGGGCGCGGCGCTGCGCGCTGCGGTCGGCGCACGTCGCTTCGCCTGTATCCTGGCCGACCCGCCTTGGCGGTTCACCAACCGCACCGGCAAGGTCGCGCCGGAACATCGGCGCCTGTCGCGCTACGGCACCATGGACACGGACGCGATCGCCGCACTGCCGGTGCGGGAGGTCACGGCGCCGACGGCGCATCTCTATCTGTGGGTGCCGAACGCGTTGCTGCCGGACGGACTGCAGGTGATGCGCGCCTGGGGCTTCCAGTACAAATCCAACCTCGTCTGGCACAAGATCAGGAAGGACGGCGGCAGCGACGGGCGCGGTGTCGGTTTCTATTTCCGCAACGTCACCGAACTGGTGCTGTTCGGCGTGCGCGGCAAGAACGCGCGCACCCTGGCGCCCGGACGGCGACAGGTGAACCATCTGGAGTCACGCAAGCGCGAACACTCCCGCAAGCCGGACGAATTGTATCCGATCATCGAGGCGTGCAGCCCCGCCCCCCGGCTTGAACTGTTCGCGCGCGGCGTGCGGGACGGATGGTCGGTGTGGGGCAACCAGGCAGACGACGGCTACGAACCGGACTGGAAGACGTACGCGCACAACTCCGCCGCCGAGCGTCGCCTGGTGGCCGCGGACTGATCCGGCCGCCGGCTATCCGTTCCGTCCCTCTGCCGCGGGGCCGCCGGCCGCGCCTGCATTGCCACCCCTGCCGGCGCGGCGCGCGACCGCACGCGCGGCCTTGCGTCGCAGGGCCGCCTCCAGCGCCTCCGGCCCATCATCGACATAAGCCGCGCGCGTGATCGCGAACGTCAGGATGGGACAGCCCCCGCCCCCGCCGCCTTCCAGCCGCGGCCAAAGCTTCTCGTGGTGCGTCGTGCTGTTGCCGTAACTCTCCGCCTTGCCCAGTTCGACGAACAGCTCCTGCAATTCGGAATCGCGGGTCAGGATGATACCCGCATCGATCGCCCGCAGCTCGAACAACAGGCGGAAATTGTTCAGGTCGCGGTCGAAGAATGGGTCCTTGTTGTTCCATTCCAACTCCAGGGCGACGCGCCCCTTGAAGCAATCCACCGCATGGGTCGGGCTCGCATATTCGGTGGCATCGACGACGATCCGGGTGGCGAAGCGTTTCTCCCGCCACCCATGGCTCCGGAATGCCTCGTTGATCCGTTGGGAAATCGGCGACAGGCCACCGCCGGCGGTCAGGATTTCCGACCGCAGGAGCGTAAATCCCCTCAATACATCGATGACGTCATGCCACTCCTGCGGACAGGCGGTCGTCAGCACGCCCGCGGCATTGCGCCATTCGCGGACCCGATAGCGCGCGTGCACGTCGGCAGGGACGAGATGTTCGGTTGCCATCGCGATGGATCATGGATCCAACTGATCCGCCCAGGAAGCCCCGTGCGGTGGTCGGCAGCGGGACGCACTGCTTCGACCGCCGACCGCTCCAACTTGGCGCAACCCTTACGAATCCTCCCATCGCGCGCCGACCCTGGACCATCCCCGCGTCCCTGAGCCATCTTACGACGAAGCAAACCACCAAACGGAGGAACCCAACATGGAACTCGGCATCATCGGCCTCGGCATCATGGGCTCGGCCATCGCGCGCAACTGCATCCGCGCCGGCTTCCCCGTCGCCGGCTTCGATACCGATCCGGCCCGATGCCGGGAGCTGGAAGCCGCCGGCGGCACGCCCCGCGCCTCCGCCGCCGAAGTCGCCGCCACCGCCGATGTCGTGCTCACCAGCCTGCCCAGCATCGCCGCGCTCGAGCAGACCGCCGCCGCGCTCGCCAAGACCGCCCGCCCCGGCCAGATCGTCTGCGAACTGAGCACCCTGCCGATCGAGGTCAAGCAGCGCGCCCACGACGTGCTGGCCAAGGCCGGAATCGTCCTGCTCGATTGCCCGCTCAGCGGCACCGGGGCGCAGGCGGTCAACGCCGACCTGGTCGTGCTCGCCTCCGGCGACACGGCCGCCTGCGAGAAAGTCCAGCCCGTGTTCGCCGGCTTCGCGCGCCTCACCCGCTACGTCGGCCCGTTCGGCAACGGCATGAAGATGAAGATCGTCGCCAACCTGCTGGTCGCGATCCACAACGTCGCCTCGGCCGAGGCCATGGTGCTCGGCATGAAAGCCGGGCTCGACCCGCAGGCGATCGTCGACGTCGTCTCCAGCGGTGCCGGCAATTCCCGCGTGTTCGAGCTGCGCGCACCGCTGATGGCCGCACAGACCTACGAACCGCCGACCATGAAATGCGACATCTGGCAAAAGGACATGGCGATCATCGGTGCCTATGCCGCGAGCCTCGGCGTCGCGGCGCCGCTGTTCGCCGCCTCCGCGCCGATCTACAACGCTGCGATCGGCCAGGGGCGCGGCGGCCAGGACACCGCCGCGGTCTGTGCGATCCTGGAACAGATGGCCGGGCTCGCGCGCTGACCACTCGGCCAGCCCGCGCCTACGCCACCTTCGCCAGTTCCGCCGCAAACGCCGCCGCCTGCGCCGACCAACCCGGCAGGCTGCGGCCGATGGTCCAGGCGGCGTCGGCCATCTCCTGGCGCAGCGCCGCGTCGAAGATCACCCGCCGCAGCGCCTTCGCCAGCTGGTCGATCTCGCCCGGCGCGCACACCACGCCCGCCTGGGGGGAGACCAGCGCCGCCGCCGCGCCGCCGCTCGTCGCCGCGACCGGCAGGCCGCGCTTCAGGGCTTCCGCCACCGCCATTCCGTAGCCTTCCCACCAGGACGCCAGCGCGAACAGGTCGGCTCCGCGCCATAGCGCCTCCAGCGCGGCATCGTCCGCCTCGCCGGCGAAGCGCACCCGGTCCCCGACCCGCAGCGCCGCAACAAGCCCGCGCAACGCCCCCGCATGCGCCGGATCGCGTTCCGGGCCGACGATCGTCAGGCGCCAGTCGAGGTCGAACAGGCGCGCCAGCGCCCGGATCAGCACGTCGTGGCCCTTGCGCGGGGCCAGCGCGCCGACCGACAGGATCGCACACCCCGGGCCGTCCGAACCCGTGCTGCGCGGGGCGTCGTCGCAGCCGGGCACCACCACCGCGATCCGCCCCGGATCGACCCCGAAATCGGCGGCGAGCCGGCTCGCGGTCGCCTCGCTCGTCACCACCACCCGGGCGAGCCGCGGCAGCAGGCGCAATTCCGTGTTGCGCAGCCCGGCGCGTTCGGCCTCCCCCCGTCCGGGTTCCAGCGCGGTCGGGTGGTGGATCAACCCGATCGTCGGCCGCGCCGCCAGCGCGTCGCCGTGCCCGGCGAACGCCGGCAGCACGAGCCCGTCGATCACCGGCCAGTTCCCCGCCGGCACCGCCGCCCAGGCGGCCAGCACGGCGGCGCGCGCAGCGGCATCCGGCAGCGGATGGGCGCCCGGCAACGCGACCAGGTCCACCGTATGGCCGCCGGCACGCAGGGCCGCGATCAGGCATCGCGCGTAGGCATGGCCCCCCGCCGGCGCGGCGAAGGAGGCAGCGGCGAACAGCGATATCTCCATCGCGCGGTCAGGGCTTGCGAAAGAAAGCGCGCCTGCGCGGGAAGGTCCCTTGCAAGCTGCTGACATCATTCGGATAGCGTGTCGGCACGGAGCATTCCTTCACAGTCCTGGAGGAGCCGAGGCAGCCACTCTGCCCACCCCGCCGGCCGTGCTCAAGCCGGTGCCCCGATCGCGGCCGGCGTCGGATCAGTGCGGACCGAGGGACCGGTCGGCCGTGACCGCGGACGCGGCGGCATGGCTCGCGATCAGGACCATGGTGACGTTGCCGAACCAGTCGGTCTGGAAGCGCAGCCGCACCGGCCACAGCGGCCCGCCCGGCACCAGCGGGGCAAACCAGGCGGAGCCGTGCAACGGCTTACTGTCGCGCTGCCGATGGCCATACAGGAACCCCGCCAGCATGCGCCCGGTGAAGTCGCAGCGCAGGGCGGGACCGGCGAAGACCGCCCCGGACCGATGCGCCAGCACGGTCGTGCCGGCGTTGCGCGCGGAGATCACGCTCAGTCTGCGCCCATCGAACGTACGCACGCGATCGGTGCAGCCGCCGGTGGCGGCGATCCGGCGCAGCAGGTCGACCAGAGCACTCAGGGTATCGATGGTGCCGCGCTGCTCGGCTTGCGGCACCGGCTCGCGTTGTGCGCGAATCGGCGGCTGCACGCTGCGCAGTTCCGGCCGGTCGTCGGCATAGGTCATCGTCATGCGATGGATCGTGCCGTGCCAGACCCCGTCGGCCCGATACAGCCGCGGCTGCGGGCGGCCGTCGTGCCAGGTGCCGGCGACCTGGTCCTCCTGCCGGCCACGGTAGAAGAACCCGACCAGCCCGACGGTGCGATACCGCAGGTGCACCTGGTAGCCGCCAGGCCACAGCGCCAGCGCCACCTCCATGCGCAAGACCGGCAGCCCGTGGGCATAGGCCCGATAGTCGAGGCGCGCATCAGCCGTCGCCGGCGTGCCGCCGCGGGCGACAGCCGGCAACAGGGCGAGCAACAGGACGAGCGCGCTCCGCATCCGTCGCACCTGACACGTCATGCGTTCGTGTGACAAGGAAAACCGGGTCACGCTCCCGCGAACGCCGGGCGGCCGCCGCGATCCTGGGGCCGCGGGCGGCGCGGACGAACACGACGCCGTGATCGCACCCCGCCGGGGCGGTTCCGATCCACCTTCGCGGAGCGCCGCGACAGCGCGATGCTCCCTGCCGCGCGGCCGGCAGTCCCCGCGACCGGCCGCCTCCCGACGGTTCGGCGCCGGCACGAGCGCTGGCCGCGGCATGCCGACCCTTCTCCCGGTCGCGGAATTCCTGTCATGATGGAGGGCAATCGTCGCGCCCACGTCACCGCCCGCACAGGAGCGTCCATGTCCGGATTCCGAACCATCCGCCCGCCGTCCTGGCTGAGCGAGTTCAAGGGCTTCATCATGCGCGGAAGCGTGGTGGACCTTGCCGTCGGCATCGTCATCGGCGCCGCCTTCACCGGCGTGGTGAACAGCCTGGTGAAGGACATCATCAACCCGCTGATCGGCGCGCTGGTCGGCGGAATCGATTTCTCCAACGTGTTCGTCGCGCTGAACGGGCATCACTACGCCACCATCGCGGCCGCCAAGACGGCTGGGGCGGCAACGATCAACATCGGCCTGTTCATCAATGCGATCATCCAGTTCGTGATCGTGGCGTTTGCGATCTTCTGGGTGATCAAGGCGCTCACCCACCTCAAGCTGCACAACACGCCGGCGCCGAGCGGGCCGAGCCCCACCGAGACCTTGCTTGCCGAGATCCGCGACCTGCTCAAAGCGAAGCCGATCGCTTGAATCTGCTCCGCACCCGGCGGGCGGCACGGGACGCGCGCGGGTCGCGCGGTGGCCTCGCCGCGGCGCGGGGCGCATGGCGGTTGGCCGTCGCGGCGATGGGCGCGGCGGCGCTCGCCGGGTGCACGGCGCTGCCGGGCGGCGGCTACCGCATCGGCGGGTCGGCAGGGCCGGGCTGCGTGCTGAGCCGGGTCGCGACCGTGCCGGTGACGGCCTACGACGGGCTGCTGTTCGTCACCGCGCGCGTGGACGGCAAGCCGGTGCGCCTGGTGCTGGATACCGGCGCGCAAAGAAGCCTGCTGACGGAAGCCGCGGTGCGCCGGTTGGCGCTGCCGACCGACCGGACCCACGGCACCCGCACCTGGGGGATCGGCGGCCCGACGACCGCGTTCGATGCGATCGTCCGCCGCTTCACCCTCTCCGGCGTCGCCTTCACCATGCCGCGCATCACCGTGGGGCGGTTCCGCCTCGCCGGGCTGCACGGCGGCGCCGACGGGATGCTGGGTGCGGACGTGCTGACCCTGTTCGGCATCGACCTCGACGCCGCGGCCGGGCGCATGGTGCTGTACCGCGATCCCGCCTGCCGGCTGGATCGGCCGCCCTGGGCCGGGGCCGCGGTGGAACTGCCGGGGGTCACAGGGGGGGACAACCGGCTGCGGCTGCCGATCGCGGTGAACGGCACCGCCGGCATGGCGACCCTCGATACCGGCGCGCAGACCACGGCGATCGGCCTCGGGCTCGCGCTCAGGGCCGGCATCACGCCCTCGGCGCTGGCGGCGGATCGGTTCGCGCTGGCCCGCGGCGCCGCCCCTACGGCGGTGCATGTGCGCCTGCAGCAGTTCCGCTCCCTCCAGGTCGGGCCGTGGGTGGCGCGGAACCCGTTGTTGCCGATCATCCCGCTGCCGGCCGGGGTCGGGGACGGGCTGGTGGGCGAGGATTTCCTGCTGCACCGGCGGGTCTGGCTGTCCTTCGCGGCGCCGCAGGTGTTCGTCGCCGTGCACGGACCGCATGCGCCGGTGGCTTCCCGGTAGGATCGGGGCGACGGTTCCTGGTAGGATGGGCATTCACCTGCCGCGGGGCCGGACATGTGCGGAATAACGGGTATCTTCGACCTGGTCGGGCAGCGGCCAATGGATCGCGCGCTGCTGCGGCGGATGACCACGGCGATCGCGCATCGCGGTCCGGACGGCGACGGATTCCATGAGGAACCCGGGGTCGCGCTCGGCCACCGCCGCCTGGCGATCGTCGATCCGACCGGCGGCCAGCAGCCGATGTACAATGAAGACGGCGCGGTGGCGATCGTCTTCAACGGCATGATCTACAATTTCCAGTCCCTGCGTCCCCGCCTGGAAGCGGCCGGGCACGTCTTCCGCACGCATTGCGATACCGAGACGATCATCCACGCCTGGGAGCAGTGGGGGCCGGACTGCCTGGCCGAGCTGGACGGCATGTTCGCCTTCGCCCTGTGGGACCGGACCCGCGGGGCGCTGTTCCTGGCGCGCGACCGCATGGGCAAGAAGCCGCTCTATTATGCGGCGCTGGACGACGGGCGGTTCGTGTTCGGCTCGGAAATGGCCGCGTTGCGCATGGTGCCGGAGCTGTCGCGGCGGCTGGCGCCGGAGGCGGTGGAGGATTTCTTCGCCTACGGCTACGTGCCCGATCCGGACACGATCTATCGCGACGTCCGCCGCCTGCCGCCGGCGCACGCGCTGCTGCTGCGGCGCGGCCAGGGGATGGCGGCGCCGCGGCGCTACTGGCGCGCCGCCACCGCGACCGTGCCGATCGACGAGGCCACCGCGACGGCCGAGGTCCTGCGCCGGCTGAACGACTCCACGGCGGCGCGGCTGATCGCCGACGTGCCGCTCGGCGCGTTCCTGTCGGGCGGCGTCGATTCCAGCGCCGTGGTCGCCACCGCGGCCCGGTTGCGCACCGGTATCGACACCTTCACCATCGGCTTTCCCGGCAGCGAGGACGAAACCCCGTTCGCGACGATGGTGGCGCAGCGCTACGGCACCACCCAGCATACCGAACAGGCGGCGGCGATCGACTACATCGATGCGGCGCGCGAGCAGGGGCGCATCTTCGGCGAGCCCTTCGGCGACCAATCGGCCGTGCCCACCTACCATGTCTGCGCGCTCGCCCACCGGCATGCGAAGGTCGCGATCTCCGGCGACGGCGGGGACGAGGTCTTCGCGGGCTATCGGCGCTACCGCTGGCACGTGCTGGTGGAGGCGGCGCGCAGCTTCCTCCCCGCGTCGGTACGGCGCGGCGCGATCGGGCGGCTGGCCGCGATCTATCCCAAGCTCGATCGCGCGCCGCGCTGGTTGCGGGCAAAGCACACCTTGACCGAACTCAGCCTCGACAGCGCGCTCGGCTACTACCGGACGGTCGCGCGGGTGCATGCGGAGGCGCGGCGGGCGCTGTTCGCGGCCCCGCTGCGCGCCGCGCTGGACGGCTACGACCCGACGGCGCGCATCGCCGGATTGATGGAGGAAAGCGGCAGCGAGGAGCCGCTGACCCAGGCGCAATACGTCGATCTCGCGACCTGGCTGCCCGGGGCGATGCTGACCAAGGTCGATCGCGCCAGCATGGCGAACGGGCTGGAAGTGCGGGCGCCGTTCCTCGACCACCGCTTCGTCGAGTTCGGCCTGTCGTTGCCGACGGCGCTGAAGCTGCGCGGGGGGGAGGGCAAATACGTGCTCAAGCGCGCGCTGGAACCGCTGCTCCCGCGGCAGGTGCTGTATCGGCCGAAACAGGGTTTCGCCATGTCGCTCGCCGGCCTGTTCCGCCGGGAAACGGGCCGGTTGCGCACCCGGCTGCTCGGTCCGAGCCTGCTTGACACCGGGCTGTTCGAGCCCGCCGCGATCACCCGCTTGCTGGACGAACACGCCTCCGGCCGTTTCGACCACAGCCTGGCGCTGTGGCACCTGCTGGCGTTCGAGGGATTCGCGGCGTCGGAGCTGGACAATGCGGCGGTCGGCGCCCTGGCGGCGGCCTGAGAGCGTGTGAAAGCGCGCCCGTCAGCCGCCGTCGCACGCCGCGACGGCGGCGTCCGCCGGCGCCTCCACCGGCAGGCGTGACCACGCCAGCGCGCGGGCCTCGGCTGCCGGTAGCGGCCGACCGAGCAGGAACCCTTGCGCCCGGCGGCAACCGAGCTCGCCCACCCGGCGCAGTTGTTCCGCCGTCTCGATCCCTTCGGCGGTCGTCACCAGCCCGAGGTGGGTGCCGAGCGAACTGACCGCATCCACGATCGCCGCGCATTCCGACCGGCTCGCCATGTCGCAGATGAACGAGCGGTCGATCTTGATCGTGTCGAACTTGAACCTGGTCAGGAAGCTCAGGGACGAATAGCCGGTGCCGAAATCGTCGAGCGCGATCCGCACCCCGCGCGCCTGGATCGCGGCCAGCAGGGCGAAGGCCGCGTCCGGGTCCTGGATGATGGCGGTTTCCGTGACCTCCAGTTCCAGCCGCGCCGCGTCGAGATCGGCGTCACGCAGGGCGCGCTCGACCTGCGCGGCAAGACCCGGTCGGCGCAATTGCTGCGTCGACAGGTTCACGGCGACGCCGACCGCGGCCGGCCAGCCGGCGGCTTCGGCACAGGCCTCGGCCAGCGCCCAGGCGCCGATCTCCTCGATCAACTGGGTTTCTTCCGCCACCTGGATGAATGCGCCCGGCGCGATCAGGCCGCGATCGGGGTGGTTCCACCGCAGCAGGGCCTCGAAACCGACCAGTTCGCGCGAGGGCAGCGCAAGGATCGGCTGGTACCACAGCGCGAACTGGCCCTCCGTCAGCGCACCCTGGAGCGCCCGTTCCATCGTTGCGCGGCCGGTCGCCCGGTCCTCGATCTCGGGCCCGAAGCAGCGCACGGCGTTGCGACCCGACGCCTTGGCGGCGTAGAGGGCGAGGTCGGCGCGGCTCATGAGGCGGTCCGGATCCGTCGCATCCGCCGGCGCCAGCGCGAGCCCGATGCTGGCATGGACCCGATACGGTTGGCCGGCGATCTCGCAGCTCTGGTTCAGCACGCGCAGGACGCGGCGGGCGATGCGGGTGGCCTCCGGCGGGCCGAGACCGGCCAGCACGACGGCGAACTCGTCGCCGCCCAGCCGGTATGCGGCGCCATCGGTCTGCCGCAGCGACCGGCGCAGCCGGTCGGCAACGATGCGCAACAACTGATCGCCGGCCGGATGACCGCGGGTGTCGTTGAGATGCTTGAAACGATCGAGATCGAGCCAGAGCAGCGCGAGCGGCCGCACCGCGGTCGCCTGCGCCACTTCGGTCGCGAGCCGCGCGGAAAACGCTGCCCGGTTCGGCAGGCCCGTGAGCGGGTCATGCTCGGCCATGTGGGCGATCTGTTCCTGTATCCGCAGCCGTTCGGTGATGTCGGCGCAGGTAACCAGCCAGCCGCCGTCGGCGGCCGGGCAGAAGACCGCTTCGACGATGCGCCCGTCCTGCGCCTCCTGCTGGACCTTCACCGGCCGCCCGCTGGCGATGAGGGCGCGCCGTTCGGCCATGACTTCGCCGACATCGCGACCACGATGGTTGCCGGTGGCGATGCTCGATGCCAGCAGGGTGGAATAATGCGCACCCCGCCATACCGCGTCCGGCGGCAGGCCCAGGATGTCGCAGAGCTGGCGGTTGAACACCGTCACGCAATCGTTGCGATCGAACACGCAGAGACCGTCCGACATGTGGCCGAGCGCGAGTTCAAGCTCGGCCTTGGCGGTGGCGAGCCGCGCTTCACGCCCTTCGAACTGGATACCGAGCCATTGGCTGACGCCCACGAGCGCATAGCCGAGCAGAATAAGGGTCAGCAGCGCAGTGCCGATCAGCCCGTCGCGTTCGGTCGCGGCCTGGGATTCGAGCGGCGCGGCCGGAATAGCGAGCAGCAGCACCCCCGTGCGCGGCGGCCCCGTAGTGCCGCCGGACGCCGCGACGTCGATCGGCGTGTAGAGAGCGAACCACCGCTTGCCGGCAACCCATCGCTCCTGGAACAGCGGCTGCCCCGCGGCGCGCACCTGCCGCGCCAGGGCGGGCGGCAGCAGGTCGGAGAACGAGCCGGTGGCGATCCGTCCACCCGCCGCCGCGGGCAGGTAGCCGATCCGGCCGGCGAACCCGACCGCGAGCCCGGCGACCTGCCGACGCAGGCCGGCGGCATCCGCCGTCCCGTCCCGCGTGCCGTCCCCTTGCGCGATCATGTCGCGTACCAGCCATTGTTCGCTGGTCAGCAGATCCTGTGCCTGGACCCGGACCGAACGGTGGATGAAGCTTGACCCGTTGAGCAGGGTAAGCCCGTCGGACGCGACCGCGACCGCCATGATCATCCAGCCGAGAATGAGGCCCGGGCGCGGACGCATGAGGCGCTGGCGCCATCGCAGCCCCGCGACGCCAAGACGCCCCCAGGCACCGGCGACGCGGGTGCGCGGCGCCCCGGCCGCGGGCCGTGGGTCTCCGGACAGAGCTTCGGACGTCGTAACATCCTCCGGTTTCTTGTGTCGGCCGCCGCACAACCTTGTAGTACTGCACAGGTTACGATACGGTTACCCGACGGGCCACCCGATCGTGTAACCGATTTTTAAGGTCTCGTCGATCAGACTTCGGCGCTGCCCCAAGCTTCGGTGCGGCCCCAGCCTCGGGTGCGATCAAGACTGGCCTGCCCGTGCGTGCCGGCCGGACGATGGAGGCTTGATGGAGATTCGCGATGTGGGTCCTGCTTCTGCTGCCGTTCATCGCTCTGCTTTGGGTGCCGTTCTACGACGTGACCCGCCCCACGTTCCTGGGGTTCCCGTTCTTCTATTGGTACCAGTTCGCCTGGATTCCCCTCAGCTCCTTCCTGATCTGGCTGACATACAAGGCGCAACCGCATGACGATGCGGACCCCGCCGATTGAAATCATCGTCTGCCTGTCGTTCCTCGGCCTCGCCGCCGCCCTCGGAATTTCCGCCCGCTGGTGGAAGCGCGGCGGCCGGCCGATGGCCGAGCTCGGCGAATGGGGATTGGGCGGGCGGCAGTTCGGAACCTGGATCACCTGGTTCCTGCTCGGCGGCGATTTCTATACGGCCTATACGGTGATCGCCGTGCCCGCGCTGGTCTATGGGACCGGCGCCGGCGGGTTCTTCGCGCTGCCCTATACGATCATCGTCTATCCGATCGTGTTCGCGGCGATGCCGAAGCTCTGGAGCTTCGCGCACCGGCACGGCTGCGTCACGGCGGCCGACGTGGTACAGATCCGCTACGGCACGCGCGCGCTCACCCTCGCGGTGGCGCTGTCCGGCTGCATCGCGACGATGCCCTATATTGCGCTGCAACTCGTGGGGCTGGAGATCGTGAGCCAGGCGCTCGGCCTCTCCGGCGAACTGCCGCTGCTGATCGCGTTCGTTGCGCTGGCTCTCTACACGTATTTCTCCGGCCTGCGCGCGCCGGCGCTGATCGCGCTCGTCAAGGACCTGATGATCTACATCGTGGTGCTGGCGGCGGTGGCGGTGATCCCGGCGCGGCTCGGCGGCTATGCGGCGGTGTTCGATGCCGCCGGCCGGACGCTCGCCGCCCGCGGGACCGGCCGCCTGCTGCTCGCGCCGGCGCAGGTCGTGCCCTATGCGACGCTCGCGCTGGGCTCCGCGCTCGCCGCCTTCCTCTATCCGCACACTTTGACCGGCGTCTTCGCCGCCCGCAGTGCGGCGACCATCCGGCGCAATGCGATCCTCCTGCCGGCCTATACGCTCGTGCTCGGAATGATCGCGCTGATGGGCTATATGGCGCTGGCCGCCGGGATCACCGTCGCGGAACCGAACATGGTCGTGCCCGCGCTGCTGGCCGCGATGTTCCCGCCGTGGTTCGTCGGTTTCGCATTGGCCGCGATCGCCGTCTGCGCGCTGGTTCCGGCCACCGTCATGTCGATCGGCGCCGCCAACCTGGTCTCGCGCAACATCTGGCTTGCCTATGTCCACCCCGCCGCGACCGCCCGGGAGGAGACCGAGGTCGCCCAGCTGGTCTCGCTGCTGATGAAAGTGGGCGCGCTGCTGTTCGTCATCTTCCTGCCGGTGACATACGCCGTTTATCTACAGTTGCTGGGCGGGCTCTGGATCCTGCAGACCCTGCCGGCGGTGATCCTCGGCCTGTTCCTCCCGGGGCTCAGCGCGCCGGCGCTGCTGGCCGGTTGGCTGGCGGGAACCGTCTGGGGCACCGCGACCGTGTTCGGCGATGGTCTGGTGCCGGTGCACCAGGTGATCCTCGGCGGAACGCAGGTCGGCATCTACACGGGCCTGCTTGCCGTCGCGCTGAACGCGGCCGTGACCCTCGTCGGCACCGCCTATGCGCAGATGCCGCGCACGCGGGCGCGCCGGGCAGCCAAGGCCGCCGGCAGGGGCAGCGCCGGCTGAGGGCCGCGCCTACTGGAACGCGCACCCCACCGGCAGGCCGAGCGCCTTGAACACCCGCGCCGCCGGGCAGAACCCCGTGATGCCCGCCTGCAACAGGTTGAGTCCCACGAACGCCGTGAGCAACAGGAACCACGGACTGACGAACCAGCCCAGCGCGAGGCTCGCCAGCACCATGATGCCGGCGAAGGAGAAGACGGCCTTGTCGACGGTCATGATCTAG
>JABBNW010000326.1 GCA_019352115.1 Pseudomonadota bacterium
CGGCCGGCGGTCTTGTCGCCACGGTGGCGCCGCCCCATAGTCGGCTCATGCGCACCGTGCTGGATGTGACCGTGAACGGGGAGGCGCGCAGCTTCGACGGGCCGCTGTCGGTTCACGGGCTGCTGGCCGGCCTCGATCTCGACCCGCGCAAGGTCGCGGTGGAGCGGAACCTGGAAATCGTGCCGCGCTCCACCTATGCCGAGGTGTGGCTGGCGGCCGGGGACGCGCTGGAGATCGTGCATTTCATCGGCGGAGGCTGAACATGGACGCGACCCTGTCCGCGGACGACACCTGGGAGGTGGCGGGCCGTCGCTTCCGCTCCCGCCTGATCGTCGGCACCGGCAAATACAAGGACCTGGAGGAAACGGCGGCAGCGATCGCGGCGAGCGGGGCGGAGATCGTCACCGTCGCGGTGCGGCGAGTGAACCTGTCCGATCCCAAGGCGCCGATGCTGCAGGATTTCGTCGATCCCCGGAAGATCACCTACCTGCCCAATACGGCCGGCTGCCACACCGCGGACGAGGCGGTGCGCACCTTGCGCCTGGCGCGCGAGGCGGGCGGGTGGAACCTGGTGAAGCTGGAGGTGCTCGGGCCGCCGCCGACCCTCTATCCCGACATGCCGGCGACGTTCGCGGCGGCGGAAGCGCTGATCAAGGACGGGTTCGAGGTGATGGTCTATTGCGCCGACGATCCGGTGGCGGCGGGGCGGCTGGAGGCGATGGGCTGCGTGGCGGTGATGCCGCTGGGGGCGCCGATCGGCTCGGGGCTGGGGATCCAGAACCCGGCGATGATCTGGATGATGCGGGAACAGGCGAAGGTTGCGTTCCTGGTCGATGCCGGCGTGGGCACGGCGTCCGACGCGGCCGTGGCGATGGAGCTGGGGTGCGACGCGGTGCTGCTGAACTCGGCGATCGCGCATGCGAAGGACCCGGTGCGGATGGCGCGCGCGATGAAGCTGGCGGTGGAGGCGGGGCGGCTGTCGTATCTGGCCGGGAGGATGCCGCGGCGGATGGGGGCGGATCCGTCGAGCCCGCTGACGGGGTTGATCCGGTAGGGGGCTGCCGGCTAGGCCTCGGCGCGCAGGCGAAGGGGACCCTACGCGTTTCCGCGCCTTGATCGATCGGGAACGGACAAGCGGCATGACGCCTCAACGGCTGGTTTTCAGCTACCACAAGACCGGAACGAGCTTGTTCCTGGCGGTCATGAATCAGGTCGCCGAGCGATTGGGGCTGCGGGTCGTCACCCAGTACGGGCTTGTCACGCAGATCGACCCCGACGCCGACATCGTGCTGCTGGCCCATTCCCTGATCGAAGCGTTGCCGACCCGTCCGTTCCGCGCGATCCGGGTGGTGCGCGATCCGCGCGACATCTGGGTGTCCGGGTATCTGTATCACCGCCGCACCGGGGAGGGCTGGTGCGTCAACACGGATTTCGACGCCACGCCGCCGATCGACTATCCGCGCGTGGATTTTTCGTTCCAGCATCAGCCGGAGGCCTGGAAGCGCGCCTACCTGGCCGGATTGAATGGCAAGTCCTACCAGCAAAACCTGCTCGATCGGGATCAGGCGGACGGGCTTGCGTTCGAACTCGCCGGCTATACGGGATGTACGCTGGAGGCGATGCGCGGCTGGCGTTGGCCGCCGTTGGCGGTTCCGGACATCAAGCTGGAAACGATCATGTCCGGCTACGATGCCGCCATGCAGGGGGTCTTCCGTCATCTTGGGTTCGCGCCGGCCGAGGTCGAAGCGGCGGTCGAGATGGCGGCGAGCGAAGACATGGGCAGGATGGGCGACGACGGAATCGCGGCCAGGCCGCAGATCCATTCGCGCAGCGTGTCGAAATGGCGTGACGTGCTTTCCGCGGCCCAGGTTGCAGCGTTCGAAGCACGCTACGGGGATGTGATCACGCGGCTCGGCTACGCGCTGTCCGCCCCGGAGTAAGCGTGGCCATGACGGCGGGGCCGTCGGCGATGGCACGGCAGCGAACGCCATGCAACTCGTTGCTGGAGCCGTGGAGGGATGCGCGTCTGTCCGTCGGTTCGGAATTGCCTGCGGCGGGTCATCTGCCGCAACGGGTCCCGCAATCAGGTCAATCTGTGGCAAGCAGCCTCGTAAACGACCTGATCGGCCTCGGTCAGCCGCGCGAGCGCGTCGGCGATCTCTGGGGTCTCCAGCAGCGCTTGGTAGCTGGCCGGCCGTCCCGCCGTCACGTTGATCCGCTCCGGCGGCGGCGGTTCGCCCAGATCCAGTAGCGCGTAGGCCGCTCGAAGCGAAATCTCATACCGCTCCGCGATTCCGATGAAGGCAAAGCAGTCCATCGCGCGAATCGCCTCGGTGGCCAGATCGCGCCCGGCGAGCCATGGGCCAAAAACATTCTGCCGGAGAGGGTCTGCGCCGCCGAACTGGCCGCCTGCAAGCAATCTGGCCTGCACATTCCAGGTGACGCGACGAATGATCGGTTCTTCCGAGCGTAGGAATTCAAGCAGCGACAGGGGAGCTATCGCATCGAAGAAGGCGCTGCTGGCTATCTTCGATCCTGCTTTCCAATAGTAAAAGCACGACAGCAACCGTTCCCTCGGGGCACGGAGCATGGTGAACACGCGGAGATGTGGAAATGCCGCTGACAACGCGGCCGGGCTGATGTGCCCCTGGAAGAAGCTGTACCGTCGCAGCGTCGCCGGCGGTAGGTTCCGCACCTGCCACTCAAATGGCTCGGGGCACGCCGATCCGGCCGGCAGGCGATCGCAAATCTGTTTCGCGAGCGCCTCGCCGGCAGTCTTGTGAATTCGCATGAACAGCGTTGGCGGGCGTGGCATCGAGACGACCCCGGCGCGCTGCTGGTCATGGGGCGACGAAGTCGAGGCGGGCAGGGGGACGATACTTGGCAGGGCGCCACAGACTGCCTGATCGCTTGAGAGAGGCAGGTAAGGCGCCACACTTGCCGTCCCGAGGCATAACGCGGCGCTTGCTACTTACCCCTTTGGCGGAGCCGTCCCGTCTAACGACTGGTCAGGCGACGCGGCGCTGCGTCTCCGCGTCCTCTTCCGTAACGGCATAGGTCGCATGCCCGAACAGATGCAGTTCGAGGATGGCACCGCCGGCCCCAATCGGCGTCGGCAGGGGCAGATGGGCGGAGCCGTTGGTCCAGCGCCACATGGTGCTGCCGTCGGTCTCGGCATCGTGCCAGCCGCGAATCAGTGACGGGTGATCGGCCGGGATTTCGATCTGATCGGCGCCTACGCGATAAACCAGCTTCGTCACGCCAACGCCGAGGTTCCGCCAGTCCTCATGCGCACGGTCGAGGTCGAACGGGACCGAGGCGCGCGAGGCAAGCCGGATCGACTGCGTGCCTGCCGGCAGCGCGAACACGCAGCGCGTTGCTTCTTCCACGAGAGGCCGGATTTCATGCTCATCGACGACCATCCGCAAATCTGGATCGGACGTCGTGTCCCACTGCACGGGCACGAAGCCGAGCGCGCGTGCGCGGTCTGCCAACGAACGCCATGCCGGCTCCGATTCGGCGGCCGTCATGGCGAGCGGAGCGCAAGCTCGTGCCGCCGCTTCCGGACCGACAATCTTGCCCAGGTTCGGCTGCAAGCTCACAGGACCATCGGAATTGGAGAAGAAGCTCCGATCACCAAGCTCATCCAGAAAGGTTTCGGCGGGCAACCCTTCCGCCAAAATAATCGCGTGAGACTCGAGTTCGACGTGAAAATAGCGCACCGAAGTCACGTCGCGCTCGTGCGTGATCGTCATTCCGTTCGCCAGCAAGCGCACCGGGATCAGCCTGCCGTCCACAAGAACGCGGTGATCGGGGGACAGCCATACATCGCGCCCTGGGATATTCTCCGCAAACGCATCGCGTCGAATCCGCACTGGGGCAGACAACTCCGGCTCAGGGCTCGCCACGAGATCAACTTGGCGTCTCCCGATCCACACCACCGGACGTAGCGCCCGACTGGTGCCAACAAGTGTCACAATTGACTCCCCCTCACGTAGATCTTCGACTGGAACTTCACCCCTAACTGTCAAAAGCCGGGTTCCGGCCGCAAAGCAAAAACCAACTGCCACGAGCCTTCTCCTGGAAGAGTTTGGAAGTCGATCGACGAAGATTTACGCAGACGACGAGCCAAAAAT
>JABBNW010000327.1 GCA_019352115.1 Pseudomonadota bacterium
GGCACCAGCATGATCAGGAAGACGACGGCGTAGATCAGGACGTTGCCCAGCACGTTGCCGCGTACCCCGGTGCCGGCGCGGCTGTAGGGGCCGCCGAAACCCTCCGCCGACGTCCACACCGCCAGCGCGTACAGAAACCCGAGCGGCACGGACAGGATCAGCCATCGCCCGGTCAGCAGGCTGACGGCGATCGCGGTTTCCACCAAGGCGATGACGACCGCGACCAGCAGCGGTCCTACAGCCTTCACGACGAGGATGATGAGGCCGATATAGCCCGCGATCCAGGCCGGCTGGCCCTGCGCCGCGGGGGCCAACTGATCGAGGAAGTGGTTCAGGAAATATGGCATCCATTTGAGCACGGCGTCGAACGCCCACAGCAGGCCGAACAGTAGCCGCCCGGCGGTCCAGAGCCCGACGCGGGGCACGAGGGCCGGGCCGGAGATCGTCGGGATGATGCTCAGCACGAAGACGAAGGCGATGACATAGGCGGGGAACACGCCCGGGTCCGTCTGCCCGCCCGCATATGGGTAGCCGAGCGCGCAGAGCGCGACCCAGCAGACCAGGCTGTAGGCAATGCCCAGCCAGCACGCCGCGACGAGGCCGATGCGGGAGATCAGTGCCAGCCCAAGCAGCAGAGCGATCAGCACCATTCCCAACGCGACCCAATGCGGTCCGATCCCGCGCACGGCCGATGTAATCCCGATCAGCAGCGGCCGCAGCCATCCCGGTGCCGCCTTGATCGCCTTGGTGAAGACCGCCAGTAGCGCCGCGCTGCCGCGATGGTCCGGTTCCCAGAGCCAGGCGGAAGCCTGGAACCCGGCGTTGATCAGCCAGATCAAACCGAACAGGCTGACGAGGTGGCGCAAGGTGTTGCGCGCGGCGGGCGTGAGGCCGGCCACGTCAGTCGATGCATTCAGCTTGAGCATGCGGCCCTTATCCCGATCCGAGGGGGCGTCCACGATCCACGTTGGCGTGAGCCGGCTTCAACAATTCGTTGCCGGGAGGTCGCGCCCCCGGAGCGGCGCGCCCCGAATACTAACCGCGTGCGCCGGATCGACAGCATGGAGGAAAGGAAAAATTTTCGACACGGGTGCGGGGCCACGGATCCGTTGACCGCCGCAGCCTCCGTCGGCGCGATGGGGCAGACGAATTGCGGGTCGAAGTCATACCCGACCGCCAGGAGGCTGACTCACTGCCAGCCTCGAACCCTCCCCGCCATGGTCGGCCCCGACGGGAGGCGCCGGGCCGGCACGCAAGGGCAAGAGTCGAACCCGAAGCGGGACCGTATGATACATGATGAACCACCTGTTGATGTCAAAGTTCTGGGGTCGCGAGGAGACGGAGCGATCGAACGCGCCAGACCCGGAAGCGGGCCAGTCAGATCGACAGATAAACTGCAAAATTTAACTTTACAGTTTACCTGCATATATGGCATTTGCTTGTCATGGATGCTCCGTCAGACGACTCCCGTTCCGCGCGCGCCTCCGCCTTGGCGGCCGAACTCCGAGCCTTGGTCGGCAAGCTGAAGCGCCGCCTGCGCGAGCAGGCAGACGTTGGAGATCTGACGCCGTCCCAGGTGTCGGTGCTCCTTCGCCTCGAAAAAGACGGTCAGGCCACAACATCGAGCCTCGCGCGTGCGGAGGGCATGCGCCCGCAGTCCATGGCCACGGTCATCGCTGCGCTCGAGTCCGCAGGTCTGGTGAGCGGCGCGCCGGATCCGACCGACGGGCGACGGATCCTCCTGTCGCTCACGGATGCCTGCCGCCAATGGGTTCAGGAGGGACGCGCCGCGCGGCAGGATTGGCTGTCACGAAGACTCCAGGCGCGGCTTTCCGTCGACGAAATGGAAGTCGTCGCCATGGCAGCCGGACTGCTCAACCGGCTCGTCGACGACTGAGCGGCTCGCGCGAACTCGCCGCAATCACGTCTCTCAAGAGGACACCCCATGGCGCTGACGACCCTCGACCCGAATACCGCCCTGCTCGTCGTCGACCTGCAGAAGGGCCTTGTCGGCTCGCCCTTCACCCATCCCATCAGAGACATCGTGGATCGGGCCCGGGCGCTGATCGACGCCTTCCGTAAGCACGGCCTGCCGGTCGTGCTGATCAACGTCGCCGGCGGCGCGCCCGGGCGCACGGAGCAGCCGCGGCGTCACAGCGGCGTGTTTCCCGAGGGCTTCACCGACTTCATCCCTGAACTCGACCAACAGCCAGACGACATCGTCGTGACCAAACAGACTTGGGGCGCCTTCGCCAGTACGGACCTCGAAGACCGGCTCAAGGCGGCGGGCGTCACCCAGGTGGTCGTCCTCGGCGTCGCCACCGGGACGGGCGTGGAGGCGACTGCACGCCAAGCCTACGAGCGGGGGTTCAACGTCACCCTCGCCATCGACGCCATGACCGACATGCGTCCGGAGGCTCAAGATTATAGCATCAAGAACGTCTTCCCACGGCTGGGAGAGACCGGAACCGGCCAGGAGATCATCGACCTCCTGCAGACGAGGGGCGCGTGACATGTCGTGGCTTTATCTGGTGTCCTATTTCTTCGGCGGGGCGTTCCTGGCCAACGCCGTTCCGCACGTCGTCAGCGGCATGATGGGCAGGCCGTTCCAGAGCCCGTTCGCCAAGCCGGCTGGGCAAGGTCTTTCCTCCTCGACCGTCAACGTGCTCTGGGGTTTCTTCAACCTCGTCGTCGGCTATCTTCTCGTTTGTCGTGTCGGCGACTTCGATCTGCGTGACGGCTCGGACGTTGCGGCGCTGGGACTCGGCGTGTTCCTGCTGGCCGTCATGGCGGCGCGGCAGTTCGGCCGCTTCAATGGCGGCAATTCGCCGGCTCGGTCTTGAGCACCCCGGGCGCCGGCGTCTTCCGTTCGCTCAGGAGCTCCAACTACCGTCTCTGGGCCGCCGGCGCGCTCGTGTCGAATGTCGGGACGTGGATGCAGCGCATGGCCCAGGACTGGCTCGTGCTTACCCAGCTCACGCACCACAGCGCCTCGGCCGTGGGCGTCGTCATGGCGCTTCAGTTCGGGCCGCAGCTTCTCCTCCTGCCGTGGACAGGCTTCGCCGCCGACCATTTCAACCAGCGCAAGCTGCTGATCGCGACCCAGGCGGCGATGGGCGCCCTCGCCCTGATCCTGGGAGGCCTCACGGTCGCCGGCGTCGTCCAGCTCTGGCAAGTCTATGTCCTCGCCTTTCTTCAGGGCTGCGCCGCCGCGTTCGACGCCCCCGTGCGCCAGACCTTCGTCGCCGCGCTGGTCGGCGACGAGGACCTGCCGAACGCGGTCGCGCTCAACTCGACCTCTTTCAACGCCGCGCAGATGGTCGGGCCGGCGATCGCTGGCCTGACCATCGCTGCGATCGGCACGGGCTGGGCTTTCGTGATCAACGGGGCCTCGTTCGTCGCGGTGCTGATGTCCCTCTCCCGGCTGCGGGTGTCCGAGCTGCGTCCCAACGCGCGGGTGGCACGCGCCAAGGGGAGCTTCCTCGAAGGCTCCCGCTACGTGTGGGGCCGCCCGGATCTCAAGACGATCCTGGTCATGCTGTTCCTGATCGGGACGTTCGGTCTGAATTTCCCGATCTTCATCTCAACGATGGCGGTCGGGGTCTTCCACGCGGGCGCGCGCGAGTTCGGCCTCCTGTCGTCGATCATGGCGATAGGCACGATGTCTGGCGCCTTGATAGCCGCCGGCCGTGACAAGATCGGATTCGGCTCGCTCCTGCTGGGAGCTGGCGTCTTCGGACTCGGCTGCGCTCTCGCCGCCTTTGCGCCAAGCTATTGGCTCTTCGCCGGCGCTCTCGTCGTGATCGGCGTGGCCGCTTTGACCTTCACCAACGCGACCAACAGCCTGATGCAACTCTCGACCGAGCCGTCCATGCGCGGGCGAGTGATGGCGCTTCGCATCGGCATAGGGCTCGGGGGCACGCCGATCGGCGCGCCAATCGTCGGATGGGTCGCCGATAAATTCGGCCCCCGCTGGGCGCTCGGCGTCGGGGCGGCGTCCGGTTTTGCCGCCGCCGTAGTGGCTGCCGGCTTCCTCCTCCGACAATCCAGTCGCGTTGAAGCCGGCAGGGGCGATCGAGCGGTCCCAAACAGCGATCCCACCTGGTGCTCTAAACAGAAA
>JABBNW010000040.1 GCA_019352115.1 Pseudomonadota bacterium
CGGGGCGTTGCGAAGAAGTCCGCCCCCGGCTTCGGCCCCGTCGCGGTAGGGGACCGGGTTGCCCCGGCCCCCCCGCACAGATCCCGGCGTGCGGCTCTCCCGCGCCGGGCTCCTGTCGAAGGTCGAACGCGATTGGAGTTCGTGGGCGGCCCATGCACCGCCAATCCGTAGGTTCCCGGCTTTGGTTGCACGCCGGTTCCGGCACAGCGTCCGGAGCCGCCTCGTATAAGCCAGCCCCGCCGCGCCGGCAGGGCCAGCGCGGACGATCCCGGCTGGCACAAAGCGCTCCGGACGACGTAGGATTACCCGCGACCGTGCCCAATGTCCGCTTCAGGTCGCGAACCGACATTCGAACCGCCCCCCTCACAGCGCCGCCCGCAACACCCCCGCCTCCGCTCCCCCGATCATCCCCCGCCGCAAAAACAGATCGATCAGCACCAGATTCACATTGAACTTGAAATCATCCGTCCGCCGCACCGTCTCCACCACCCGCATCAGCGGCCAAAGATCGAAACTCTCCACCTCCCCATCCGCCGGCCTCGGCCGGAACCCCTCCGGCAGCACCAGGTCGTACGCCAGCACCCGGTCCCGCCGCAGCCCCTCCGGCCGTTCCATCGCGTAGTCGATCGTCGCCACCGGCCGCGCCGTCGCCGCCAGCGCCGCCGGGATCGCCGCCTCCTCCGCCGCCTCCTTTACCAACGTCTCCGCCGGGCTCAGCCCGGCCGGCACGCCGCCGGCCACCAGATGATCGAGCTTGCCCGGATCGAGGCTCTTGTTCGCCGCCCGCCGCGCCACCCAGACCAGCGGCCCGTCCGGACCCTCCACCAGCCCGTTCACATGCACGCCCACGGCGGCGATCCCGAAGGCCGGCAGCGCGCCGCGGTCGATCTGCGCCAGCGCTGGCCCGTTCGGGTCGGCCCGCACGTCGAACGCCTCCCCCCGCCAGCGGAAATGCCCGGCCTCGGCGAGTCCCCGGGCGAGCGCCGGCAGAAGCTCGGGCGCCGCCAGCCGCAGCCCGTCCGGCCCGGCGACGATCGCTGGCTGATCGCGCAGCACCACGGCGAACCCCGCCGTGACCCAGCCCGCGATCGCGCCGCCGATCCGCAACGCCGTCCGCCTGCCGGGCAGAACGGCGTTGCGGCAGGCGCGCAGGTGGCGCAACAGACTGTCCGGAACTTTCCCCTGGGCCGGCCCGTCAGTCCGGGACGGCTTTCCAATCGCCTCCCCCGATGCCACATCCTTCGGCATGGTAAGCTCCCCGTCATCCGCGCCGGCCGCTGCGGCGCAGGCATCCGCGCACCGCCCGCCGCGCCGGCCACATTGGCAGACTATCCGCAGCCTTCTCCCCTATCTGTGGCCGAAGAATGACATCGGCTCGCGGGTGCGCGTCTCCGTCGCCATGCTGTTCCTGGTGGCGGCAAAGGGGGCGACCGTGCTCCTGCCGGTCGTCTACGGCCGCGCCGTCGACGCGCTGGCGCCGAAGGGCGCGGGCGTCGCGCTCGCCGTGCCGGTGGCGCTGATCCTGGGCTACGGGTTGCTGCGGGTGGCCTCGTCGGGTTTCGCCGAGTTGCGCGATGCGGTGTTCGCCGCCGTCCAGCAGCGGGCGACCCGGCGGGTGGGCTTGCGCACCTTCCGCCATCTGCACGCGCTGTCGTTGCGCTACCACCTCGATCGCCAGACCGGCGGCCTCGCGCGCGTGATCGACCGCGGCACCTTGGGCATCCAGTCGGTCCTGCGGCTCGGGGTGTTCAACGTCGTGCCGACGATCTTCGAGATCGTGATGGTCACCGCCATCCTGTGGGCGCTGTTCGACTGGCGTTTCGCGCTGATGACCTTCGTCGCAGTCGGGCTCTATCTGGCGTTCACCCTGCTGTTCACCAACGCGCGCGTGCGCATCCGCCGGCGCATGAACGACAGCGACAACGAGGCGCGGGCGAAATCGGTCGACAGCCTGCTGAACTACGAGACGGTGAAGTATTTCGGCAACGAGGCGCACGAGGCCGACCGCTTCGACCGCGCGCTGGCGTCCTACGAAAAAGCCGCGGTGCGCAGCCAGGTCTCGCTCAACATGCTGAACCTGGGCCAGGCCGTGATCATCGCGATCGGGCTGTCCGGGATCATGCTGATGGCCGCCCGCGGGGTTGCATCCGGGCACATGACGGTGGGCAATTTCGTCGTCGTGAACACCTATCTGATGCAGCTCTACCAGCCGCTCAATTTCCTCGGCTTCGTCTATCGCGAGATCAAGCAGGGCCTGGTGGACATGGAACACATGTTCGACCTGCTCGGCGTGCCGGCCGAGGTCGCCGACCGTCCCGGCGCGCCCGCGCTGCTGGCGCCGGCCGGCGAAGTGCGGTTCAATGCCGTGCGCTTCGGCTACCGGCCCGACCGGGAAATCCTGAAAGGCGTGGATTTCATCGTGCCCGCCGGGCGCAAGCTCGCCATCGTCGGCCCGACGGGGGCCGGCAAATCCACCATCTCCCGCCTGCTGTTCCGTTTCTACGACCCGACCGGCGGCGCCATCCTGATCGACGGGCAGGACATCAGTGCGGTGACCCAGGCGAGCCTGCGCGCGGCGATCGGCGTCGTGCCGCAGGATACGGTGCTGTTCAACGACACCATCCGCTACAACATCGCCTACGGTCGCCCCGGCGCGAGCCAGATTGAGATCGAGCGTGCCGCCCGGCTCGCTCAGGTGCACGAGTTCGTGCTCGACCTGCCGGACGGCTACGATACCATGGTGGGCGAGCGCGGGTTGAAGCTGTCGGGGGGCGAGAAGCAGCGGGTCGCGATCGCGCGCACCATCCTGAAGGACCCGCGCATCCTGATCCTGGACGAGGCGACCAGCGCGCTCGATACGCGAACGGAACGCGACATCGGTGCCGCGCTCGCCGCCGCGTCCGCCCATCGTACCACGCTCGTGATCGCGCACCGGCTGTCCACCGTGGTCGATGCCGACGAGATCATCGTGCTGGTGGACGGCGCGGTAGCCGAGCGCGGCAGCCATGCCGCCCTGCTCGCCGCGCGCGGGGTGTATGCGAGGATGTGGACCTTGCAGGCGATCGAGCAGGACACCGATGCCATCGCCGCGGAGATCTTGCCGGAAGAAGCTGATGTGGGCTGAGAGTTTGCGAAAGACTGCCCGCCAGCCGCCGAAATCGCCCGAAAACCCGAGCAATTTCAACGGGTATTCTTTCGCAAGTTCGATTGCTTTTCACGCTCTGAGCCGGGGCGTGCAGAACAAAAAAGGAACAAAGCCATGCCGATCGATCCGAATACGCCCGACCCGACGCCGACCGAGCTGTCCCATGCCGGCGCGGTGGTGGACAAGGCGATCGAGTACATGGCCGGGCAGAACCTGCCGCCGCTGGCGGTCGCCTCGGCCCTGCTCGGCGGCGCGGTGACCCTGCTCGCGCGGCACGTGTCGGACGCGGCGATCATGCGGGTGCTGGGCAACGCGATCGAGGGCGTGCGTTCGGGGGACGTGCGCCGGACCGTCCACGACGGGGAATAGCGCGCCACCCCTGCGTCCAGGGGGGTTGGCGTCGCGCCCCGACTGGGCTATCGCCACCGAGCGAGCCGGCACCCCTGGAGGCCGGCCGTTTGGCATGTCTAGGAGCGAACCATGGCCACCATTGTGACGATCGAGGCCGAGGCGCGGGAGCGGGCAGGTAAGGGGGCGGCGCGCGCGACGAGGCGGGCGGGCAAAGTGCCCGGCGTGATCTACGGCGCGAAGCAGCCTGCGAGCCTTATTGCGCTCGATCCGCGTGCGGTCCTGCGCGAACTGCACCGCCCTGGCTGGCAGTCGCGCGTCTATGAACTCGCCGGCGTCGGCGGCCCGGTGCGGGCGCTGATCCGCGACGTGCAGTTCCACCCGGTGTCGGACGCGCCCGAGCACGTGGATTTCCAGCGCCTGGCCCCGGGCGAGCGCATCCGGGTCGCGGTGCCGGTGCATTTCGACAACGAAGGCCTGTCGGTCGGCCTCAAGCGCGGCGGCGTGCTGAACGTCGTGCGCCACGCCGTGGAAATCACCTGCGAGCCGGACCACATCCCCGATCAGTTCGTGGCCGACCTCTCGGGTCTCGATTTCAACGATACGGTGCGCTGGCACGACCTCAAGGGCACTGAAGGCACCCGGCCGGTGATCGCCGACCGCGATTTCGTGGTGGCGACGGTCGCCCCGCCGACCAAGATCCTGGAAGTTTCGGCGGAAACCCCCGGCGCGCCGACCGGTGCGGCCGCGGCGGCACCGGCCGCGAAGGCTGCCGCACCCGCTAAGGGTGGCGCAGCGGCCCCGAAGGCCGCTGCCGCGCCGAAAGCCGCAGCCGCGCCGAAGGCCGCCGCCGGAGGTGGCAAAGGCAAGAAGTGAGCCGCGGCGCCGGAGCCGGGTGATCCCTCGTGCTGCTCTGGGTCGGTCTCGGCAATCCGGAACCGGGGATGGCGCGCAACCGCCACAATATCGGCTTCATGGCGCTTGATACCATTGCGATCCGCCACGGGTTCAGCCCGTGGCGGCCCCGCTTCAAGGGTCTTCTCGCCGAGGGCCAGGTGGGCGGGGAGAAGGTGCTGGCCTTGAAGCCGCAGACCTACATGAACGCCTCGGGCGAAAGCGTGCAGGCGGCGGTTGCGTTCTTCAAGCTGCCGGTCGCGGCGATCACGGCCTTCCACGACGAGCTCGACCTCGTGCCCGGCAAGGTGCGGGTCAAGCGCGGCGGCGGCGCGGCGGGGCACAACGGGCTGCGCAGCATGGATCGGATGCTGGGCTCGCCCGACTATGGGCGGGTGCGGCTCGGCATCGGCCATCCGGGCGACAAGGCGCGGGTGCTCGGTCATGTGCTGGGCGATTTCGGGCGGGAGGATCGGGACTGGCTGATCCCGCTGCTCGATGCGGTGGCCGACGCCGCCCCCCTGCTGGCCGCCGACCGGGCAGAGGATTTCATGAGCAAGGTGGCGGTTTCGATGCACGCAGCGAACGGCGGGGCCTAGTGTCCCAACTCGCAAATATCGTCATCATGCGTTGGGACACTAGCCCTTTGTTTTCAGTGGCCTGCTGGTCCCTGAAATGGGAAGGCATTTCAGGGGCAGGACACTAGATGGGCTTCAACTGCGGCATCGTCGGGCTGCCCAATGTCGGCAAATCGACCCTGTTCAACGCGCTGACCGCGACGGTGCAGGCGCAGGCGGCGAATTATCCGTTCTGCACGATCGAACCGAACGTCGGCCGGGTCGCCGTGCCGGATCCGCGCCTTGGCGTGCTGGCCGCGATCGGCAAGTCGGTGAAGATCGTGCCGACGGTGCTGGAATTCGTCGATATCGCCGGCCTCGTGCGCGGCGCCGCGCAGGGGGAGGGGCTGGGCAACCAGTTCCTCGGCAACATCCGCGAGGTTGACGCCATCATCCACGTCCTGCGCTGCTTCGAAGATCCGGACGTCGTGCATGTGGAAGGTGCGATCGACCCGGTTCGCGATGCGGAAACGGTAGAAACCGAACTGATGCTGGCCGATTTGGAAAGCCTGGAAAAGCGGCTGCCCGGCCTGCAGAAGCGCGCCCGCGGCGGGGACAAGGAAAGTGCCGCGCAGCTGGCCCTGATCGAGCCGCTGACCGCGGCGCTGGAAGCCGGCCGCCCGGCCCGCAGCGCCATCCCCAAGGGCGAGGCTGAGGCGGTGCGTCGGCTCGGCCTGCTGACCGCCAAGCCCGTGCTCTATGTCTGCAACGTCGAGGAAGCCGCCGCCGCCACCGGCAACGCCTTCTCCGCCCGCGTCGCGGCGCGGGCGGCGGCGGAAGGCGCGCGCGCCGTGATCGTTTCGGCCGCGATCGAGGCCGAGGTGGCGCAACTGCCGGAAGCCGACCGCGGCGAATTCCTGTCCGGCCTCGGCCTGGATGACAGCGGGCTCGATCGCGTGATCCGCGCCGGCTACGACCTGCTCGGCCTGATCACCTATTTCACCGTCGGACCGAAGGAAACCCGCGCCTGGACCATCGTGCGCGGCACCCGCGCCCCCCAGGCCGCCGGCGTGATCCACGGCGATTTCGAGCGCGGGTTCATCGCCTGCGAAACCATCGCCTACGCCGACTACGTCGCCGGCCACGGCGAGGCCGGCGCGCGCGAGGTCGGCAAACTCCGTATCGAAGGCAAGGACTACGTCGTTGCCGACGGCGACGTGCTGCTGTTCCGCTTCAACGTCTGAGGGAAACGAGCATCCCCGCGCCCATCCCCGTTCTGATCGACTGCGACCCGGGAACCGACGACGCGCTCGCCTTGCTGCTCGCGTTCGCCTCCCCCGAACTGGATGTGCGCGCCGTCACCGTCGTGGGCGGCAACGTCGGGCTGGACCGGACCCTGCCCAACGCCCGCGCCCTGGTGGCGCTGGCCGGCGCGGCGGTCCCGGTGCATCCCGGCGCCGACCGCCCGCTGCTGGGCCGCTTCACTTCCGAACCGCGGGTCCACGGGCCGGACGGGCTCGGCGGCATCGCGTTGCCCGAAGGTGCGCCCGCGTCGGGTGAACCCGCGGCCGATGCGATCCGGCGCCTGCTGCGCACCAGCCCGGAGCCGCTGACCCTGGTCGGCCTCGGTCCCGCGACCAACCTGGCGCTGGCGCTTGCCACCGAGCCGGCGGTGGCCGGCAATATCGCCCGGACCCTGCTGATGACGGGCGCCTGGGGCGAGGGCAACGCCACCCCGGCCGCCGAATTCAATGCCTTCAACGATCCGGAGGCGCTGGCGATCGTGCTTGCCGCCGGGCGCCCGGTGGTGATGGTCGGCCTGGAACTCACCGCCCAGGCGATCGCGACCCCGGCGCGGCTCGCCGGATTGCGGGCCGCCGGGCCGGGCCGGGCGCTGGCCGCCGCCTGCGCCATCCAGGCCAGCGTGCCGGCGCCGGCCCGCCTTGGCCGGACCGGTGCGGCCCTGCACGATCCCTGCGCGATCGCCTGGTTGCTCCGCCCCGATCTGTTCACGACCCGGGACTGCCCGGTCGCGGTGGACCTCGGCCCCGGCCCGAGCCGCGGGCGCACGTCGATCGACCGCTGGGGCCGCACCGGGGCCCCGGCCTACGCGACGGTGGCCGAGACCCTGGATGCGGACGGCTTCTTCGCCCTGCTTGGGGAGCGCCTGGCGCGGCTGCCGTGATCCGGTAACGTCCCGTTCGACCTTCCGCCCTATCCCGCGCCGCCGTTGATGGTCAGGATCGACCCCGACGTGTAGCCGGACGCAGGGCTCGCCAGGAACGCCACCGCGTTGCCGATCTCCTCCGGGCTGGCGGCGCGGCCGAACGGCATCGGGGCGAACAGTTCGGCCCAGCGCTCCGCGTCGCCGAACTGTTCCTGTGCCCGCGCGCGTTGCAGCATCACCAGCCGCTCGGTCGCGACCGGGCCGGGGTTGATCCCCACCACCCGCAGCCCGTCGCGCGGGGCCTGGCGGCCGAGCGCGCGGGTGAGCGCCATCAGCGCCGCGTTGCCGGTGGCGCCGGCGATGTAGTTGGGCGGGAACTGCTCCCCGGCCGCGCCCACCACGTTCACGATCACCCCCGATTTCCGTTCCGCCATGCGCGGATAGATCGTGCGGCAGAACGAGATGAAGCCGAAGACTTTCAGATCCCACGCGCGCCGCCAGGTCTCGTCCGAAACGGCCGTGATCTCTCCGGGCGGGATGGCGCCGGCGTTGTTCACCAGGATGTCGGGCACGCCGGCTTCCTCCGCCACGCGGCGGATCGCAGCGTCGTTGGACAGATCGGCGGCGATGGTGCGCACCGCGACCTGGTGGCGCGCGCGGATCGCGCCGGCCGCGGCTTCCAGCGCCGCGGGATCGCGCGCAACCAGGGTGACGTCGCAGCCTTCCGCGGCCAGCACCAGCGCGCTGGCCTGGCCGATCCCCTTCGATCCGCCGGTGATGAGGGCCCGCTTGCCCGCGAGTTTCAGGTCCATGCTACGCAGCCTCCCTTGAGAAATCGTTGAACCGGCGGCAGGCATCGCCGAAGGCGCGGAACAACGCAAGGCTGACGGGATTGTCGGTGCAGGCCCACTCGGGATGCCACTGCACGCCGAAGGCGAAGCCGCGCGCGTCGGCGACCCGCACCGCCTCGATCGTGCCGTCCGCGGCCAGCGCTTCCACCACCAGCCCGGGGGCGGGGCGATCGATCGCTTGCGCGTGCAACGAATTCACCGCGATCCGCTCCGCCCCGAGCAGGGCGGCGAGCCGGCCGGACAGGGCCACCTCGTGGCGCGGGCCATAGCGTTCCGCCATCGGCCGCGTGCCGCCGCGATGGTCCATCCGGCCGGGCAAATCCTGCACCGCCTGGTGCAACGTGCCGCCGAGCGCCACGTTCAGTTCCTGGATGCCGCGGCAGATCGCGAGCACCGGCATCCCGCGCGCGAGTGCCGCGCGGATCAGCGGCAAGGAGGTGGCATCGCGCGCCGGGTCGTGCAGGTCGGGCGTCAGGCTGGCCCCGCCGGCGTAGAGGTCGGGGTGGACGTTGCTCGGGCTGCCGGGGACCAGCAGGCCGTCGAGGCGGTCGAGCACCTGCACCTGCACCTCTCCCAGCGGCGGGATCATCACCGGCAGGACGGCGGCGGCGGCAAACAGGGCCTCGGCGTAGCGGGCGGGGGTGTCGTGGCGCAGGGAGCCGTTCACGAGCTTGGCGCAGGCGGGGATGCCGACGATGGGATGGGGCATGGCGCGGTCGGTGTCTCCGGGGGCGGGGGGCCGTCGCCGCGGGCTTGGGGGGCGCGGTGTCGGGTGGCGATTTTATCCAGGCGCCGGCTGCGGCGATAGCGGCGCGGGCGGGGGCCTGGGGCGTGCGGAACGGATGGATCGACGGGGCGCGCGCATGGCGGCCTTTGTGGCGCGTGGGGTTTGGCTACGGGGCGAATGCGGCGGCGGGCGCTATTGGGTCTCGCCCGGAAGCAAGGAAGGTCGAAACGCAGATGCACGCGGATGGACGCTGATGCCGCGTGTCGCTTCGGCGATCCCACCCAATCCCGCACGACGGCGTCGGCTGCGGCCGTGGGCCGGTGCCGCCGCCCCTCCAGTCCGTTCGGTCCATCTGCGTCTATCTGCGGCCATCAGCGTGCATCTGCGTTGAATCCTTCTTTTGTGAGGCTGCTCACCAGCAGGGCCACGACAGCAGAGAAAGTCTCTTAACGGAAACGACCGCAAATGGTTCTCAGCGCGAAATCCGTTGCCAACGACACAGGCAAAAGGAATCCTCAACCACGGATGCAAGCAGATGGACCGAGCGGAACGGCGAGCCAGGAGCCCGCTCCCCGCCGTCGGCCGGGATCGCGGAAGCGGCAGGATTCATCTGCATGAATCCCCACCACCGCAATCCGGCCCGCCGGACGGAGCCGCAATGCCGGCGATCAGGCCGGCGGCGTGTGGGCTTTCAGGAACGCGACCACCGCGGCCTCCTGGGCGGCCAGGTGTTGCGGTCCGCGCCAGTCGGTCAGCACCGTCACGCCCGGCAGCAGGGCTGCGAGTTCCGCGCTGGTCGCCGCCGGATGCGGCACGTCGCTGCCGGGCAGCAGCATCGTCGGGCTCGGGCAGGTGCGGGCGAACGCGCGATCGACGCAGAAGACGAAGTCACGATCCCACATGTTATGGCCGAAGCCGGCGAGCGCGGCCGGGTCCAGCTCCGGTCGCGCGGCGCGCTGCTCGCGGCTCCAGTCCGCGTGGGCGGCGGGGAAATAGTCCGGCTGGTCCGGGTGCACGCCGATCGGGTTCTGCAGCACCGCGGCGGTGATCCGCGTCGGCGCCGTCTCGATCGCCTTCAGGCAGAAGCTGCCGCCGATGCAGCCGCCCAGGACGTGGAACCGATCGAACCCGAGATGGTCCATCAGCGCCAGGTGGTCCGCCGCATAGGTGTGCCAGCCGTGGTCGGCCCGGATCTCGGTGCGCGAGTCCCCGGCGTTGCGCTGGTCCATCGCGATCGCCGTGAAGCCCGCGGCCGGCAGCGCGACCGTCCAGTCGACCCATGGCCGCGGCGGCGCGCCGGCGGGGGCGGCCCACATCGCCATGCGCGAGCGCAGGCCGCCGGGTGCGAACAGCAGCACCGGGTAGCCGGTGCCATAGGTGCGGTAAGAAATCTGGCCGTCCGGCCGGGTCAACAGGGGCATCGCTTCCTCCGGTTTGGTCTGGGGCATCCCGTTCTCGGCCCACCGTAGAAATGTCCGCCGGTCTTTCACAATAGGCGGGCACAACAGGCGGGACCGGCGCGGCTTCGGGCCGCGAACTGGCCCCGGCGCGCCGCCCATGGCAGGCTGCGGGCGGGGGAGCGCCCGCTTCGGGAGACCGTTGCATATGGAACAGAAACCATGACCGAACCGCTGATCCGCAACCGCCTGCGCGAGACACTCGCGCGTGGCGAGGTCGCCGCGTCGATGACCGTGCGCGCGTTCCGCGGCATCGAGATCGCGCGCATCGCCGCGACCGCCGGCTTCGATTCGATCTACGTCGATATCGAGCACAACACCCTGTCGATCGACACCGCCTGCCAGATCTGCATGGCGGCGCTGGAGGCGGGTATCACGCCGCTGGTGCGCGTGCCCGCCCGCTCGCCCGACATGATCGGGCGGCTGCTCGACGGCGGCGCGCTCGGCGTGATCGCCCCGCATGTGCAGAGTGCCGAGGACGCGGCGCGGGTGGTGGCATGCGCGAAATTCCCCCCGCTCGGGGAACGCGGCGCCGGCGGTGCGTTGCCGCATTTCGGCTACCGCAACATCCCGCCGGCGGCGGCGAATGCGGCGCTGAACCAGGCCACGATGGTTGTCGTGATGGTCGAAACGATCGCCGCGCTCGACAACGTGGACGCGATCGCGGCGGTGGACGGGGTGGACCTGCTGATGGTCGGCACCAACGACCTGTGCGCGGAACTCGGCATCACCGGCCAGTTCGATCATCCGGCGGTGGCGGACGCCTATGCCCGCTGCATCGCGGCGGCGCGGGCTTCGGGCAAGCATGTGGGGGTGGGCGGCCTGGCCGGGCGACCCGACCTCGTGGCGAAATGCGTGGCGGCGGGCGCCCGCTATGTCTCGACCGGCACCGACCTCGCGTTCCTGATCGGGGCGGCGAACGAGAAGGCAGCGTTCGTGCGGGGGCTGAAGGTCTGAGTGCCGAAGGGTCTGGCCGCTGAAGGTTTGGTCGGGACCGCGCCCACTCATCTTTCGCTAATCCTTCCCTGCCACATACGCAGCCATGCAAGGGGCGGCGATCGCGGCCGGGCTCGTTCTGCTGGCGGCGGTGGGGGCGGCGGCCTTTGCGCCCGCGCTGTACGGGCTTGCCCTGGCCCTGGCCGCGGCGGGGGCGCTCGCGCTGCTGGCCTGGCGGCATCCGGTGGCGGCGTCGGTGGCCTGGCTGGTGGTCGTGGGCAGCACGTTGGAGATGTCGCTCGGCGACATCCTCGGCCCCAGCTTCTACCAGCCGATCATCGCGGTGGAGAAAGGGGCGGGGCTGCTGCTCGCCGTGCTGGCGGTGCTGCGCTATGGCGGGCGGTGGGACTGGGCCAATCCCGGGCTGGCGTTCGTGGCGATGTTCGCGGCCGGCCTGGTGCACGGGCTATATCCGGGGCTGGGGCTGCTGGAGAGCCTGCGCTCGCTGGTCGGCTCGGCGGCGCCGTATGCGTTCTCCTTCTCCCGGCTGTCGCGGCCCTGGGCGCGTGCGGTCATCCGCACGACGGCGCTGATCCCGATGCTGAACGTGGCGGCGGGGTCGGTGCTCGATCTGGCCGGCGTCCGGCCGCTGTTCGTGGCCTCGGGCGGCTGGCGGCTCGGGGCGCTGAGCCACCCCGCATTCCTCGCCGGGTTCGCCCTGGCGGCGATCTATGCCTGCCTGGTCGAGCTGTATCGGGAGGGCAGCCGGCGGCACATCGCGCTGATGGCGGTCAATTTCGTGATCCTGGTGCTGACCGGGGCGCGCGCGCCGCTGGCCTACGGCGTGGCGGTGGCGGGGCTGACCCTGGCGTTCGTGCCCTCGCCGGCGTTTCCCCGGCGGGAGCGGATGCTGCTGCTGCTGGGCGCGCTGGCGCTCGCGCCGCTGCTCGCCGCGCTGGCCGGCAGCCTCAGCGAGCTGCGGCTGTTCAACCTGCTTGACCACGATGCCGACGGCCTGAGCGGGCGGGAGGAGATCTGGGCCTATTTCGAACACGCCGCCGCCGGCTCCCCCTGGGTCGGCTGGGGCGTCGGCGCCGGCAATGTCGTGATCCCGCAGACCAGCCGCGTGGTGCGCATCATGCACACCTGGGCCGCCCATAACGAGTATTTGCGCATCGAGGTGGAAGGCGGGCGGATCGGCGAGGCGCTGCTGCTGGCCTGCTTCGTCCTGTGGGCCGCGGGCCATATGGCAGTCCTGCCGCGCACCGACCGCGCGATCATCCGGCTGGTGTTCGTGGCCTTCGCGTGCCATGCCGCGACCGACAACGTGCTGATCTCCACCTCGGCCTCGGTCCTGTTCGCCTTCGTGGCCGCGGTCTTCGCCCGTGGTGCGCTGGAAGCCGAGGACGCCGCCCGCGGCGGGGAGGGGAGCGGCACGCGCTGAACCCCTCTTGCCGTGCCCGAGGATTGCCATGCGTCTCCCCCGTCTGCTGCTTCTTCTGCTCGCGCTGGCCGCGCCCGTCGCGGCGCGTGCCGAGGGGCTGGCGTTCGTGATGAATTCCGGCGCCGCGTCGATCAGCGTGATCGACATGAGCACGCTCAAGGAACTGCGCCGCATCCCCGTGCTGCGCGAGCCGCACCACTGGGCCTTGAGCCCGGACGGGCACAGCCTGATCATCGGCGATTCGTCAGGAAATACGCTGTTCTTCCTCGATCCCATGACCGGGGCGGTGCAGCGGCGGGTGCTGGTGGCCGATCCGTACCAGCTCGGCTTCAGCCCGAACGGGAAATATTTCGTGGTGAACGGCCTGGCGCGCAACCAGATCGATGTCTACGCCGCCGGCAGCATGAAGCTGCTGCACCGCTTCCCGATCCGCTCGATGCCGAGCCATCTTGCGTATTCGCCCGGTTCGCACCGGGTGTTCGTGACCCTGCAGGGGACGAACCGGATGGTCGCGATCGACCTCGATACCATGCGGGTGCTGTGGGACCGGCCGGTCGGCAACACGCCGGCGGGCGTGCTGTGGCAGAACGGCAAGCTGCTGGTCTGCGACATGGGCACGGATTACGTCGCCGAGGTCGATCCCGCCGACGGGCGGGTGATCGGGCACATCGTCACTGATCGCGGCGCGCATAATCTGTTCCGCTCCCCCGACGGCAAGACCATCTGGGTGAACAACCGGGTCGCGGGCACCACCACGGTGCTGGACGCGGGATCGTTGCGGCCGATCCATACCTACCACATTCCCGGCGGCCCGGACGATCTGTTCTTCGCCCCCGACGGCAAGGTCTGGATCACGCGGCGGTTCGCCGAATCGGTCGCGGTGCTGAACCCGGCGACCGGGCATTTCGTGGCGATCGATGTCGGCCGTTCCCCGCACGGGATCTACCTCAGCCCGCACGCGCCGTCGCCGGACCGGCTGGCTTCGGCGCGGTAAGGCGCGATGCGCGACCCGTTCGATCTCGCGGCCGGGTGGGTGCAGGAACATCTGCTGCTGCCGTTCCTGTATGCGATCGGCTGGATGCGGTGGGAGGAAGTGTCGTATGGCTGGGCGCTCGCCGCGGTGTACGGGCTCGTGCAGGTGGGCGCGACGCTCGCGTTGTGCACGCCGCTGGAACATTGGCGGCCGGTGGAACGCTGGACCGACCGCGGCGTGGTCTGGGTGGATGTGATCTACACCCTGATCTCCCGGGTCGGCGTGCTGCCGCTGGTGACCTTCGTGCTGTTCTACCAGGTGCAAGTGAGCCTGACGGGCTGGCTGGTCGATCACGGCTGGACGCCACCGATGCTGGAACTGCTGATCCCGCGGTTGCTGGGCCATCCGGTCGTCACGTTCTTCGTCTATGCGGCGATCCTGGATTGCGCTGACTACTGGCGGCACCGGCTGTCGCACAGCTTCCGCTGGTGGTGGGCGCTGCACGCGTTGCACCACGCGCAGACGCAGATGACGTTCTGGTCCGACGATCGCAACCATCTGCTGGACGACCTGATCGGCTTCGTCTGGTTCTCGGTGATCGCGCTGGCGATCGGGGTGCCGCCGTTGCAGTTCCCGTTGCTCGTGCTGGTGCTGCGGTTCGTGGAAAGCCTGTCGCACGCGAATGCGCGGATCTCGTTCGGGGTGGTGGGGGAGCGGCTGCTGGTCTCGCCGCGCTTTCATCGCGCGCATCATGGGGTGCGCGCGGCGGGACGCCGCAGTTGCAACTACGGGGCGGTGCTGCCGTGGTGGGACATGCTGTTCGGGACGGCGGATTTCTCGCGCGATTTCCCGCCGACCGGGGATCCGGCAGCGGATGCGGCGCTGGCGCGCGGGGGGTATGTGGCGCAGCAATGGTCGGGGTTACGGCGGTTCGGGCGCGCGCTGGCGGGGCGGCGAGCGGCGTGATCGGGGGAAGGAGCGCGACGCCACCCCTTCCGTCCCGCCCCGCTTCGCGCCACACTGGCGGGATGCGCACCAATGACCCCACATCCGCGATCGCCGAAGCGGTTCGCGGCATCGAGCCGGAGCTGATCGTCCTCCGACGCGACATCCACGCCCATCCCGAGCTCGGCTTCCAGGAGCACCGCACCGCCGGTGTGGTCGCCCGCGAACTCACGCGGCTCGGCATCCCGCATCAGACCGGCATCGGCCGGACCGGCGTGGTGGGCATGATCGAGGGCGGCCGACCCGGCCCATGCCTCGCCATCCGCGCCGACATGGACGCGCTGCCGATCACCGAGCAATCGGGCCTGCCTTTCGCCAGCACCGTGCCCGGCCTGATGCATGCCTGCGGCCATGACATCCACACCACCACCCTGCTCGGCGTCGCCGCGGTCCTGCGCGACCTGGCGCCGCAACTCGCGGGGTCGGTGAAGCTGATTTTCCAGCCCGCCGAGGAAGGGCTGGGCGGCATGGCGGCGATGCTCGCCGACGGGCTGCTGGAAGGACCGCGGATCGATCGCGCTTTGGGGTTCCACAATCACCCGGACATGAAAGTGGGTCATTTCGGGTTCGCGCGCGGCGCGGTGCTGGCGGCGTCGGATCGGTTCGAGATCACGGTGCACGGCAAATCCGGCCACGCCGCCTATCCGCACACGACGGTCGATCCGATTGTGGCGGCGGCGAGCCTCGTGATGCAGTTGCAGACGGTCGTTTCGCGCGAGGTGCCGCCGATGCGCCCCGCCGTCGTGACGGTGGGCGCGATCGCCGGTGGCGAGGCGTCGAACATCATTCCCGACACGGTCGAGATCAAGGGCACCGTGCGGACCTTGCACCCCGAGGTGCGCGATCTCGCCGAAGCCGCGATCGGCCGGCTGTGCGCCGGCCTCGCCGGCACCATGCGCGCCCGCGCCGAGCTGACCTATCGCCGCATCATGCCGCCGCTGGTCAATGACGATGCGGTGCTGGATGCCGCCGTGGCCGCGGTGCGCCGCCAGCTCGGCGACGTGGTGGAGGAAGGCGAGCCGAGCCTGGGCGGGGAGGATTTCGCGCAGCTCGCCGAGCTGGTGCCGGCCTTCCAGTTACGGATCGGTTCCGGCCAGCCCGGGCGGGAAGACCGGCTGCACAACTCGGCCTACCAGCCGGACGAGGCCTGCATCGGGCTCGGGGTGCAGGCGCTGGCCCGCGCCGCGTTCGACATGCTGGCCTGAAGGGACCGGCTCAGGCGCCGGCGAACCGGCCAGCGGAACGGGCGCTCCGCGCGGCGCGGAGTTGCTGCTGGCGCGCGACCTCGGCCCGCAACGAGGCCAGCCGGTCGACCTGCGCACGCCGATCGGGGCCGCTGCGCACGGGCTGGCGCGCGTGCATGTACTCCAGGACCTGCAACAATTCCTCGGCGGTCTGCAGATCCCCGATCACGCAGGCCTCTTCCAGCACGTCCTCGATCTTGTCGGTCAGCCGGCGTTTGAGGGAGACATACATACGGGTCATGCGTTCCGCGGGAATGGCGAGGTCGTGATCGGCACGCACGGGAGCAGTGGCGCGCCCGCGGCGCACCGACAACCAGGACCGGGCCTTGTTCAGCAAGACGGCCTCCCTCTGCGAACGGACCCGCAAGGACGGATGTGCGGCGAAGGCCATCACCTTCGTTTGGCCCGGGTTTCTTGCACGGGGCGGGTTACAGTGCCGTTTCACCCGCGCAGTGGGGGGGCGATCCGCCGCGCCGCCTTCGCGCGCTCAGCCGACCCGTTCGATCTTCATGCCGTCGCCCCGCCGTCGACCGGCAGCGCGACGCCGGTGATGTAGGAGGCTTCGTCGGAGATCAGGAACAGCGCGGCGTTCGCGACTTCCTCCGCCTGCGCCGGCCGTCCCATCGGGATCTGGCCGCCGCGTTTCTTCACGAGGCTCTCCGGCGTCTCCCCGAGTGGCAGCTGGCTGTCCGGGCGCGCGACGAACACGCGCAGCATCGGCGTATCGGTCGGTCCCGGGCAGACCGCGTTCACCCTGAGGCCCTCCCGCGCGTAACGCTTGGCGAGCCCATGCACCAGGCCGACGATGCCGAACTTGGCGACGTTGTAGACCGGGCTGAACTGCGATCCGGTCAGTCCGGAGGTGGACGCGGTGAACAGCAGCGCGCCGCCGCCGCGCGCGCGCAATTCCGGCAGCGCCGCGATCGTGGTGACCAGGACGGTGCGCACATTGAGGTCCATCGCCAGCTCGAAATCGGCGAGGTCGAGCCCCTCGATCGCCGCCGGCCCCGGGTGGCCGACATGGTTCCAGACGAAATCGAGACCGCCCCATTCGCGCACGGTGCGCGCCACGATCTCGCGCGCGAACGCATCGTCACGCAGATCGCCGGCAAGCGCGATCGCCCGCCCGCCGGCGCCCGTGATCTCCGCCACCACCGCCTGCGCACCCGCCGCGTCGCGGTCCACGACCGCGACGGCGGCGCCTTCGCGCGCAAACCGCAGCGCCCCCGCCCGCCCCATGCCGGAGGCCGCCGCGGTGACGATGCCGATCTTGCCATGCAGCCGCATGATACTATTCCGTTATGACAGGGGGCCCGTTACGACAGGTGCCGCTTGGAATCGAGCCAGCCGACCAGGTGGTGGTTGAATACGTCCGGGTGCTCGACATTCGGGAAATGCCGCGCGTCGGCGATTTCCTCGTAATGACCCTGGGTCACCGCCGCGGCAATGCGACGGTTCTCCGCCGGCGGCGTGCCGATGTCCTCGGCGCCGCACAGCACCAGCACCGGCGCCTTCACCGCCGGCAGACGCGGGGCGAAGTCGAAATCCATGATCGCCTGGCAGCAGCCCACGTAGCCCGCCGGGGTGGTGGCGGCGACGGTGTCGCGGATCTGCGTCCAGCGTGCCGGGTTGCGCGGGCGGAAGGCGTCGGTGAACCAGCGCTCCACCGTCGCATCGGCCAGCGGCAGCAGCGATCCCGCCTTCTCCACCGTGGCGATGCGTTCGGCCCAGGCGCCGAGGCCCTCGGTCGGCGTCGACGGCCGAGTGTCGCACCAGACCGCCGAGATCAGCCGTTCCGGATGCTCGAGCGCGAAAGCCTGGCCCAGCATCCCGCCGATCGACAGGCCGACGTAATGCACCCGCTTGATGCCGAGCACATCGAGCGCGCCCGCCACGTCTCCGGCCAGTGCGTCCATGGTGTACGGCCCCGCCACCGGGTCGCTGCCGCCATGTCCGCGCATGTCGAGCCGCAGCACCCGCCAGCCCATGGCCAGCAGCACCGGCACCTGCTCGGCCCACATCCCGCCGTCGGCGGCGAGGGAATGGGTGAAGCACACCACCGGCGCCTCGTCCGATCCCAGCAGGTCATAGGCGATCCGTCGCCCGTCCAGGGATAGCAGCATGGCCCGATCCTCCTCCGGTGTTCGGGCCGGAGACTACGGAGCGGGCGGAGACGCGGCAACCGCGGCAGAGATATGCACGCCGAACGCCCGCTCCAGCGCCGCCGCGCCGGGACCGGTCAGCCGGATCGCGCGCGAGTCCTCGTCGCGCACGACCCAGCCCATGAGCCGCATCCGTTCCAGCATCCACCCGCCGAGCGGGCCGCCGAGATGCCAGCGCCGTTCGGTCCAGTCGAGGCAGCGGCAGGCGATCCCGTGCCGACCGGGGGTCAGCGCCGCGGTGTCGATCCCGAAGGTGGTCGCGAAGCGCGCCCGCCCGCGCGTCGTCACCCGCAGCCGCTTGCTGCCCGGCACCTTGTCCTCCTCGGCCCGCAATGCGCCCTCCGCGACCAGTGCCGCGGCCAGGGCCACGCCGAGTTCTCCGGCCAGGTGGTCGTAGCAACTGCGTGCGAAGCGCAGGCCCCGCGCCGCCGGCGTTCGCGGCGTCAGGAGCGGAGCCGGCGGGCCGGCAAGACGCGCCAGCTCCTCCAGCACCGCGGCCACGTGCGTGCCGGCCAGGCGGAAGTAGCGATGCCGCCCTTCCTGCTCCACCGCGAGCAGGCCGCCGGCGACCAGCCGGGTCAGATGCGCGCTGGCGGCCGGGCGCGACAGTCCGGCGATCTCCGCCAGTTCGCCGGCCGGGCGCGCGGTGCCGTCGGCGAGCGCGGTCAGGATGGCGGCGCGGGCGGGATCGCCGATCAGCGCGGCCGGCGCGGCGATGTTGGGGGCGATGGTGGGGGCGCGACGCATGGTTCCATCATGCGTGAACCATCCGTCGTCGTCCAGCGGCCAGAACATCCGCGCCCTATGGAGGACCAGGCCGATGCAGGACCCCGCCCACGCGCATATCTTCACCGAATGGCACCGCGCCGCGCGTGCGGCCGATACGCCGGCGTTGCTCGCGCTCTATGCGCCCGATGCGGTGCTGGAAAGCCCGCTGGTGCTGGCGATCCTGGATGACATGGCGGAGGGGGTGCTGCGTGGTCACGCCGCCCTCGCCCGCTTCTTCGCCGAAGGCGCCCGCCGCCGCCCGAACGAACGGGTACGGTGGTGGCGCAGCGGGCAGTGGGCCAGCCTCGGCCCGTTGCTCATCTGGGAATATCCGCGCGCCACGCCCGACGGCGACCAGGTCGACATCCTGACGGCGACCAGGTCGACATCCTGGAGGTGATGGAGATCGCCGACGGACTGATCCGCCACCATCGCATCTACTGGGGCTGGTTCGGCATCCGCCTGCTCACCGGCGCGGCGGTCCGGCATGCGCTTTCCCCCCCGGCGGGCCCCTGCTAGCCTCGGGCCAACCGAAGGAGGAGACATCGTCATGCGCTGGGCCCGTATCGAACACGCCGGCAGCCCCACCTATGCGATCGTGGAAGGCGAGAGCCTGATCCCGGTCCGCGGCTCCCCCTTCGCCACCTGGGAACGCGGCGCGACCACGCTGCCGCTGGCGCAGGCGAAGCTGCTGCCCCCGGTGATCCCGCCGACGTTCTACGCCTGCGGCATGAACTACGCCGAGCACGTCCGCGCCGTCGCTGCCAAGATCGGCCAGCCGCCCAACCTGCCGACCAGGCCGGAGATCGGCTACCGCGCCAACAACGCCCTGATCGGCCCTGGCGATCCGATCGTCATTCCGGCCGACGCCACCGACAAGGTCCAGTACGAGGGCGAACTGGTCGTGGTGATCGGCCGCACCTGCAAGCACCTGACCCGCGCCAATGCGATGGACGCGGTGTTCGGCTACACGATCGGCAACGACGTGTCTGAGCGGAGCTGGCAGAAATCCGACCGCACCATGTACCGCTCGAAAAACACCGACACCTTCAAGCCGATGGGCCCGTGGATCGAAACGGAGGCGCGGCTGGAGGACATGGTCACCAAGGTGCGCCTGAACGGCAAGCAGATCATCGAATTCCACACCAACCACATGGTATTCGGCGTGGTCGATTTCCTGGTCGAGATGACGAAATACGTCACCTTGCATCCAGGCGACATGATCTGGATGGGCACCGAGGGCGAATGCGCCGACATGAAGCACGGCGATGTGTGCGAGGTCGAGATCAGCGGCCTCGGCGTGCTGTCGAACCCGGTGGTGCGGGAAGGGGCGTAACGGCGGTTTCAGCTCTGGGCGGCGGCGTTTGCCTCGCCAAGGGCGACCCCTTCGTAGAGTTCGGCCAGCGGCAGGGTGATCGCGATCTCGGGCAGATCGAGCACGGCCGCGCCCGAATGCAGGCTGCCGACCCAGCGCCCGTCCTCGCGCGCGAACACGGTGGCGCGCACGGCGTCCTGCTCCAGGATCACGTAGCGACGCACGGATGGCGTGTCGCGGTACTCCTCGTTCTTGCGGCCGTGGTCGAGCGCGGCGGTGGACTCGCTCAGGATTTCGAAGATCACCACGGGATCGCGCACCACCCGATCCTGCGGAGACCCGTCCGAACAGGCCACGAAAGCATCCGGATAGCGGATGCTGCCGGCGACCTCGATCTTGAGGTCGCTGCCATGGGCCCGGCAGGGTTTGCCGCGGAGCCGTCGGATCAGTGCGGCCAGGAGATTCCCCTGGATCGCGGAATGCGCACGGGTCACCCCGGTCATCGCCGTGACGGCGAAGCCGTCGAACTCGTGCTTGACCGGCTGGCGCTCCTCCCAGGCGAGGAAGTCGGTGATCGTCATCGGCTTGCGCAGGGCGACGTTCATGGCCGGCGGTTCCCGGGTAAGGGGGTAGTCTGCACCGCTTCTACCACAGAGTCGCGCTCCGCGCAGCCCGGCGCATCGCCCGCGCGCGGATGCGCCGCCCGCCACACCCGCAGCAGGCCCGCCTCGTCGACCGCGGTGTAGCGCTGGGTCGTGGACAGGCTCGCGTGGCCGAGCAGGTCCTGGATCGCACGCAGATCGGCCCCGGCGCCGAGCAGGTGGGTCGCGAAGGAGTGGCGTAGCGCGTGTGGCGTCGCGTGTTCGGGCAGGCCTTGGGCGCGGCGGAAGTCGCGCAGGCAGCGCTGGGCTACCCCGGGATTGAGCCGGCCGCCGCGCGCGCCGACGAACAGCGGGGCTTGAGGCCGCCGGTCCGGGTGATGGCGCAACCAGGCAGCCACGGCGACCCGCGCCGCTGGTAGCACCGGCACCAGCCGCTCCTTGTCGCCCTTGCCGCGCACCCGCACCGGCTCCGTCCCGCCCGCCGGCGGCGCGTCGCGCACATCGAGCGCGAGCGCCTCGGCGATGCGTAGGCCGCAGCCGTACAGCAAGGTGAACAGCGCGATGTCGCGCGCGGCGCGGGCGGGCGTGTCGGCGTCCGCGCCGATCTCCTCGGCGATCGCGGCGGCGTCTGGCTCGCTCAGGGCGCGCGGGGCGGGGCGGGGGCTGCGCGGGCTGGCGATCAGCCGCACGGCCGGGTTGTCGACGCCGTGGCGGCGGGCGAGGAAGCGGTAGAAGCCGCGCACCGCGGCCAGTTCGCGCGCCCGGCTGGCCGGCGCCAGCCCGTCGGCGTGACGCGCGGCGAGCCAGGCGCGGATGTCGGCCTGGCGCAACGCGGCCAGGGCTGCGAGGTCCGGCTCGGCGCCGAGATGACGGGTCAGGAATCCCAGGAAGCCGGCAAGGTCGGCCGCATAGGCCGCTACCGTGAGCGCGGCGGCGCGGCGCTCCCCGGCCAGCCAGTCGAGCCAGGCCCGGCGGGCCGCCTCCGCGCTGGCGAGGCCCCCCTGGGCTGGCGAGGCCCCCTGGTCGCCGGCCGGCTCATCGCCCGCGATCAAGCGCCGCGCCGATCGCCTGGCCGAGGAAGGCGAGTGGGCCGAGCCCATGGCACTGGGCTTCGTCCCGGCTCGCGAGCGCGAGCAGGGTCGGCGGCCCGGCCCACGGCACCCGCACCAGCGCGTCCTGGCGCGCGAGCCGGGCGGCCTCGGCGTGCAGCAGCGACGCGTCGGCGGGGGCGGCGCGGTGCACCACGTCGCGCCCATCCAGCAGGCGCGCGACTTCGCCCGGCGGGAGGCGGCGCATGCCGGCCAGATCGGCTGCGGTACCCAGGGCCTCGGCGTCCAGGGTCTCGGCACACAGGGCGGCGGCGTCGACGCCGAGCAGTCCCGGCAGGGCATGCGTGACCCACTCGACCGGGTCGGCGCAGGCGATCAGCGCCACCACCGTCGCCTGCACCCGCCCCGCCAGCCCGGCGGCGGCGCGGCCGGCGTGCAGCACGCCCCGCGTCTCCGCGGCCTGGGCGGCGGCCTCGGCGCGGGCAGCGGCGAGCATCGCCGCCATGTGGTCGGCCAACGTCTCCCCGTGCACCCGCGCGGGCGGGACGAGCAGGCCATAGAGCGCCGGGTTCTCCGCCAGCCAGGACGGGCGCGCACGGAGGAACCCTTCCACGACCTCGGCGAGGTCGTCGCTCATGCGGCGGGCCGGCGGATCGCGGTCGGCATCAGGCGATCGACAGGCCGGCCTTCTTCCAGTCGGCCAGGAAGTTGGCGAGGCCCTTGTCGGTCAGCGGGTGGTTGAACAACTGCCGCAGCACGGGCGGGGGCACGGTCGCGACATGGGCGCCGAGCTTGGCCGCTTCGACCACGTGCAGCGGGCTGCGCACGCTCGCCACCAGGACCTCAGTCTTCAGGTAAGAATATTGGCGGAAGATGGTCATGATGTCGGCGATCAGACCCATGCCGTGTTCGCCGATGTCGTCCAGCCGGCCGATGAAGGGCGAGACGAAGGTCGCGCCCGCCTTGGCCGCCAGCAGCGCCTGCGCGGGGGAGAAGCAGAGGGTGACATTCACCATCGTGCCGTCATCGGTGAGCTTGCGGCAGGTGCGCAGACCATCCGGCGTGAGCGGTACCTTGATGGTCACGTTCCGCGCGATCTCGCGCAGGATGCGGGCCTCGGCCATCATGCCTTCATGGTCGGTGGCGGCCACCTCGGCGCTGACGGGGCCGGAGACCAGGGCGCAGATCTCGGAGATGACGTCACGCATTTTGCGCCCCGACTTCGCCACCAGGGTCGGGTTGGTGGTCACGCCGTCGAGCAGGCCGCTCTCGGCAAGGGCTTTGATTTCCGCCACGTCGGCGGTATCGACGAAGAACTTCATGGAAACACTCCTGTTGCCGGCTGCCGATGGCTGCGTCCCTGTCCCCCGGACCGCCGCCGCCGGCGCCGCCGCCCGGGGCGGGGCGGTGCGGCAGGGCGTCCGCCGTCACGTCCACGCCGCGGGCCGGTGAGGCCGGTGATGGCACCCCAAGGCGCGCTGGGGCTTGATCTTACACCCCGGGTCGGGCGGTGCGGAAGCGCGACGCGGCGGGTCGTGCCGGTGTTGCTGCCGTTCCCGTTCGCGGGGCCGTTCGACTACGTGGTGCCGGACGGGGTCAATCCCAGCCCCGGCGACGTCGTGCTGGCGCCGCTGCATCGCCGCGAGGTGGTGGGGGTGGTTTGGGATCCGCCGGAGACGCCGGGGGCGCCGGTGGCAGAAGCGCGGTTGAAACCGCTGATCGCCGTGCTCGATACGCCGCCGCTGCGCGCGCCGTTGCGGCGCTTCATCGATTGGATGGCGGCCTACACCCTCGCCGCGCCCGGGGAAGTGATGGCGATGGCGCTGCGGGTGGGCGTGCCGGAGGGCGGGTTGCCGCCGGTGGGGTGGGTGGCGGCGGATGAAGTTGGGGAGGGCGCGGCGGCCGGCACGGCGGAGCCGGGAGCGGACGACGCGTTGCAGGCCGCGGCGGCGGCCCGGCTGACGCCGGCGCGGCGGCGGGTGCTGGCGGCGCTCGAGCGGGAGGCGCCGCAGGGCACCGCGGCCCTGGCGCAAGCCGCCGGGGTCGGTGCCGGGGTGGTGCGCGGCATGGCGGCGGCGGGCCTGCTGCGCCCGGTCGCGCTGGCCGAAGCGCGGCCGTTCGCCTGTCCCGATCCGGACCATCCCGGCCCGGACCTCTCGCCCGACCAGGCCCAGGCAGCGGCGGCGCTGCGGGCGGCGGTGGCGGCACGGGGCTTCGCGGTCAGCCTGCTCGATGGCGTCACCGGGTCGGGCAAGACCGAGGTCTATCTGGAAGCCGTCGCCGAGGCCTTGCGCGCCGGCCGCCAGGCGCTCGTGCTGTTGCCGGAAATCGCGCTGTCGTCGCAATGGCTGGACCGCTTCGTCGCGCGGTTCGGCGTGGCGCCGGCGGTGTGGCATTCCGACCTGTCCTCCCGCATCCGCCGCATCACCTGGCGGGAGGTGGCGGCGGGCCGCGCGCCGGTGGTGGTGGGGGCGCGCTCGGCGCTGTTCCTGCCGTTCCGCGATCTCGGGCTGATCGTGGTCGACGAGGAGCACGAGACCGCCTTCAAGCAGGAAGACGGCGTCGTTTACCACGCCCGCGACATGGCGGTGGTGCGCGCGCGGTTCGAATCCGCGCCCGCCGTGCTGGTGTCCGCGACTCCGAGCCTGGAGACCTTGGCGAATGTGGAGGCCGGACGCTACGCCCGCCTCAGCCTGCCGCACCGGCACGGCGGCGCGTCGCTGCCGGAGGTGGCGGCGGTCGACCTGCGCGCGCATCCGCCCGAGCGCGGGCGGTTCCTCGCCCCGCCGCTGGTTGCGGCGATCTCCGCAACGCTGGCGCGCGGGGAGCAGGCGATGCTGTTCCTCAATCGCCGCGGCTATGCGCCGCTGACCCTGTGCCGCGCCTGCGGGCATCGGATGGCGTGCCCGCATTGCACCGCCTGGCTGGTGGAGCACCGCGCGCGGCGGCTGTTGCAATGCCACCATTGCGGCCACGCGATCCCGATCCCCGAGACCTGCCCGGCCTGCGGGGCGGCGCACAGCCTGACCGCGGTGGGGCCGGGGGTGGAACGGATCACCGAGGAAGCCGCGCTGCTGTTTCCCGATGCGCGGCGGCTGGTGATGGCGAGCGACACGTTGCCGGGGCCGGATGCGGCGGCGGCGGCGGCGCGCGCGATCGCGGCGCGCGAGGTCGATCTGATCATCGGCACGCAGATCGTCGCCAAGGGCTGGCATTT
>JABBNW010000328.1 GCA_019352115.1 Pseudomonadota bacterium
ATCACACCGCGGGCCGCACCTCGATCGTGACGTGCGACAGCATCGGAAACTGTGCGAGGCGCGCGTGGTAGTGCCGCGCATCATGCAGCCCTGCGGTCGTCACCGCGAGGATCGCGCCGAGATGCCCCGGCCCCAGCCGCCACAGATGGAGGTCGGCCACCCCGTCCCCCTCCGCGCTCACGAGGGCGCGGATTGCCGCCTCCAGCCGCGCATCCGGCGTCATGTCGAGCAGGATCGCCCCGGTGTCGCGGATCAGCGCATAGGACCAGCTCACGATCGCCCCGGCGCCGACGAGCCCGGCCAGCGGATCCATCCAGCGCCAGCCGAAGGCCGCCGCCGCGCCCAGCCCGGCGATCACCATCACCGAGACCGCCGCGTCCGCCATCACGTGCACCACCGCGGCGCGCATGTTGTTGTCGCGATGGGCGGCGTGATCGTGCTCCTGGAACACATGCCGCGACTCGATCGGCCCGTCCGGCCCGGTCATGCGCAGCCGGACGGCGAATTCGTGCGGCTCGGGGATGGTTTCGCGGCTGACCAGGCCGTCGTCGCCGGGCGCGGGGACGAAGGTGAACCACTGGCGCGACCCGTCCGGCCGCTCGGTCTCCGCCGCCACGCCGTCCGGGTCCAGCCCGGGGCCGCGCAGGCGGAAGACGGGCGGCACGCCGTCCTCGAACACGTCGAACCGCAGCGCCCCGGCCGAGGTGGCAACGAGGCGCGGCGCCTCGGCATGCGCGTGGTCGTGGCCAGATCCGTGGTGGTGGTGATGCTCGCCGCCGACCAGCAACCAGGCGCTGACCAGGTTGACGACCAGGCCGAGGGCGGCGATCGGGAGCGCCGCGCGGAAATGGATCGGCACCGGGGCGATGAAGCGGCGCACCGCCTCGTAGGCGATCAGCGCCGCGATCAGCGCCAGCACGATCGCCGAGGTGTAGCCCGCGAGGTCGCCGAACTTGCCGGTGCCGAAGGCGAAGCGCGGATCGGTCGCATGCGTGCGCGCGTAACGATAGGCGAGCGCGGCGAGCAGCAGCGCGCCGGCGTGGGTGGACATGTGCAGCCCGTCGGCGATCAGCGCGATCGAGCCGAACATCGCCCCGCCGACGATCTCTACCAGCATCATCACGGTGCACAGCGCGATGACGGCCCAGGTCCGCCGCTCCGCCTCGGCATGGCCGGCGCCGAGGAAGACGTGCGAATGGGCTGCGTCGATGTCGCTCATGGCCCGAGTCACCGCAGGTAGGTGCGGACGAGGTCGAGCAGGACCTCCGCCGCCGGTTCGTTGAGCGCGCCCGGATGGGCGATCGGGTCGACGAGATGAGTACGCACGTGATCCTCCACCACTTCCGCCATCAACCCGGCCATAGCGCCGCGGGCACCGGCGATCAGATGCAGCACGGGTTCGCAGCCCGCTTCGGCGAGCAGGGCGCGCTCGATCGCCTCCACCTGGCCGCGGATGCGGCGGACGCGGGCGAGGAGCTTCTGCTTGTCGCGCACCGTATGGGTCATGCGCGGCGTATAGGGTAGGGGGCTATCCGATGTCCAGCGCAGCGGGCGGCGGTCGTGGGTCGCTTTGAATTTCAGCTTCCGACCCGACCGCGACATACCCTGACTCGGAAAGCGATCCCAGGAGCGGACGTTCCAGTCAGCGCGGAGCGGTGGCTCAGCGCCCTATTTTGGCGCTCCAAATGGCATGGTGGCCTTCCCGGAAGCTCGCGCAAGATCAATACACCTCATCGCTCGAATTGCCGTCTTTGTGCAGTTCACGTGCGATGGTGGAGTATCTCTGGTAGTTAAGCCGCGCCTCCAAGGCAGGAATCAAGCTCTTTCTTATCCAGACGCTGAGTTTTGCTGTACTTAAATTTGGCACGTTAATTGCGGCCTCATTGAGAATATCGCCGACATGGCCTATGTCGTCGTCTTCCCGCCGGGCATACTGAATGATGTCATCGAGAAAGGAGAGGCGTAACATCATAATAGACCATGCGGCCAATTCGACGTATCGAGACAACTTGATAGACGCGTCGTGCCTGATGTCGCCAACCTGTAGGTCAGGTATCAGTGCAAGCCGTCTCTTCGTCCACCAGTATAGATGAATTCCACTCGTCCAGCGACCGCCTTGTCTTATACAGTTGCCAACATATGCTCTTCCCAGGCTGGTCATAGCGAGATCCGATCGCGCGGTCTCAAACATCTTTAATTGAACAAGAGACTCGATCTTTGACCCCAGTGCGCCATACTCAACAACGGCCTCACCCACCGGGTCTTTTCTTAAGAAGGCTATGTCTTTTTCCGACTCAGAGGTATCCGACCCAACTTCGTCCTTGTCTCTCAGCCTTACAATTTTATCGGCGTCGAATGCACGGGCGTGGACCCGTGCAACCTCCCGCGCGCGCGTCAACCCCAAATCCTTCCGAATGTGCAAGCCGCACGTTGTTTCATCAGCAAGCATAAGAACATTCCGATGTCGAACACAAAATCCAACAGAAAGCCCTACAGCACCATACTGGAGACCGTTGAACCAGCAGTTTTGGCAAGATTGCAGATTCATGATCTTACGAAGATCCTTTTGGTCGCAGCCTCTGCATCTGAAGTCTCTCGAAAGTCCAGTAGATGCTCCGCGTGCTGTTCAACATACCGTCTGGCCTGCATCACCTCAAATGCGTTGGGCCAAGTGGCTACTCCTTTGCCGTTACCCTTTAATAAACCAAGAAGTTCTAATCTGCTTATATGTCTAACTCCCTCCGCTTTCGCGCGGGTTACAGAGGTCTCCCAAACACCGCCCGCCTGCGCAAATCGTTCTGCGACTTCTCGCTGCTCGGCTGTTGATAGGTAGGGGGTCTCGCGACCCGGACCTTCGAGGTAAAGGACGTGACGGACCACCGAGCGATCGGCGTCGGGCCTTGGAACGCTGACCACGTCCCTGTGATCGCCGCGATATAGGTGGCTCTTATTTTGCTTCCATTTATTTTGGGGCATAACCCTTCTTACCACGTTGCAGGAGGAGCCGCGAGAGGGTCTTGCGGATCCGGAGCAGCGATGGAATGGGGCCCTAATGTCCACTTCTTGCTCCCACGCTCCAAACCGCCATTCTGCTCCCGGCCCAAGGCCTGCCAGTTAGGAACGTCTGCTTCACCGCTGTCCGGCGGGAAAGCCGACCGTCCGCTTCCCACCCAATCCAGAACTTCAAACTCACCCACTACCGGCGCAGCGGGTCAGTCCGCCCGGAAGCGATAGCGGAAGCGGGTCCCGTCCGCCTCCACAAGCCCCGCCGTCGGCGCCGGGAAATGGATCGGCAGGATCAGGGTGTCGGTGTCGGCCACGGAGCCGAGGAACCGGCGGCGGGAGACGGCGGCTTCCCGCGCGTCCCAGTCGAACACGGTGGACCAGTCCGGCTCGCGGCATTGCAGGGCATGATGCATCATGTCGCCGGTGACGACCGCCCGCTTGCCGCCGGCGCGGATGTTCACGCAGCAATGGCAGGGCGAGTGGCCCGGCGTGGGCGTGAGCCACACCGTATCGTCCAGGGTGAAATCGTCATCGACCAGCAGCGCCTGGCCGGCTTCGACGATGGGGCGGCAATTGTAGGTCCAGACGTTGCCCGGCGGGTTGGCGCCGCGGGCGGTCGCTTCCTCCCAGGCGGCGTATTCGCGCTGGTGGAAGACGTATTTGGCGTTCGGGAAGGTGGGCACCCAGCGGCCGTTCACGAGCCTTGTGTTCCAGCCGCAATGGTCGATGTGCAGATGGGTGCAGAAGACGTAGTCGATATCGGTGAACTTCAGGCCCAATGCGGCGAACCCGTCGAGCCAGGGCTGCTTGGGGAAGTCCATCGGGGCGGGGAAGCCCTTGTCCTCGCCGGTGCAGGTGTCGACCAGGATGGTGTGCTTCGGGGTGCGGATGACGAAGGTCTGGTAGGTGATGACCAGGCGGTTGCTGGCGGCGTCGTAGACGGCCGGCGGCAGGGCATCGAGGTGCGGGCGGCCGATGGCGGCGGTATAGGCGGGGAACATGTCCTCCGGCGCGCGCCAGGGGCCGTCGCGTTCGATGATGCTGGCGATGGTGACGTCGCCGAGATGGATCTGGTGCATGGGGCG
>JABBNW010000329.1 GCA_019352115.1 Pseudomonadota bacterium
GCAGGTGGCCGCCGTTGGCGAAGCGATTGCGGGTCAGCAGCCGGGCCAGCACGTCCCCGCCGGCCGCGGGCCTGGTGCGAAGCTGCCGGCCGGTCGCCGTGACGGGCGCATAGGGGCCGCAGGCGGCAACGGCCTCCGGCGCCGCGCGCAAGGCGGTGTCCAGGCGGGCGAGGGCGTCGGGGGCAAGCCAGTCGTCGGCATCGAGGAACAAAAGGGCCGCGCTGTCCGCGAGCGCGGCCGCGCCGCGGTTGCGGGCGGCGGAGACACCGCGCGGCGGCTGGCGGATCAGCCCGATGCGCGGGTCGGCGCTGCTTGCGGCGACCTCGGCCGTGGCGTCGGTGGAGCCGTCGTCGACCACGACCGCCTGCCAGTGCGACAGGCTCTGCGCGCGCAGCGACCCCAACGCGGCGCCGAGCCAGGGGGCGGCGTTGCGGGCCGGGATGACGATGCCGATCGACGGGTGCGGGGCCATCGCCCGAGCCAAGCACGCCCAGGTTAATCGCGGGTGAGCGGCGGTTGCCGCTGCGCCCTGTTAGCGGGTTTTCATGCCCGACCCACCCGGGGCAAAGGTGCGATCGCGTAAATATCGCCTCATGTCGCCCTGGCTGCGAGTGTCCGGTCTGGCCGCGTTGACCGTGGCGATCTGCCTCTCCGCGCGGCTGGGCGTGTCGCCGCCGTCGCCGCAGCCGGCGCGGATCACCACCGACACCACCCGCTATTGCCGGCAGCTGGCCGGCCGGGTCGAGGCGCTGGCGCGCGCCGCACCGCGCGCCGTCCCGGCCCGGGCGATGGCGCTGCGGGCGGAGGGGCGGCGGATGTGCGCGCAAGGCCGGCTGCGGCGGGGCCTGCTGTGCCTGCGCCGCGCGGTCGTGCTGCTGGCCGCGCCGGCGCGGCGGCACGCCGTCGTGCGGGCTGCGGGGCTATGACCGCGTCTGCCATCCCGTGGGGCATCCGGGTTAGCCCAGCAGCCGGCCGATCACCCGCGCGGTATAATCTACAACGGGAATGATCCGGCCGTAGTTGATCCGGGTCGGGCCGATCACGCCGATGGCGCCGACGATGCGCCCGCCCTCGGCGCGCGCGGGGGAGACGACCATCGCGATATCGGCGCTGCCGAACAGGCCGCTCTCGGCGCCGATGAAGATGCGCACACCCTCCGAGCGTTCCGCGAGTTCCAGCAGGCGGAGCATGGTCTCCTGCGTTTCCAGCCGCTCGAACAGGTTCTGGATCGCGGCCAGGTGCTCGATCGCGGTGACATCGGCGAGCAGGCGGGCCTGGCCGCGGATGATGAGGCTGCCGCCGCGGCCCTCGGCGGTCCAGGTGGCGAGGCCGGTTGCGACAACCTGTGCAGACAGCGCATCGAGTTCGGTGCGGTTGGCAGCCATCTCCTCGGTGACGATGCGGCGCAGTTCGAGCAGCGGGCGGCCGCTGATGCGTGCGTTCAGGTAGTTGCTGGCCTGCTGCAGGGCGGACGGCGGCAGGCCCGGGGGGATTTCGATCACCCGGTTTTCCACGTGCCCGTCGCCGGCCACCAGAACCACCAGCGCGCGCCCGGAGCCGAGCGGGACGAATTCGATATGCTTGAGCGGGCCCTCGCTTTTCGGCGCCAGCACGAGTCCGGCAGCGGACGACAGGCCGGCGAGCAGGGTCGATGCGTCGGCCAGGGTGTCTTCCAGGCTGCGCCCGGAGGCGCCGAGCGCGGCGGTGATCGATTCGCGTTCGTCCTCCCCCAGTTCGCCGAATTGCAGCAGTCCGTCGACGAACAGGCGCAGGCCGCGCTCGGTCGGCAGGCGTCCGGCGGAGGTATGTGGTGCGAACAGCAGGCCGGCGTCCGTCAGGTCGGCCATGACATTGCGGATGGTGGCCGGCGAGAGGCCCATGGGCAGCAGGCGCGCGAGCGTCCGGCTGCCCACCGGTTCGCCGGTTTCCACGTATTGCTCGACGATCTCGCGCAGCACCGCGGCCGAGCGGGCATCGAGACCAGGCGGCATCGGGCCCGGAAAGCGGGATGCGATCGCCGCCGGCGAGACTTGCTTGTCCATTTCATGCTCCGCGGCCGGCTAACGTAGGAAGCCCGCCCCCCGCGGTCAATCGAGTTGGCCGGGCGGCGGAACCGACCGAGCGGTCCCGGGCCGCGGGCAGCGATCCGCTGCTCCGCGCCTTACCCCCCTGGCGCGCCGGGCTTCGAGACCCTATATAGCCCGCACGGCGCTTTTCCAGCGTGGGTTGCGTGTGCCTAATTTTGCGGCTTTGTCGCAACCGGTGCCCCCAAATTTGAAAAGTATTCCGGTCCACGCCGTGTGGGCCGCCGGGTTGCATGGAGAGACAAGATGTCGCAAGGCACTGTCAAATGGTTCAACGCCCAGAAGGGCTTCGGTTTCATCCAGCCGGATGATGGGGCGAAGGACGTGTTCGTCCATATCTCGGCGGTCGAGCGCGCCGGGATGGCTGGCCTGAACGAAGGCCAGAAGGTCAGCTACGACATCGAGAACGGCCAGCAGGGCAAAAGCTCCGCGGTCAATCTGAAGTCGGTCTGAATCCGCGAAACCGGTGCCGCACGTTGCGGCACCGGGTTTGAGGGAGAATGCCGTTGCTCAGCCACAAATTCAAAGTCGGCCAGATGGTGGAATTCCTGCCCGGCCCGCGCGATGCCAACGTGCCGCGTGGCCGCTATAAGGTCCAGCGTCTGATGCCGAGCGAAACCGGCGATCCGCAGTACCGCGTGAAGCACGCGGCGGACAGCCACGAGCGCGTCATCGCCGAAAGTCAGCTCGCGGCCGAGCCCGGCGTCTGGCGCCAGGCGTCGTCGGGGAACGGCCCGATATCCTGACGCCGGCCCCGCGAAGTAGGCCCCGCAAAGTAGGCATCATGACGCCGGCACCGTGACGTAGGAGAGACCCATGGCGTTCAAGCCGAACTACAATCAGCAGCGGGCCGAACGTAACCGCGCCGCGCAGGCCAAGAAGGACGCCAAGCAGCAGGAGCGCGACGCCGCTGTCGCGCGCCGCAAGGCCGCCCAGTTCGCCCCCGACTCCGACGCCGACCAGACCGCCGCACCGACGCCGGATGCGGACGCCCCGTCCGCCGGCACGCCGACCGGTTCGTGACCGGGGCAGTCGTGACCGGGGCAACACAGGACATCCTCCGATGAAGCGCCGTGCCGATAGTAGTTTCCTTCTGTTCGACGTCACCTACGTGGACGGCACCCAGAGCTCCCGCCGCAAGATCGCGAGCGCAGCGCTGTTCGAACCCAAGGACGACGCCGAAGTGAAAGCCGCGATCGAGGCGCAGGATCGCGAGATCGCAATCGCCTCCGGCCGGCCGCGCGGACCGATCAAGTCCGTGGCGCGGTCGCGGGCGTGAGCGATGCCCCGCGTCCCCGGTCGGGCGCCGCGGCGTGACGAACGGAGCCTGACCCGCCGCCTGGGTTCGCGGTGATGCTGCCCGGATGGGCGCATGGGGTCGATCTGGAAATCGCGCTGATCGCGCTCACCGTGCTCGGCACGCATTTCGTGATGTCGGCAAGCCAGACCATGCTGCACCGGTTCGTGGGCCATCGGCGGATCGGCGGGCGGATGTTCCGAAACCATATCGACTTCCACCATACCTGCTACGCCAAAGGCCACCTGACCTCGGCCGTCTATCGCGGGGAAGAAGGCAACAACACGCCGTTCTTCCTGATCCCGACCCTGCTGGTGGGCGCCGGCCTGTTCTTCCTGCTGCCGTTGGCCCTGTTCCTGGCAATGGCCGGCGCAGCCGCCGCGTCGTTCGGCGCGCATGTCTATTTCGACAAGGTCTATCACGTCAACGGATCGGTGCTGGAACGCTTCGCCTGGTTCCGTCGCAAGCAGCAACTGCATTTCGTGCACCACCTGCACGCCAATACCAATTTTGCAGTGATCGATTTCTTCTGGGACCGCGTGCTCGGCACCTATCGCGCGCCGGACGAGGACGCCCGCTGATCCGGAGTGATGCCGATCCGCGGAGCATTCGGCCTTTCTCAAGTAAGGCCAAGGGGCTCTGCCCCCTGGACCCCCGCCAAGGGCTAGCCCTTGGAACCCTTCTGT
>JABBNW010000041.1:0-11438 GCA_019352115.1 Pseudomonadota bacterium
GGACCCGACACGCCCCCCACACGCTCCGAACCAACCCCGAGGGGTCCAGGGGACTAGTCCCCTGGTGGGGGTCCAGGGGGCGAAGCCCCTTGGCCTTGCTTCCGAAGAGTCGAACACCTCGCAGGTTGGTATTACGATCGCGCACGCTCTGCCCGGAGGGAACCCCATGCCGCCAGTCTCGGCCCGCCTGCCGCGCTCGATCGCGACCGTCACCCTCTCCGGCACCCTCCCTGACAAGCTGGACGCCGCCGCGCGCGCCGGCTTCGACGCGGTGGAAATCTTCGACGCCGACCTGATGACCTTCGACGGCAGTCCGGCCGACATCCGCCGCATCGCCGGCGACCTCGGCCTTGTCATCGCGCTCTGGCAGCCGTTCCGCGATTTCGAGGCGGTGGCGCCCGATCGCCTGGCCCGCAACCTCGACCGCGCCGAGCGCAAGTTCGACGTCATGGCGGCCCTCGGCGCGCCGCTGATGCTGGTTTGCTCCAGCACCGACCCGGCGGCCCTGGCCGACGACGCGCGCGCCGCCGCCGATCTCGCCGCGCTTGCCGCCCGGGCCGCTGCGCGCGGCCTCGCGATCGGCTACGAGGCGCTGGCCTGGGGCCGGCACGTCAACCGATGGCGTCACGCCTGGCAAATCGTGGAGCAGGCGGGCCATCCGGCGCTCGGGCTGATCCTGGACAGTTTCCACGTCCTGGCCGTGGGCGACGACCTGTCGGGGATCGAGCTTGTGCCGGCGGAAAAACTCGCCTTCGTCCAGCTTGCCGATGCGCCCGCCTTGTCGATGGATGTGCTGTCCTGGAGCCGCCATCACCGCGTCTTTCCCGGCCAGGGCCAGTTGCCGGTGGCGCGCTTCCTCGCCGACGTGCTCGCCGCGGGCTATGCCGGGCCGCTGTCGCTGGAGATTTTCAACGACGAGATGCGCGCCGCCCCGGCCCGCCTGACCGCGCGCGACGGGTTGCGCTCGCTGGTGTTGGCCGAAGCCGAGGCGCGGCCCAACGTGCCCGCCGCCGCGCTGCCGCCGCCGGCCGCCTATGACGGCATCGAATTCCTGGAATTCGCCGTTGATGCCGCTTCGCGCGAGGACCTGGCGCGCTACCTCGGCACGCTTGGCTTCGCCTACTCCGGGCGGCATCGATCGAAAGCGGTGGAGCTGTATCGCCAGGGCCGTGCCAACCTGATCCTGAACAGCGAACCCGACAGCGCCGCCGCCGAGCATTTCCACCTGCACGGCCCCTCGGTCTGCGCGATGGCGTTCCGGGTGGACGATCCCGCCCGCGCCGCGGCGCGCGCCAGCGCCCTGCTGGCCCCGCCCTGGCACGAGCGCACCGGCGCCGGGGAGCGTCCGCTGCCCGCGGTGCGCGCGCCCGACGGTACGTTGATCTTCCTGGTCGGGCCGGACCGCGACGGGCGCACGATCTATGACGACGACTTCGTGCTCGACCCCACCGCGGCGGCGCCGGACGCGGCCCTGCGCGGCATCGACCACGTGGCGCAGGCGCTGCCGGCCGGGCGGATGGACAGTTTCGTTCTGTTCTACAAGGCGGTGTTCGGCTTCGAGCCGCAGCCCCTGTGGGAGCTGGCGGACCCGTACGGGCTGATCCGCTCGCGCGCCCTGGTCAGCGCCGACCGCTCGATCCGCCTGCCGCTCAACATCTCCGAGGGGCGGGAGACGGCGACGGGGCGCTTCGTCTCCGCCTATGCCGGCGCCGGCGTGCATCACATCGCCTTCGCCTGCACCGACATCGAGGATGCGGTCAGCACGGCGGTTGCGCGCGGCGCGCGGATGCTGCCGATCCCGCCCAACTATTACGACGATCTGGCGGCGCGGCTCGATCTCGCGCCCGACCTGCTGGCCCGGCTGCAACGCCTGCACCTGATGTATGATCGCGACGAGGGTGGGGCGTATTTCCAGGCCTACACGGCGTCCTTCCAGGACCGGTTCTTCTGCGAGATCGTTGAGCGGCGCGGCTACCGCCAGTTCGGTGCCGCCAACGCCGGCGCCCGGTTGGCGGCGCAGGCGCAGCGGCGCGCCGATTCCACCTTGGCCGCGCGCCTCGCGCTGCTGTAGCCGCCCGCCCCTTCCCCTCTCCACCCGCAAGGGCGGGTGGAGAGGGGGAAGGGTGCCGGATTCCCCGAACCAGGCGTTTTCATAGCGGCGGGCAGGCGCTCCCCGCGACGACCCGGAGCGCAGAAGGGGCGCGGCTGGCCAGGCTGGCCGGCCTGGGCTAAACCCACCGAATGTCATGGCGGCCGGAACGTAAAAGCCCCCACCCAACTGTGGCCGGATTGCAACAGGTAGCGCCGGTTGTGGCCCGGCTCCCGGCGACAGTCACGCCGCGCACCGATATGACCTTTCCGGGCATGACATCCTGTCTCGACATTGCAGCATGGATCCCGCGCGCATGAGCGTTCCGCCGGCCGAACCGCTGACCGTGCCGACCCTTCCCGACGCCCTGGCCCATGCCGCGCGCGAAGTGGAAGCGGCCCTCGATACCCTGTTGCCGCTGCCGGAGGGGCCGGAGGCGCGCCTCGCCGAGGCGATGCGCTACGCCGCGCTGGGCGGGGGCAAGCGGCTGCGCGGCTTCCTGGCGATCGAGACCGCGGCCCTGTTCGGCGTCGCCGCCACTTGTGCCGCCCGGGTCGCCGCCGCGATCGAGATGCTGCACGCCTATTCCCTGGTCCACGACGACCTGCCGTCGATGGACAACGACGACCTGCGGCGCGGCAAGCCGTCCTGCCACCGCGCCTTCGACGAGGCGACCGCCATCCTCGCCGGCGATGCCTTGCAGACCCGCGCCTTCGAGGTGTTGGCCGAGCCGAACACCCATTCCGATCCGCTGGCGCGGGCCGAACTCGTGCTTGGCCTCGCCGCCGCCGCCGGCGCGCGCGGCATGGTGGGCGGGCAGATGATCGACATGCTGACGGAAGGTCGCGAGCTGGATACCGCGGAAGTGAGCCGGTTGCAGGCGCTGAAGACCGGGCGATTGATCCAGTTCAGCGCCGAGTCGGGCGCCATCCTGGGGCGCGCTGCGCCCGCGCAACGCCATTTGTTTGCCGCCTACGGTCGCGACCTCGGCGCCGCGTTCCAAATAGCGGACGACCTGCTCGACGCGGAGGGAACGACCGAGGAGACCGGCAAGACCGCCGGCAAGGATGCCGCGGCCGGGAAGGCGACGATGGTTGCAGCGCTCGGCCCCGACCGGGCGCGGGCCCATGCGGCCATGCTGGCCCGCCAGGCGGCCGACCACCTTGCCGCCTTCGGGCCGCGTGCCGACCCCCTGCGCGAACTCGCCCAATTCGTCGTGACGCGCCGAAGCTGAGAGGCAACGCCCATGAGCCCCCCCAAGACGCCTCTGCTGGACCGGGTCCGTGTCCCGGCCGACCTGCGCAATTTCTCCCCCGAGCAGTTGCGGGAATTGGCGGACGAACTGCGCGCCGAGACGATCGACGCCGTGTCGGTCACCGGCGGGCACCTCGGCTCCGCGCTCGGGGTGGTGGAGCTGACGGTGGCGCTGCACGCGGTGTTCGACACGCCGCGCGACCGGCTGCTGTGGGACGTCGGCCACCAGGCCTATCCGCACAAGATCCTGACCGGCCGGCGCGACCGCATCCGCACCCTGCGCCAGGGCGGCGGGCTGTCGGGGTTCACAAGGCGGGCGGAGAGCGAATACGACCCGTTCGGCGCCGCGCATTCCTCCACGTCGATCTCCGCCGGCCTCGGGATGGCGGTGGCGCGCGACCTCAAGACCGCGCGCGGGGAGCCGGACGACCGCAACGTGATCGCGGTGATCGGCGACGGCGCGATGAGCGCCGGCATGGCGTACGAGGCGATGAACAACGCCGGCGCGCTGCATTCCCGCCTGATCGTCGTCCTGAACGACAACGACATGTCGATCGCGCCGCCGGTGGGCGCGATGAGCGCCTATCTGTCGCGGCTGATCTCCTCGCGCAGTTTCCTCGGCCTGCGCGACCTCGGCATCAAGATGGTCCGCCGCTTTCCGCGCGGGGTCGAGCGCACCGCGCGCCGCGCCGAGGAATACGCCCGCGGCATCCTGACCGGCGGCACCTTGTTCGAGGAAATGGGATTCTACTACGTCGGCCCGATCGACGGCCACAACCTCGATCACCTGCTGCCGGTGCTGCGCAACGTGCGCGAGGCGGAGGAGCAGGGGCCGATCCTGGTCCACGCCATCACGGTTAAGGGCAAGGGCTACGCGCCGGCCGAGCAGTCGGCCGACAAATACCACGGCGTTTCCAAGTTCAACGTCATCACCGGCGAGCAGGCCAAGGCGCCCCCCGGACCGCCGAGCTACACGCGCGTGTTCGCCGATGCGCTGGTCGCCGAGGCCGAGCGGGACCCGAACATCGTCGCCATCACCGCGGCGATGCCGTCCGGCACCGGGCTCGACCGCTTCGCCAAGCGCTTCCCCGACCGCAGCTTCGACGTCGGCATCGCCGAGCAGCACGCGGTGACCTTCGCCGCCGGCCTGGCGACCGAGGGGATGCGGCCGTTCTGCGCGATCTATTCCACCTTCCTGCAACGCGCCTACGACCAGGTGGTGCACGACGTGGCGATCCAGTCGCTGCCCGTCCGCTTCGCGCTGGATCGCGCCGGGCTGGTGGGGAACGACGGCGCGACCCATGCCGGCAGCTTCGATATTGCCTATCTCGGCTGCCTGCCGGGGATGGTGGTGATGGCGCCGGCGGACGAGGCCGAACTCGTGCATGCGGTCGCCACCGCGGCGCGCATCGACGACCGGCCGAGCGCGTTCCGCTACCCGCGCGGCGAAGGTGTCGGCGTCGCGTTGCCGGAACGCGGGGTGCCGTGGGAACTGGGCCGCGGGCGGCTGCTGCGCGAAGGCAACAGCATCGCGATCATTTCCCTCGGGACCAGGCTCGGGGACGCGCTGCGCGCGGCGGACGAACTGGCCGCCCGGGGCTTGCCGGCGACGGTGGTAGACGCGCGCTTCGCCAAGCCGCTGGATACCGCCTTGATCGAGCAGATCGCCCGCCACCATGAGGTGGTGATCACCGTCGAGGAAGGCGCCGCGGGCGGGTTCGGTTCCGCCGTGCTGCACCATCTGGCGTGGAAGGGGCTGCTGGACACGGGGCTGAAAATGCGGCCGATGGTGCTGCCGGACCGGTTCATCGACCATGATTCGCAGGCGAAGCAACTCGCCGCGGCTGGGCTGACGGCGAAGGACATCGTGGCCGCGGCGCTGGACGCGCTCGGGGTGCCGTCCCGCGCGGCGTTGGTCGCCCCGACCGGGTGACACGCCCCGCTTGTCGCACCCTTGCGGTCGCAGGGTCCCTCCGCGGCCCGCACGCCCGCCTGGGGGAAGCGAGAAGGTGACAGGCATGGAGCCGCTCGCGCTCTACATCCATTGGCCGTTCTGCCTGGCGAAATGCCCGTATTGCGATTTCAACTCGCATGTCCGGGACCGCATCGACCAGGCGCGCTTCGCTGCCGCCCTGCGGCGCGAGCTGGCGTGGGAAGCGGCGCGGCTGGGACGGCGGCGGCTCGGCTCGATCTTCTTCGGCGGCGGCACGCCGAGCCTGATGGAGCCGGCCACCGTGGCGGCGCTGATCGACGACGCAGTGCGCTGGTTCGATCCGGTGGCGGGGATGGAGATCACGCTCGAGGCCAACCCGACCTCGGTGGAGGCGGAGCGGTTCGCGGGGTTCCGCGCGGCGGGGGTGAACCGGGTCTCGGTGGGGGTGCAGAGCCTCGATCCCGCGGCGCTGGGCTTCCTCGGGCGGCAGCATTCGGCGGACCAGGCGGTGGCGGCGCTGGAACTGGCGCGGCGCGTGTTCCCGCGCGTGTCCTTCGATCTGATCTACGCACGGCCCGGGCAGACCGAGGCGGCGTGGCGGGCCGAGCTGCGCACGGCGCTGGCGCTCGCCGCGGATCATTTGTCGCTGTACCAGCTTACCATCGAACCGGGCACCAAATTCGCGACCCTGGCGGCGCGCGGCGAGATCGTGCTGCCGGAAGGGGACGCCGCGGCGGCGCTGTACGAGGCGACCGCGGAGGAAGCCGGGACGTTCGGCCTGGCGCCCTATGAAGTGTCCAACTACGCCCGCCCGGGGGCGGAAAGCCGGCACAACCTGAGCTACTGGCGCTACGAGGACTACGCCGGCATCGGCCCCGGCGCGCACGGGCGGGTCACGGTGGATGGCGCCCTGCGCGCCACCCGCCGCCACCGCGCGCCCGAGGTGTGGGCCGAACTCGTGGAACGACACGGGCACGGAACGGTGGAGGAAACCCCGGTCGTGCCCGCGGAGGCGGCGCGGGAGGCCCTGCTGATGGGGCTGCGGCTCGGCGAAGGGGTGGATGCAGCGCGGTTCGCGCGGCGCACCGGGATGGCCCTGGACGCGGCACTGGACCTGGCCATGGTCGAAGCGGCGGTGGACGCGGGCTACCTGGTGCGGGAACCCGGCCGGCTGGCCGCGACGGACGCGGGACGGCTGCGGTTGGACGCGCTGCTCGCCGCGATCGTGGCGTAGCGGCGGGACGATCGGGAAGCGGCCTACTCCGCCATCCTGACGTATTCGAAATCGCCCGGCTTGTTGTCGATCCCCGCCCGCGGCGGCGCGATCCAGGGCGCGTACTGCCCCGGCACGGCGACCGGGCGCATCAGGCTTTCGATATAGGCGCCGTCTGCGGCGGAGGGCAGGAACGCATCGCGCCGCGCCTGCCAGGCGGCAGTGTCCAGCACGGCCCCGTCGGGGGCGATCGGCGCGCCGGCGAAGGCGCCGATCCGGCGGTTGAAGCCGACATGCGGCAGGATCAGACGGAAGTCGTACCCGGCGGCGGCGATCGCCTTGTTCCAGCGCGCGACGCCATGTTCGCACTCGGCCACGTAATCGTCGCGCAGGCGCATGTTCAGCGCCGACAAGGCCGGCGCGGGTTCGATCGCCGCCACGCCGTCGCGCCAGCGCAGCACCGGATAGGTGGCGTCGCGCAACAGATGGTCGTCGTCGATCTTGTCTTCCCGATAGCGGCCCTTCAACCCGGCGGTGTAGGCGTTGGCGGCGTTGCTGCTGAGTTCGTTGCCGAACAGATCGAGGGTCAGCGAGAAATGCAGGTTCATCTTGCGCTGCAAGGTGGGCAGGTCGATCACGCCGAGCGCGCGCACCCGGTCCGTATCCGTGGGGTCGTCGATGCCGGCCGCGCGCATCGCCTCCAACGTGCGTTGCACGATCCGCTGGATGCCGGTGTCGCCCACGAACATGTGGTGCGCTTCCTCGGTCAGCATGAAGCGGCAGGTGCGCGACAGCGGGTCGAACGCCGATTGCGCCAGGGCGGCGAGCTGCATCTTGCCGTCGCGGTCGGTGAAGAAGGTGAACAGGAAGAAGCTGAGCCAGTCCGGCGTCGCTTCGTTGAATGCGCCCAGCATGCGCGGCGCGTCGGGATCGCCGGAGCGGCGGCGCAGCAGGTCCTCGGCTTCCTCCCGCCCGTCGCGGCCGAAATATTTCTGCAGCAGATAGACCATGGCCCAGAGGTGGCGGCCTTCCTCCACGTTCACCTGGAACAGGTTGCGCAGGTCATAGAGCGACGGCGCGGTGGCGCCGAGATGGCGTTGCTGTTCCACCGAGGCGGGTTCGGTGTCGCCCTGGATCACCAGCAGCCGGCGCAGCGCGGCGCGGTATTCGCCCGGCACGTCCTGCCAGGCCGGTTCGCCCTTGTGCGCGCCGAAGCCGATGCGGCGGCCTTCGACCGCGGGCGCGAGCAGGATGCCCCAGCGGTAGTCGGGCATCTTGACGAAACCGAAACGGGCCCAGCCTTCCGGATCGACGCCGATCGCGGTGCGCAGATAGACGAGGCTGTCCTGGAAGCCGGCGGGGCCGCTGCCCTTCCACCAGTCGATATAGCCGGGGTGCCAGGTTTCCAACGCGCGGCGCAGGGCGGGGTCGGCGTTGAGGCCGATGTTGTTCGGGATCAGGCCGTCGTAGTCCACCTGCGTTCCGGCTGGCATTGGTTGTTCCTCCCTGCGGGGGCGCACGACGTAGTTTCGTCCTTCGGCGAGCCGCCCGGCAAGAGCCGGGGCACGCAAGCGCCGTCGCGCTTCGTGTAGGCGCACTGCGCGTGCGGCGGCAGCTCGGCGATATCGGGATAGGGCATCGGACTTTGCCGTGAAAGCTCCTGGTTCGGGGGATACGCCGCTGCCCTTCTCCCTCTCCACCCGCCCTTGCGGGGGGAGAGGGCGGGGGAGAGGGAGAAGGGCAGCGGCGACGTTTTTTCATCCCCGGGCGCATCGGCTGCCCGATGCAGGGCGTCGCTCCGGGATAGCGGGGTCATTCTGCACGTCCCGCGCGGCCCGGTCTTGATCGAGATCAACCCGCCCCCCGCCCGGCGGCCTATGCTGACGCGATCTCGTGCCCGAAGGAGCGCCCCCGTCATGCCGCATCAACCGGATACGCTGATCGTCCTTGCCGACGCCGAGCACGCGAGGCTGGTCCGCCACGGTCCGGCCGCCGGGTTCGTCACCGTGGAAACCCTGGACTCCGAGGCGGCCGGCCTCCGCGCGGCGGAGCTGGTGAGCGACCGGCAGGGGCGCAGCTTCGAGAGCGCCAGCCCGACCCGCCACAGCATCGCCGCCCGCCACGACCCACGCGAGGGGCCGCGGGAGGCCTTCGCCCGCGCGGTCGCGGCGCGGATCGGCACCGAGAAATTCGCGCGGCTGCTGCTGGTCGCGCCGGCCCGCACTCTCGCGCTGCTCGAAGCCGCGCTGGATGCCGGGGCGCGCGGCAAGCTGGGCGGCACCTTGGACAAGGATCTGCTGAAGACGCCCGACGCGGCGCTGGCGGCGCATCTGCACCCCTTGTACGTGCATCTCCCGGGCAGCGAGTGATCGGCGCGGGCTCTTTGTTTTCAGTGGCCTGCTGATCCCTTCCCTTTGCAACGAAGGGACAGGACGCTACACCCGCTCCGGGTCGAACACCGGTTTCGCCCCGCTGCCGTAGCGGTGCAGCGCGCCCGCGTCGCCCACCGCGCCGGGGCGCTGGAACACCCAGTTCTGCCAGGCCGACAGGCGGCCGAAGATGCGGGTCTCCATTGTTTCCGGCCCGGCGAACCGCAGATTGGCCTCCAGCGCCGACAGCGCGTCGGGGGAGAAGCTGGCCCGCTGTTCCAGCAACAGGCGCAGCTCGGTGTCCCAGTCCACGGGGTCGATCGCCTCGGTCACCAGGCCGAGGCCCTCGGCGGCGGCACTGTCGAGCGCGGTGCCGATCGTGTCCCGCGCGCGCGCCACGCTGTCCGGCTCGCCGAGGAAACGGGTGGCGAGGCGGGTGAGCCCGTTGCCCATCGGATAGGCGCCGAAATTGAGCGGGCTCAGCGCCAGGGCCGGCGGCGCGCAGTTGGCGCCCGCGCCTGGGCCGGCGTGCATCGCCGAGCGGTCGGCGGCGAAGGCCAGCTCCGCCAAGGTGCCGGCAAAACAGCTCCCCGGCTCGATCAGCGCGATCAGGGAGCGCGAGGTCACGTCCAGCCGTTTCAGCACCCGCTTCCAATAGAGCCGGATCTCGCGCACCAGCCAGTCGGCCGCATGGGTTTCCAGCAGCGCGTCGGCGGCCAGCACGGCGGCGGGATCGCCCTCGGTGCGCAGGACCCAGAGGCCGAGGCCCGGCTCGTTGCTACGCAGGTGCAGGATGGCGTCGTCGAGTTCGCGCGCGGCGGCCAGCGGCCAGAACGCGGCGCCGGCGGCGTGCAGGCCGGGCAGATCGGCGGGCAGGGTGCCGGCGCCTTGCAGGTGGGCGCCTTGCAGGTGGGCGCCTTGCAGGGGGGCGCCGTGCGGGGTGGGACCATGCAGGGTCAGGACGGCGCGCCGGCCGGGTCGGTCCAGCGCGACGTGCAGGTGCGGGTAGGTCACCGCATCGGGCGCGAATCCGCGGTCAAGCGGGGGCAGCGCAATCCCCCGCGCCTCCGCCGGCCGATCCGACCCGGACGCCAGCGCGGCAGCGCGCGCGGTGACCGCGGCGTCCCAGCGGGACGGCGGCACCAGCTCGTCGACCAGCCGCCAGTCGCGCGCGCGGGCGCCGCGCACGCCTTCTTCCGTGGTGCAGAACAGGTCGGCGCGGTCGCGGCGCACCTGGCGCTTGTCGGTCAACCGGGTCAGCCCGCCGGTCGCCGGCAGCACGCCCAGCAGCGGCACTTCCGGCAAGGACACGGCGGCACGGCGATCGTCGATCAGCATGATATGCGCGCACGCCAATGCCAGTTCGTAGCCGCCCCCGGCGGCGGCGGCGTGCAGTGCAGCGAGCCAGGTCTGGCCGGACTGTTCGCTCGCGTCCTCGATCGCGAGTCTGGTTTCGTTGGTGAACTTGCAGAAATTCACCTTGTGGCCGTGACTGGCGGCGGCGAGCATGCGGATGTTGGCGCCGGCGCAGAACACGCCCGGCTTGGCCGAGCGCAGCACGACGGCGCGGACCTCCGGGTGCTCGAAGCGCAGGCGCTGCACGGCGTCGGCGAGCTCGATGTCTACGCCGAGGTCGTAGGAGTTCAGTTTCAGCTCGCAACCGGGGAACAGGGACGCGGCGGGATCGACATCCATCGCGAGCGTGGCCACCGGGCCGGCGGTCGTGAGGCGCCAGTGACGGTAGCGGGACGGATCGGTCTGGAAATCAATCCGCATCGGGCGGCTCCTGGAACAGATCGTGGGCGAAGGCGGCGACCGCGGCGACGGTGGCCTCGGTCGCTTCCACATGCGGGGAATGGCCGGCGTCCAGCAGCACGATGCGCGCGCCGGCGGGGATTTCCCGCGCCGCGCGCTGCGCGTGCGCGTCGGTGCCGTACGGGTCGTGCGTGCCTTGCACCACCAGGGTCGGGATGCGGATGCGGCGCAGGTCCGGCGTGAGGTCGAAGGCGGCAGGAAAGCCGGGGTCGAGCCACGCGCCGGCCCAGCCGTAGAACGCGCCGTCCACGTCGTCGTGGTGGCGGGCGAGGCGCGCGCGCAGGCCGCCCGTTTCGTACTCCGCGCGGATGGCGGCGATGCTGGTGACCGAAATCGGTTCGACGAAGAAATGTGGCGCGATCAGCGCGAGGCCGGCCAGGCGTGGATCGTCGTCCGCGCCGGCCGCGATCGCCGCGATCGACCCGCCATCGGAATGGCCGACCAGCACCGCGCGGCAGATGCCGGCAGTGTCGAGCACGCGCGGCAGCACCTCGCGCGCCTCGCGCTGCATGTAGTCGAGCGGCCGGGGCAAGGCGACCGGGGCGGAGCGGCCGTAGCCGAAGCGGGACCAGGCGAACACGCCGGCGCCGGTGGCGGCGGCGAGCCGGGCGGGGAAGTCGCGCCACAGGCCGACCGAGCCGAGGCCCTCGTGCAGCAGCACCAGGGTGGGCGCCGTGTCGGGCGGTGGACCCCACCAGGCGGCCTCCAGGACGCGGCCATCGAGCGTGATGCTGCTCCCCCTCCCCTTGTGGGAGGGGGTTGGGG
>JABBNW010000041.1:11448-24558 GCA_019352115.1 Pseudomonadota bacterium
CTCCCCCCAACCCCCTCCCACAAGGGGAGGGGGAGTCACGCGCCGTCCTCGCGCAGCTTGTAGCGCTGGATCTTGCCGGTAGCGGTCTTCGGCAGGCTGGCGACGATCTCGATCCAGCGCGGATATTTCCACACGCCGATGCGGTGCTGCACTTCGGCCTTCAGCTCCTCCCGCAGAACGTCCGCCGAGGTTCCGGCGAAGGCGTCGCGCAGGACCAGGAAGGCTTTCGGCTTGGTCAGCCCGTCGGCGTCCTGCTGGCCGACAACGGCGGCTTCCTGCACCGCGGGGTGGGCGAGCAGGGCGGCTTCCACCTCGAACGGGGAGACCCAGATGCCGCCCACTTTCAGCATGTCGTCGGCGCGGCCCTGGTAGCGGTAGCTGCCGTCCGGCTCGCGGATATAGGTGTCGCCGGTGTGGGTCCATTCGCCGCGGAAGGTGCGGCGGGATTTGTCGCGCTGGTTCCAGTAGCCCTCGGCGGCGGAGGGGCCGCGCACGATCAGTTCGCCGGCGCTGCCGTCCGCCACGTCGGCGCCGTCGGGATCGACGATGCGGGCCTGATAGCCGGGGACCGGGCGTCCGGTGGTGCCGTAGCGCACCGCGCCCGGGATGTTGGAGATGAAAATATGCAGCATCTCGGTCGAGCCGAGCCCGTCCAGGATTTCCACCCCGACCGCTGCGTCCCAGCGCCGGCCGACCGGTTCGGGCAGGGCTTCGCCGGCGGAGATGCAGCGGCGCAGGCGCGCCGAGCCGGCACCGGGGCCGATGTCCGGATGCGCGAGCAGGCTCGCGTAGAGCGTGGGCACGCCGGCGAAGATGCTGGGCTGGAAGCGGGCGAGGGTGGTCAGCACCGCCTCCGGCGTCGGGCGATCGGGCAGCAGCACGGCGGAGGCGCCGACCGCCATCGGGAAGGTCATGGCGTTGCCGAGGCCGTAGGCGAAGAACAGTTTCGCCGCCGAATACACGACGTCGTCCGGTTCGATGCCGAGCACCTGCGCGCCGTAGGTGTCCGCGGTCGCGCGCAGGCTGGAATGGACGTGCCGCGCGCCCTTGGGCAGGCCGGTGGAGCCGGAGGAATAGAGCCAGAACGCGACCTCGTCGGGCGAGACGGCCACCGGTTCGCGCGGGTGGATGCCGGCGTCGGTGCCGAGGAAATCGTCCCAGCCGACCTCCCTCGCGGCGGCCGGGGGCGCGGGGCTGCCGTCCGGAGTGGCGAGGATCACCTGGCGGAGCGTGGGCATCTGCGCGAGCAGAGGGCGCAGGGGGGCGGCGAGCGGGGTGGAGACGACCAGCGCCTCCGCCCGGCTGTCGGCCAGGACGTAGGCGGTCTGTTCGGGGGTGAGCAAGGTGTTCACCGGCACCGGCACGACGCCCGCGGCGAGCGCGCCCCAGAAGGCGATCGGGAAATCGACCGTGTCGAGCAGCACCAGCGCGATGCGGCGCTCGCGGCCGATGCCGGCGGCGAGCAGGGCGCCGGCGAAGCTGGTCGCGCGCGCGGCGAGCGCGGCGTAGGTCAGGCGGCGGTGCGGGTCCTGGAAGGCCAGGCGGTCGCCGCGGCCCTCCGCGAGGTGGCGGTGGAGGAAGTACCAGGCGGCGTTGCCGTGTGGCGACATGGTGGACGGTGGGCTCCCTGGGGTCCGCGCGCGGTTGGGGGCATCATCGTCTTGGTTGGGGGGGCGGACAAGCGCGGCGTGAGGGGGGCCGAGGGTCAGTCGCCGGCGACCTGCCGCGCGTCAGTCGCGCGATACGGACAGTCCAGCGAGAAGCGGCGCGTACGCGGCGAGCCTGCGGGATACGAACTCGGTGAAGAGCCGCACGCGCTTCGTCTTGCGTGTCTCTCCGTGTGTGAGAAGCCAGAGCGTTCCGTACATGTGTAGGTCGGTGCCCGGCACCCTCACTAATAGGGGGTCGGCATCTCCGACGAAGCACGGCAGTGCGGTGATCCCAACCCCTTGTTGTACTGCAACGATCTGCGCCTCGGCGTCCGTGGTCCTGAACGGAACCCTCGTGGTGCGAACATCGCCCACGCAGGCCCAGTCCGGGATTCCATGACTGCTAATGACGATCCACCGGATGGGATCAGGCGCGCCCGCACGCCACGCGGCTAGTCGATCGCGGGACATATAGACGCCTCCGAATAGCTCCGGTCCCTTCAGGCTGTGAAGATTGAGCGGCAGGGATTTGCGGTCGTAGACGACGCGGATCGCGACGTCGGCCTCGCGGTTGGTCAGATTTGCCAGCTCGCCGGACGACAATATTTCCATCTCGATGTCCGGATGCAGCCGCGCGAAATCGGCGAAGTCCGGCATGAGCAGGTGTGTCGCGAGGGTCGGCGCCAGCGTCATCCGCAGCAGCCCGCGCACGCTCTGGTCGCGCCCGAAGACGCGCGTCTCCAGCAGGTGCGACGACGCTTCCATCTGGTCCGCGAACTCGAGGATCTCCTCGCCCGCGGCCGTCAGGCGGTAGCCCGAAGGCAGCTTTTCGAACATGTGCGCCCCGAGGCGTTCCTCGAGCTGGGCGATGCGTCGCAGCACGGTTGAGTGGTTCACCCCGAGGCGCTCGGCGGCAGCCCGCACCGAGCCTCCGCGTGCGACCGCGAGAAAGTAGCGAACGTCATCCCAGTCAATCATGGTGTAATCCGGCACCGCCGGGGTGCGCCTTTCAAAGCCCGTGTCCAACCCATCGAACAGCATCTCGTATGTGCGTAGCACGGAAGGTCATCATAGCCCATGCCGGCAAGCCCGGCCTAATTCGGAACGGCGGACAGCGATTGTGGCGGCCGGCGTCAGTCGTCCAGCCGGATCGATTCCGCACCACCGATATGCGCGCTTCCGCACTCAACGCCTGACGCTGGCGGACCCATGTCGAGGTTCTCGGGGGCATCCCCGAACGACCAAAGACAGAGCCTGAATGGAGAAGTCATGCGAAAGCTTGAGGGTAAGGTTGCAGTCATCACGGGTGGATCGAGCGGCATGGCGCTGGCGAGCGCCAGGCGGTTCGTTGAAGAAGGCGCCTATGTTTTCATCACGGGCCGGAGACAGGAGCCGCTCGACGAGGCCGTCAAGCTGATTGGCCGGAACGTGACCGGCGTGCGCGGCGACGCGGCCAATCTCGACGATCTCGACCGTCTGTTCGACACGGTCAAGCGGGAAAAGGGCAGGATCGACGTCCTGTACGCGAGCGCCGGCATGGGCGAAGCCGTCCCACTGGGCGAGATTACCGAGCAGCATTTCGATGCGACCTTCGGTCTGAATACGCGCGGCACGCTGTTTACGGTTCAGAAGGCGTTGCCGCTGTTCAACGATGGCGGATCGATCTTAATGACCGGGTCGGTTGCTTCAGTGAAAGGTTTTCCTGGTTACGGCGTGTATTCGGCGAGCAAGGCGGCGTTGCGCTCATTCGCACGCACTTGGCTCAATGAACTGAAGGGCAGGAATATCCGGGTTAACGTGCTGAGCCCGGGGCCGATCGCCACACCGATGCAGGACCAAGTTCTCACCGAGGAGGCGAAGCGGATGTTCGAATCCCTGATCCCGCGGGGAAAGATGGGTCGTCCTGAGGAAATTGCGGCGGTCGCGCTGTTTCTTGCTTCAGACGATTCGAGCTTCGTGAATGGGGTGGAGTTGTCTGTCGACGGCGGTTTCTCGGCCATCTGAAAGGCCGGGGAATCAATATCAACACGGATCGGAGAAGCATTATGAGCTATGCCATAGTAGGATTCGGTGCGATAGGCCAGGCCCTCGCCCGCGCCTTCGCCCGTAAAAACATCGATGTGACCGTCGCGAGCCGCCGGCCGCCCGAGGCGTTGGCGCCGCAGGCTCGGGCGATTGGAACCACGGTCGTGGCCAAGTCGCTGCGCGATGCACTCGAGGCCGACACAATCATCTTGGCGGTCCCGTTCGGGGAGCATCGCGAGGTTGCGAAGGCCCTGCCGAGTTGGAAAGGCAAGACGGTCATCGACGCGATGAACACGTTAGTTCCCCTTGAGGAGTTGGACGGTCTCCCGTCCTCCGCCTTCGTCGCGAAGGCGTTCACCGGCGCCAAGTTCGTGAAAGGTTTCAATCACCTGATTGCGGCCACTCTGGCTACCGATCCGATCGTCGAGGGCGGCCATCGGGTCGTCTTTCTGTCGAGCGACGACGAGGACGCGACCGCTCCCGTGGCGGCCTTGGCCAAACAACTCGGATTCGCACCCGTCAGTCTGGGAAAGCTCAACGAGGGCGGCGCGCTGGTGCACGCGCGCGGCCGCATTTGGGGCCAGCTCATATTCAAGGATTTGTTCAAGAAGGAGCAGTAATCGATCTAGGACCGTGTGCTTGGCCCGAGAAGTGTGATCCCAAAACGTCGGCCATCTATGCGTTCAATGATATCGACGTGAAGCCCATGATGATGCGAATCATCATCGCCGCGACCTGCGCGGCGCTCGCCTTCTCGATGGCCGGCCCCGTACTCGCAGCCTCATGTCTGACTGGGGTCAGACGCGGTCGGCGCTAACGGGGGTTGAATGTCCGATTGCCCGGCGCGGCAGCCGAAACCAGACAGGCCGTAATCCACCCTTTGCAGACATGCAAACCGGTCCACCACCGTGCCGACCCACGATAGCAACGGGGATCGGGTGACCTCAGTCCGATCTCCGGCTCCCTCCCAGGCGCACGGCGGCAGCCAAGACCCTGCCACCCCTACCCCGCCGCCCCCACCACCACGCTCCGCCGCTCCGAAGCAATCCACCACAGCACCACCAGATGCGGCGCCGCCGCCGCGATCCGCACCGCCTGCTCCGCATCGCTCTCCACGAAATGCGTGCAGCCCCAGCGCGTCGCCGCCCGCGCCTTGTACTCCGCCACCGTCGCCGGATCGTGCGCCAGATCGGCCGGCCGGCATTCCAGCGGCAGCCCGCCATGCCCGCAGCGCGCCAGCCAGGCCGCGGTCATCGCCCGGTCGCTCTCCGGCCGGCCGGTGATCACCACCGCCCGCGTCGGATCGAACCCCGGCAGATGCGGCAACGGATCGAGCGCGCCGCGCGCCGCCAACGCCGCCTCCAGCCCCGCCGCATACGCCGCCGCCGGCAGGTCGGGCAGGAACACGCCGTCCAGGTCCAACCCGAAGAACGGTGCCTCCACCCCCCGGTCCGGCGGCGCCCCGGCGGCCCGCGCGGCGCGGGAGGTGGGCGTGGCCTCCCCCCGCTCCCACGGAAAGCGGAACAATTCCGTCATGGGGTGCGACAGGTCCGGCACGTAGGCAGATCGTTCCGGATCGTAGGCGATCGTCACGGTCAGGCACGCCCGCCCCTCGGCGGCCAGCGCGGCCCGCGCCGTCAGCATCGTCTCCCCGGTGGAGCAGGCGTCGTCGATCAGCAGCAGCCGCCTGCCCGCCGGCGCCGGACCCAGCCAGGACACCGCCCCGCCGCGCGCCACCGACAGCATCGCGAGCGGCAGGGCGAGCAGGCTCGCCACCATGCTCGCCGGCACCAGCCCGCCGCGGGCGATGCCCGCCACCGCCTCCGGCCCCCAGGCGGAGGCGCGGTCGAGCAGCGCGTTCAGCATCCGCTCCGCCTGGTCGTAGCCGATGAAATGCGGCATCCGGCCGGTGTCGAGGCCTTTCCAGGCGGGCGGCATCGCGGGTTACGCCAACCACAGGGGGCAGCACGCTGCGCAACGGTCCGTGCGGCGTGCACCCCTCCCCCCAACCCCCTCCCGCAAGGGGAGGGGGAGCGTGGGCGGGGGCATCCTCAGCCCTTCCCGCCCATGCCGACCCGGCGATCGACGAAGCGCAACGTGTAGCCCTGTTTCACATCGATCCCCTTCGGATACACCCCGACCACGGCCATTTCGTCGTAATACGCGGCCCAACGCGCGTCGGTCATTGCCCCGATCCCCAGCCGCTTCGCATCCCCGGAATCGACGATCCCGTGCGCCAGCATCACCTTGCGGCCGTAGTTGATCAGCGCCTGCGGCATGTCCGGATTGGCGCGCCGGATCAGCGCATCCGCCGGCGCGGGATCGTCGTACAGATACGAATACCACCCCTCGATCGAGGCATCGACGAAGCGCTGCACCAGCCCCGGGTCGGTCGCGATCAACCGCCGGCTGGTGGCGATGATGTTGCCATAGCCCTGGTAGCCGGCGTCGGCGATCGGCAGCACCACGGGGCTGAAATGCGCCTGCTGTTCGATCAGGAACGGCTCCGAGCCCAGATAGCCTTCCTGCACCATCATCCGGTTCGCCAGGAACGGCGCCAGGCTGAACGTGTAGGGGCGCACCTGGCTGTCCTTGTAGCCGTATTTGGCCGCCAGGAATCGCCACCAGCCGGCGCGCACGTCGGCGGCGACCTCGATCGGCCGGCCGCGCAGATCGGCAAACCCGTGCACCCCGGTGCCGGGATGGGCGATCAGCACCGATGGGTCCTTCTGGAAGATCGCCGCGATCGCCACGAAGGGCAGATGGTGGCGGGCGAATTCGACCGCGCGCCCGCCGGCGAGGTCGAACTGCTGCCGCCCGGCCAGCAGCAATTGCACGTGGTTGAGCTGCGGGCCGCCCTGCGCGATCGTCACGTCCAGCCCGTGGCGCGCATAGATCCCGCGCGCCACCGCCTGGTAGAAGCCGCCGTATTCCGCCTCGGCCTGCCAGTCGAGGCCGAACACGACCTTGTCCGCCCCCGACTGGGCCGCCGCCCGACGCCCGCCCGCCAGCGCCAGCAGCGGCGCGAGCAGGGCGGCGCGCCGGCGCAGCATCCGCTTCAGCCCCGGCCGACGAACGGCATCTTGGTCGCCATGATGGTGATGAACTGCACGTTGGTATCGGGCGGCAGATCGGCCATGAAGCGGACCGCGTTGCCGACGTGATCGGCATCCATGGTCGGTTCCACCTTCACTTCCCCGTTCGCCTGCGGCACGCCGCGGGCCATGCGCGCGGTCATCGGCGTCGCCGCGTTGCCGATGTCGATCTGCCCGCAGGCGATATCGAACTTGCGCCCGTCGAGCGCGATCGATTTCGTCAGCCCGGTGATCGCGTGCTTGGTGGAGGTGTACGCCACCGACCCCGGCCGCGGGGCGTGCGCCGAGATCGAGCCGTTGTTGATGATCCGCCCGCCCTGCGGCGCCTGGTCGCGCATCATGCGGAATGCGGCGCTGGCGCACAGGAACATGCCGTTCAGGTTGACGGCGACCACCGAGGTCCATTGCTCCCAGGTGAAATCGCCGAAATTCGTGCTGGGCACGTTCCCACCGGCGTTGTTGAACAGCACGTCCAATCGGCCGAAGCGGGACTTGATCGCGGCGAACAGGGCCGCCACCGAGTCCGCATCGCAAACGTCCGTGGGCACCGCCAGCGCGCTGCCGGATTTTGCCATTCCGGCCGTCTCTTCCAGCGCGTCCTTGCGTCGCCCGGCGAGCGCGACCGCCCAGCCGTCGTTCAACAGCGCGAGCGCCGCCGCGCGTCCCACGCCGCTGCCCGCACCCGTTACCACCGCTACACGTTCGGCCATCTGACCCTCCCTGTTCCGTTGCCGGAGTGTGGACCGGGCGCCCGGGGTTTGCCAACCGGCCGGCCGGGGGGTTGCAGCCATGGTCTCGGCTCGCCATTTTTCGGGTATGACCCAGGATCGTTTGCCACCTCAGATTGAAATGCGCATCGACGGCAACCTGCTGCCGCCGCACCCGACTTGGCCGATGCGCCTGGCGGCGGCTGCGATCATCGTCGCGGTGCTGACCGGGGTGGTCGCGATCGCGGCGCTGGCGTTCTGGCTGGCGCTCGCGCTGATTCCGGTGGCGCTGGTGGCGGGCGTGGTCGCCTGGGCGGCGATCCGGTTCCAGGGTTGGCGGAACGGCCGGCGTTTCGGCCGCGGCGGCGGGGGCTCGCTGTTCCGCTGAGCGTCCCGCACGGACCTCCGTGCGGGTCAGGATGCGATCAAGGACCCGTTTGACGAACGCGGTTCGGCCGCGCGCCAGGGGCGCGGACGGCGACGGCAATCGCCCCCCGGCGCGAAAACCCCAGCGCTCGCAGCAGCGCCCCGGGCCGCAGCCGGCATAACGCCCGAACGGCGCTACACGGATGCCGCGATCACCCCGGCGCCGCCCGCAAGGTCGAATTCCCGCGCAAGCAGGCTGTACGACTGCCGCCGGGCGTCCGGATCGTGCACCGTCGTCAGCACCGCGATCTCGTCCACCTCATGCATCGCGGCGAGCGCGCGCAGCTTCTCGCCCACCGCTTCCGGCGTGCCGGCCATCGCACGCGCCCGCAGCCGGACGATCCGGGCGCGTTCGGCGTCGGTGTAGGGATGCGCCAATGCCTCCTCGGGCGACGGCAATGCGGCATAGACCCCGCGATCGCGGCCGAGCCGCCATAGCGCGCGCGAGGCGAACAGGTGCTCCGCCTCCGCCTCGGTCGGCGCCGCCAGCGCCCAGACGCACAGCGCGGCGTGCGGGGTCGGGTGGCGCGGGCTCGGGCGGTATTGGGCGCGGTAGAGCGACAGCGCCTCCTCCGTTCCCGCCCCGTCGGTGATGAAATGGGCGAAGCAGAACGGCAGGCCGAAGTAGGCCGCGACCTGGGCGCCATAGTCGGAACTGCCGAGCAGCCACACCTCCGGCACCGTCGGCCCCCGCGGCTGCGCGACGATGTCGTGGAACGGATGCCCCGCCACCAGCGGCTCCCCGGCGAGCCAGGCGAGCAGGTCGCGGATCTGGGCCGGGAACTCCGCCGCCGCGGTTTCCGCCAGCGGGTTGAGCGCATAGGCCGTGCGTCCGTCCGAGCCGGGCGCGCGACCCAGGCCGAGATCGATCCGCCCCGGCGCGATCGCTTCCAGCACGCGGAACTGCTCGGCCACCTTCAAAGTCGCGTAGTGCGGCAGCATGACCCCGGCGCTGCCGACCCGGATGCGCTGCGTGGTCGCCGCGATGGCAGCGATCAGCACTTCCGGCGCGGTGCCGGCGATGGAGGCGGAGTTGTGGTGCTCGGCCACCCAATAGCGGTCGTAGCCGAGTGCCTCGCAATGGCGGGCCAGGGCGAGCGATTCGCGGATCGAGGTATCCGGCGCGCGGCCGGTGACGACGGTGGATTGATCGAGCACCGAGAGCCGGAGCATGGGCAGGGTCCTTGCGGGCAGGCGCAGAACATGGGGGGACGGCGCCGCCCGGCGCAAGGCCGCTGCCGCGATCAGCCGCCGCAGTCAGCCCGGGGCGAACCGCGCCTGCAGGTCTCGCGCGGCCAGGATCGGCACCGGTGCGGCGGCGCGCAGGGCAGCGAGGTCGCCGTCGCCCGAGACCAGGAAGGCCGCGCCGGAAATCAGGGTCAGGTGCAGAAACACCGCGTCATCGCGGTCGCGGCAGGCAACCGGCAACCGTGGCAGCGGGTGCGGCAGGCGGACAACCTCGGCAAACGGGAGGTAGTCTTCCAGCAGCGCCTCCCGCGCGGCCCGATCGAGCCGGAATTTCGGATAGGCGAGGACGCGGAGCAGCTCCGCCGTCGTCTCCCGGCACACGACCGGGGTCACGGCGCCGCGCGCCCATGCGCTGCGCAGCCACGCCAGCCGCCGACCGAACACCAAGGCCGAGACGACGACATTGGTGTCGAAGACGGCTCGCTCCGGCCGGTTGGGCTGGGATGGTCCGGGGCTGGGCGGCCTCACGGCGAGGAAGGCAATCGAACTTGTGAAAGAACGCCCGTTGAAAATACTCGCCCTTTTGGGCAATTTTGGCGGCCGACGGGCATTCTTTCACAAACTCTCAGCGGCGTTTGCGCGCCCATCCAACCGCGTCCGTAACGTCGGCCTCGGTGATCCCGAGCTCGGCGAGCTTGTGGCGCACCGCGGCGGCCGCGCCGATCCGGGCCGGGGTCAGGACCAGCCGGTCGCCCTCCACCTCCACCTGGAAATGCGACACGGGTCCAAGCGCATCGAGCGCCTGTTTGGGCAGGGTGAGCTGGTTCTTGCCGGTAAGCTTGGCGAGCATGGGCGGAAAGTAAGGAAACAAGGGTTCCTTGGCAAGCCCGGCTTCGCCGCCCCGCCTGCATCGCCCCCCTGCATCGCCCGGCCCGCGCCTGCGAGGCATTTGCATCGTTCCGTTCGTGACTTGACGCCGCCCGCCGCCACCGCACATACGCCCCCATGCGCGATTTCTCCGACCTCACCGAACGCGAAGTCCTCGCCCTGGCGATCGCCAACGAGGAGGAGGACGCCCGCATCTACGCCGACATCGCCGAGGGCCTGCGCGAGACCTACCCGGCCTCGGCGCGCGTCTTCTCCGAGATGCTGAACGAGGAGGGCGACCACCGCCGCCGCCTGATCGAGCTCTATCGGCAGAAATTCGGCGAGCACATCCCGCTGATCCGCCGCCAGGACGTGCGCGGCTTCATCACCCACAAGCCGGTCTGGCAGACCCGCCCGCTCGGCCTCGATGCGGTGCGCGCGCTGGCTGAAAGCATGGAGCTGGAAACCCAGCGCTTCTATCGCCGCGCCGCCGCCCGCACGACCGACGCCTCGGTGCGCAGCCTGCTCGGCGACCTGGCGGACGCCGAGGCGCACCACGAGGCGATCGCCGAACAACTGACCGCGGTGAACCTGCCGGAGGGCGTGCGCGCCGAGGAAGACAAGGCCGCGCGCCGGCAATTCCTGTTGCGGGTGATCCAGCCCGGCCTGGCAGGGCTGATGGACGGCTCGGTGTCCACCCTGGCGCCGGTGTTCGCCTCGGCGCTGGCGACCGGGCAGTCCTGGCAGGCGTTCCTGGTCGGCCTCGCCGCCTCGATCGGCGCCGGCATCTCGATGGCGTTCGCCGAGGCTCTGTCGGACAACGGCAGCCTGACCGGGCGCGGCCAGCCGCTGGTGCGCGGGGCGATCACCGGGCTGATGACCACGCTGGGCGGCATCGGACATACGTTGCCGTTCCTGATTGCCGATTTTCATACTGCGCTGGTGGTCGCCGTGGTGGTCGTGATCGTGGAACTGGCGGTGATCGCCTGGGTCCGCTGGAAATACATGGATACGCCGCCGTTCTCGGCCGCGTTCCAGGTGATGGTGGGCGGCGCGCTGGTGTTCGCCTGCGGGATCCTGATCGGCAGCAGCTAGGATAATTGCATACATGTCTTCGACCCGAGAGGCGCCCGCCGTCGCGGCGCGCTATGACGCGACCACGATCGTCCTCCATTGGACCACCGCCGTGCTGGTCGCGGCGCTGTGGATCATCGGCCAGACCATCAATTATTGGCCGCGCGGGCCGCTGCGGGTGGACTACCGTTCGGTCCATATCCTGCTTGGCACCTTGCTCGGATGCGTGATCGTGGCCCGGCTTGGCTGGCGCGCGTCCCGCGGCGCACGCCTGCCGATCGAAGGGGCCGTGCTGCTCGCCTTCCTGGCCCGAGCGGTGCATTGGGCGCTATATGGGCTGGTGGGCGTCACCGTCGTGCTCGGGCTGCTGACGGCGTTCGGCCAGGGCGACAGCCTGTTCGGCCTGTTCAACCTGCCGAGCTACGCGGCGCCGCATGCGAGCTTGCCGCATACGTTTCGCGACTGGCACAGCCTGTGCGCCGATGCGATCCTGGTCGTGGCGGGGCTGCACGCCGCGGCGGCGCTCGGCCATCATTTCGTGCTGCGCGATCCGACGTTGCGGCGGATGCTGCCGCGCCGGTTCGGCGGCTAAACAGAAACCGCTTGCTCCGGGGGAGGCCCGAAGGTGCAGGTGAACCCCAGCCGCTCGATCTGCCTTGCGAGCCGGCCGGCCTGCGTCTCGGGCGAGGTGCGGTTGAAGTGCTGCGCTCCGAGGTCGTGGTAGACCGTGCCGTCGCGCAGCATGTGGTAGGCGGCGGTCAGGATCGAGGCGGCGACGGCGCAGATGGCCTTTTTGGGTCCGCGCCGGTGGCGCAGCCGCTGAAACTGCGCCTGGAGGTAGCTGGCCTTCTTCCGGGTTGCCGCCCAAGCGCATTGCACCACGGTTGTTTTCAGCCAAGGTGCGCCCTTGCGCAGGCGGTTGGAGCGTCGCTTGCCGGCGCTCTCGTCGTTGCGTGGGCACAGCCCGGCCCAGGAGATCAGGTGCCCGGCGGTGGGGAAGCGCGTCATGTCGGTGCCGATCTCGGAGACGATCACCTGAGCGGTGAGGTCACTGACGCCGGGGATGGTCCGCAGCAACCGTACCGCGGTCCGGAAAGGGTCGAGGTCGCGCTCCACCTCCGCGTCGATCTCGGCCATCGCTGCGGCGAGGGCATCGATCTGGCGCAGATGCAGCCGCAGCAGGAAGCGATGTCGCAGGGTCACCCGCCCCTGCAACGCCGCGCGGAGCTTTTCCGCCGGCGCCTTCACGCCGCGTTGGACCAAGCCGAGCAGCCGGTCCGGATCGGTCTCGCCGTCGATCAGCGCCTGCACGATGGCGCGACCGCTGACGCCCGTGACCTGGCTCAGCACCGAGGCAAGCTTGAGATTGGCGTCCTCCAGCGTCTTCTGCAGCCGCTGGATGTGGCTGGCCTGCTCGCGCACCAGTTGCTTGCGGGTGCGCAACAGCGCCCGCATCTCCTGGGTCGCCGCTTCCGGTACGAAGCTGGGGCGGATCAGGCCGTGTGCCAACAGATCCGCCAGCCACAGCGCATCGGCGACATCGGTCTTGCGCCCCGGCACGTTCTTCACATGCGCGGCGTTGGCCAGGATCAGCGTCACTTCGCCATCCGACAGGACGTGCCAGACCGGCTTCCAGTAGACCCCGGTCGCCTCCATCGCGACATGGGTGCAGCCCGCCTCGGCAAGCCACGCCGATAGCGACAGCAGGCCGGGCGTGGTGGTGTCGAAGGTGCGAACCTCGGTCCGCACCGCGCCCGCCACCGCCAGCCGTACCCCGGCGACCACCGTATCCTTGTGTACGTCCAGTCCCGCACAGCGCGGGTAGAGAACTTCCATCACTGCCTCCTGCGTTGCTGCTCCGCCAGCGCAGGACACCCCTCGATCAAAGTCTAAACAGCGCGCTCCCGGACCTTACGGCCATGGCGCAATCGTGGGTGCTTCGGGTGCCCCGGGTCCAACTGATACGCGGGCTCGCTCGCACCATACTAATACCCCAACACTATACGTGACATATTAGCTTGTTACGCCTATAGTCTCAGGCATGGACAAGATCGATTTTCGCAGCCGAGGCCGCGCCGC
>JABBNW010000330.1 GCA_019352115.1 Pseudomonadota bacterium
CGATATCGGAACATATATGCCCTCACAATCGCCCCATCGCCGTGCGGAGGGCACCAACTCAGCGCCGGAAGGCCCCGCGACAGCGCAGGGACCGCAAGGACCGCGCCAGCAGAACCAGGCCGCGCCCCGGGTCGCGGCCGGCACGGCGGCCCGGATAATACGACTGAGCCGCAGCCATTCCGCCGTGCCCCCTGGACGGCGTCGCGCCGCACCAGTGCGTCGTGCGCCGCCGGCTGCGGCATGCAGCCCAGCTGCTGATGCGCGGTGACCTGTCGATCACCGGGATCGCGTTCGAAGCCGGCTTCGGCGACCTGTCGATTTTCGTCCGCAGCCTCCATCGCGCTACCGGCCAGTCGCCACACCAGATCCGCGCCACCGCACGCGGAGAGCGCAAGCTCCGCCAAGCCCCCCGCCTCGCCGAGGGGGCATGATCCGCCGCCAACCACAGGAGACGATCATGTTCGACCATATCGGGCTGCGGGTGACGGATCTGCCGGCGAGCGCGCGGTTCTACGAGGCAGCGCTCGCGCCCCTGGGCTACGCGGTCTGTTCCCGTGACGACACCTCGGTCGGGATAGGCCCCCCAGATGCACCGGCGCTATGGCTGCATCACGCCCCACCCGGGGGCGGGTCAGGCGCGCACGTGGCCCTGCACGCCCCCGATCGTGCTGCCGTGAGCAGGTTCCACGCAGCCGGACTGGCCGCCGGAGGGCGCGACAACGGGGCGCCTGGGCTGCGCGCCGACTACGCGCCGACCTACTACGCGGCGTTCCTGACGGACCCGGACGGCAACAACATCGAGGCGGTCTGCACCGACTGATGCCCACTGCGAGCCGGTGGCGGCAAAGGCCAGAGGCGCTGCCCCTGGACCCCGCCAGGGAACGCGTCCCCTGGCCTCTGCCGCCGCCGGCTGCCGAACATGTGAAGCGGGGCCCTCGTGCAGGGCGTTGCGGGCGGGCGCACATGAGGCCGAACGCTATCCGTGGCTGCGTCCCCGGGATGCGTAGCGCGACAGCAGGGAGCAACCGATGCACCGCAAGCTCACGATCACCCAGCATGTCGGGCCTGCGGGCGGATGGGGGTCCGCAAAATCGCTTGCCAACATTTTGTTGCGCACCGGCGTACCGTTCGGCGGCAGCCTTCTGCTGACCCATCAGAACAAGACCGACGGTTTCGCTTGCGTGAGTTGCGCCTGGGCCAAGCCGGCCCGGCCACACCCCTTCGAGTATTGCGAGAACGGCGCCAAGGCCACCGCCTGGGAAATCACCAGCGCGCGCTGCACCCCGGCGTTCTTCGCCGCCCACACGCTCGCCGAGCTGCGGACCTGGTCCGACCACGACCTCGAGGCACAGGGACGCCTGACCGAGCCGCTGCGCTGGGACGCCGCCACCGACACCTATGTTCCGGTGTCCTGGGAGGCGGCGTTCCAGGCCATCGGCGCGGATCTGCGCCAGCGCGATCCGGCCCAGGTGGTGTTCTACGCCTCCGGCCGCGCCTCCCTGGAGGCGTCGTATATGTACGCGCTGTTCGCCCGCATGTACGGAACCAACAACCTGCCCGACAGCTCCAACATGTGCCACGAGAGCACCTCGGTCGCGCTGCCCGAGAGCATCGGCGTGCCGGTCGGCACCGTAACCCTGGAGGACTTCGCGCAGGCCGATTGCTTCTTTTTCTTCGGCCAGAACGTGGGATCGAACAGCCCGCGGATGCTGCATGACCTGCAGGACGCGAGCCGCCGGGCCGTGCCGATCATCACCTTCAATCCTTTGCGCGAGCGCGGGCTCGAGCGCTTCGTCAATCCGCAGTCGCCGATCGAGATGCTCTCGGACACCTCGACCCGGATCAGTTCGCAGTACCACCAGGTGAAAGCCGGCGGAGACATTGCCGCCATATTCGGCATCTGCAAGGCGCTGATCGCGGCCGACGACGACGCCGCGGCGGCGGGTGCGCAGCGCGTGCTGGATCACGCGTTCCTGGCCGAGCACACTCATGGGTTCGAGGCGTTCGCGGCCGAGGCGCGGGCGCAGACGTGGCCCGCGCTGGAAAACCGCTCGGGGATCAGCCGCACTGCGATGGAAGCGGCTGCGGCCGTCTATGCGCGTTCCGATCGGGTCATCGGCATCTACGGCATGGGGCTCACGCAGCACCGCGCCGGCGTGGCGGCGGTGCAGATGGTCGTGAACCTGCTGCTGTTACGCGGCAATATCGGCAAGGTCGGTGCCGGCGTGTGCCCGGTCCGCGGGCACTCCAATGTCCAGGGCCAGCGGACTGTGGGCATTACCGAAAAGCCGGAGCTGGCGCCGCTCGATCGGCTCGCCGAGCAATACGGCTTCCAGCCACCGCGGGAGAAAGGGCTGAACACGGTCGAAGCCTGCGAAGCGATCCTGGACGGGAAGGTGCAGGCCTTCATCGGCCTCGGCGGCAATTTCGTGCGCGCCATTCCGGAGCGGGAGGCGATGGAGGACGCCTGGGAACGACTGGGTCTGACGGTGCAGATCGCGACCAAGCTCAACCGCAGCCATCTCGTGCATGGCGGGGTGTCGTACCTGCTGCCCTGCCTCGGGCGCATCGAGATCGATGCCCAGGCGACCGGCAAGCAGGTCGTGAGCATTGAGGACAGCACGTCGTGCGTCCACCGCTCGCGCGGAATGCGCGAACCGGCCAGCCCCCACCTGCTGTCGGAAATCCGCATCGTCGCAGAACTGGCGAAGGCGACTCTGGCCCCCAACCCGCGCGTGGATTGGGATGGCTGGACCGGCGATTACAGCCTGATCCGCGACGCGATCGAAGCGACCTATCCCGACCGCTTCCACGACTTCAACCGCCGCTTCGGTCAGCCGGGCGGCTTCCACCGGCCCATCGCCGCCCGCGATCGCATCTGGAACACGCCCACCGGGCGGGCCAATTTCGTGGTGCCGAAAACCACGCACGAGGACGCCGACATGCCGGAGGACCGGCGCGACGTCCTGCGCATGATGACCCTACGGAGCAACGACCAGTTCAACACGACGATCTACGGCTACGACGATCGCTTCCGCGGCATCCACGGCAGCCGCATGGTGGTATTGATGAACCGGAACGACATGGACCGCCTGGGTCTGGATGAGGGTGTCGATGCGACGATCGTAGCCGCCGCCGATGACCGCGAGCGGCGGATGAGCGGCTTCCGGGTCGTGCAGTACGATATCCCCGACGGCTGCATCGGCACCTACTACCCGGAAGCCAACGCATTGATCCCGCTATGGCATCATGCCGAGCGGAGCAAGGTTCCGGCCGCCAAGTCGGTGCCGGTCCGCGTGTTCCGGTCGGCCTGACCGAGGCGACAGGAGGGCGCGACATGCCGCGCGGAGACAAGTCCAAATACACCGACAAACAGGAGCGGAAGGCCGACCACATCGCGGAAAGCTATGAGCACCGCGGCGTCGCGGCGCCGGAGGCCGAACGGCGCGCCTGGGCCACCGTCAACCGCGACGACGGCGGCGGGAAGGCCCCGGGCGGGTCGGGCCGAGGCAAGGAGATCGGGCACCCGGCCACTCACGAAGGCGGGCGCAAGGGCGGCGCTGCCGCCGCCGCGCGACCGGCGGCCAGCCGGTCGGAGGCGGCGAAGAAAGCGGCGGCGACCCGCCACCGCAACGCGGCGCATCAGGCGGATCGGTAGCCCACCCGCTCAGCGCGGGGCAACGGCGGAGGGCGCGGCCGGGGCGACGCCGCCGCGCATCATACCGGGACCGGGGCCGCGGCCGGGACCCGGACCGGCCATCATTCCGCCGGCGCGCAGCCCGGGCAGAATCGCCGCGGCGGTGTCGCGCTGCGACGGCGTCAGCTCCGGCAACAGCTTGCTCGCCGCTGCGTGCACCGTGTTGTAGGCCTCCTGCCGCGCACCGAACATCTGGTCCATGAGGTCCCGCCGCTGCGCCCAGGTCGCCCCCGGCATTTGCGTGGCCATGCTCTGGTGCAGGCCCTGCATCTGGGTGGCGACACCGGTGACAGTCTCGGCGTACTGCCGCCATGCCGGCTGCTCGCTGTGGGTGATGACAAGCTGCGCTTTCAGCGCGTC
>JABBNW010000331.1 GCA_019352115.1 Pseudomonadota bacterium
GCGAAGTGGGGGGCTTCTGTTGCCCGGTGCCCCCCGAACCGCGCTTATCGCTTATGCAGCGACAGCGAGCGCCATGTTGTCATTGGCACTTGTGATACGGCCCGATAACGGCGGAACCATGCCGGGCAAAAGATGGGTCTTTACCGCGCGTGTCGAGCCTGTTTCGCCCCCATGATCCCCGTTGGAAGGGGAGAATGGTGGAGGCGCCGGGTACTGCCCCCGGGTCCACAACGCTTATTCCACGCACCGTTTATCACCATAGCCGGCAAGCCGGCAGTGAGAGATATAGGGGGTCGGGGAGGCGGGCGGAAGGGGGTGGGTTCAGGGGGACTGCTGCCGCCAAATGGCGTATGCGTTCGGTATCACACCCCGCCTGGAACTCCTCCCGATGTCCGAATACCCCGTTACCTCCGGGCCCGCCTGGCAGCCCTGCCACCCCGGCGAACTGCTGCGCGAGGACGTGCTCCCCGCCCTCCGCCTGTCCGTCACCGCGGCTGCCCGGACCCTCGGCGTCTCCCGCCAGACCCTGCACGCCATCCTCGCCGAGCGCGCCGGCGTCACCCCGGCAATGGCCGTCCGCCTCGGCAAGTTCTGCGGCAACGGCCCCGGCATCTGGCTGCGCATGCAGATGGCGCACGACCTCTGGCAGGCCGAGCGCGACCTGGCCGACGAAGTCGCCCGCATCCCCACCCAGCACGCCGCCTGATCCGGCTTCCCCCGCCCCCCGCGCCGGCCTAAGCACGCACCCGCCGCCTCCTGTTGCCGGAGGGCACGCGCCGCACTACGCCCCGGGGACCGCCCATGCGCCTCACGCCCGCCCAGACCGACGAGATCGACGCCGCCCGCGCCGCCCGCGCCGAAACCCGCCGGCCCACCGTCCCGGCGCTGGAAGACCTGCTGTTCAAGCCACTCCCGGTGCTCGACCACGGCTTCGTCCGCGTCATCGACTACATGGGCGACGACGGCGCCATCGTGCAGGCCGCTCGCGTCTCGTACGGAACCGGCACCAAGCGCGTGTCGGAAGACGCCGGGCTGATCCGCTACCTGATGCGCCACCGCCACTCGACCCCGTTCGAGATGTGCGAGATCAAATACCATGTGAAACTCCCGATCTTCGTCGCCCGCCAGTGGATCCGCCACCGCACCGCCAACGTGAACGAATACTCCGCCCGCTATTCGATCCTGGACCGCGAGTTCTACCTGCCGGCACCCGAACACCTCGCCGCGCAATCGGCCGCCAACCGCCAGGGCCGCGGCGCGGTGCTGGACGCCACCGAAAGCGCGCGCGTGTTGGATCTGCTGCGCACGGACGCGACCCGCAGCTACGACCACTACCTGGAAATGCTGAACGAGGACGCACCGCACGATCCCGGCCGGCAGGGGCTCGCGCGCGAACTGGCGCGGATGAACCTCACGCTCAATGCCTATACGCAGTGGTACTGGAAGACCGACCTGCACAACCTGCTGCACTTCCTCTCCCTGCGCGCCGACCCGCATGCGCAATACGAAATTCGCGCCTATGCCGAGGCAATGCTGACCACCGTGCAGGCGTGGGTGCCGGCGGCCTACCAGGCGTTCCTCGACTACCGGCTCGGCGCCGTCACCTTGTCGGCCGGCATGCGCGCCGTGCTGCGGCGGATGCTCGCCGGCGAAGCGGTGGACCAGGCCGGCAGCGGCCTGCCGAAGCGCGAATGGGCGGAGTTGATGGCCGCGCTGGATGCCCCACCCACCGGGCCCGCCTGAGCGCGCCATGGTCCCGCCGCGCCCGCCGCCGCGCTTCCACCGCCTGCGCATCGCCGCCGTCCGGCGTGAAACCGCCGACAGCATCTGCATCGGCTTCGACATCCCCGCCGCACTGCGCGCGGCCTACCGGTTCACGCCCGGACAATTCCTCACCCTGCGCAGCGATCGCGACGGTGCCGAACTGCGCCGCCCGTACTCGATCTGCTCCACTCCGGACGCGGCATTGGTCTGGATCGGCATCAAGATCCAGCCCGGCGGCCGCTTCTCCGGCTGGGCCGGGACCGCGCTCGGCGTCGGCGACACGATCGACGTCATGACCCCGGACGGGCGGTTCGGGATTCCGATCGAACCCGGATCGAACCGCACCCTGCTCGCCATCGCCGCCGGGTCCGGGATCACGCCGGTGCTGTCGATCCTCGGCGCCGCGCTGGCGGCCGAGCGCGGCCGCTGCGTGCTGTGGTACGGCAACCGCGCCCGCGCCGACATCATGTTCCGCAGCGAGATCGAGGACCTGAAGGACCGCTACCTCGACCGCTTCGTCGTGGTCCATCGGCTCTCCCGCGAGCGGCAGGAGCCCGTCGCAACCGGCGGCCGGCTCGATGCGCCGGAGGTGGACCGGCTGCTGCGCGCCCTGGCGCCAATCCGCCCGGCGCACGCTTTCCTGTGCGGCCCGGCCGGGCTGCTGGACGCGCTGCCCCCGGTACTGCAACGGCATGGCCTGACGGCGGCGCAGATCCACACCGAGCGCTTCACTCCCGCCGCCGACGCCCCGCCCGCGCCCCCCTGCCCCACCGCCGGAACGCCAGCCGCCGAGACACGGGCCGCCGAGACGCCCGCCGCCATCGGGACCGTTACGTTCGAAGGCGTGCAGACGACGTTCCCGATCGCGCCCGAGGAAACCGTGCTCGCCGCCGGCCTGCGCGCCGGGCTCGCCCTGCCCTACGCCTGCCGCGGCGGCATGTGCTGTACCTGTCGCGCCCGGCTGCTCCAGGGACAGGTACGCATGGCCGCCAACTACAGTCTGGAGCCGTGGGAAACCGCAGCAGGCTACGTACTCACCTGCCAGGCGCATCCGGTCAGTGCGCACCTCGTGCTCGATTACGACCAGGTCTGACAGGCGGGCGTCCGACAAAGGCCCGCCCGCCATCGGCCCATTCCGCATGGGCCGATGGCGGGCGGTAAGCGCGGGAAAGCCCCCGGCTATCCCGCGGTTGCCGCCAGCGCGCGCAGATCGCCCTCCGGCCGCGCGCCGTAGCGCCCGATGACGGCCGCAGCCGCCAGGCTGCCAAGCCGGCCGCACACCGGCAACGCGCGCCCTTGCGTCAAACCCGCCAGGAAACCCGCCGCATAGGCGTCGCCGGCGCCCGTAGTATCGACCACCGTCGCCGGTGCGGCGAGGATCTCCACCGTCTCCGCCCCGCGCACGATCACACTGCCGGCCTCGCTGCGGGTGAGCGCCGCCAGCCCCACATCGGTGCGCGCCTGTTCCAATGCGTCCTCGAATCGGTTGGCCTCGTACAGGGACGTGATTTCCGTCTCGTTCGCGAACAAGATGTCCACCTCTCCGCGCACCAGATCGAGGAAAGCGGCGCGGTGGCGATCGACGCAGAACGCATCCGACAAGGACAGCGCCACCTGGCGCCCGGCCGCATGCGCCGCCGCCGCGGCACGCCGGAACGCCGCCTGCGCCGCCGGGGGATCGAACAAATAGCCCTCCAGGTACAGCACCGACGCATCCGCAACCAACTTCGTGTCGACGTCGTCCTCCCCGAACGCCACACAGGCGCCGAGATAGGTGTTCATGGTGCGTTGCCCGTCCGGCGTAACCATGATCAGGCAACGCGCCGTCGGCACCCCACCTGCCAGCGGCGCCGAGGGGAAATGCACCCCCGCCGCCGTGATATCATGACGAAATACCCCGCCCAGCTGATCGTCCGCCACCTTGCCCAGATACGCCACCCGAGCCCCGAACCCCGCCGCCACCGCACAGGTGTTGGCCGCCGACCCGCCACTGCTCTCAATCCCCGCCGGCATCGCCGCATACAGCTTCGCCGCCGCCTCCGCATCGATCAAAGCCATCGCGCCCTTGCGCATGTCATGGCGCGACAGAAACTCCTCCTCCACCCTCGCCACCACATCCACGATCGCATTACCGATCCCAACGACATCAAACTGCGCCATGCGCGTGCTCCCGCTGTGCCGACCTGTCGTGCGGTCCGAGGCGTAGCAAGCAAGGCCAGGGGGGCTCTGCCCCCCTGGACCCCCCGCCAGGGAACTCGTCCCCTGGACCCCATCTATTGGG
>JABBNW010000332.1 GCA_019352115.1 Pseudomonadota bacterium
TGGGAGCCGTATGCGGGAATCCCGCCCGTACGGTTCTGTGCGGGGGGCGCGCAGTAATGCGCGTCCCTACCGCGATGTGGCCGGCCTCGTCGAAACAGCGTTTCGCCCTCGATAAGTGGAACCTCTGCCGGTTGGTGTCATAGTGTGCCGTTGTCGGGGCGTCACGCAGGGAGGGCGTAGCCCGACCGGAGTGACGCCCCGACAACGGCGACGAAATTCAGGCTGCCACATGCTGCGGCAGGTGGGCGAAGTAGGCTTGCTCTGGCGTCCGTGCGTCAAGGCTCGAGTGCGGGCGCCGGCGATTATAGAAGTCCAGATACCGGCCCAGCGAGGCACGCGCCTCGCCGACGCTGTCGTAGGCTCGCAGATAGACCTCCTCGTATTTGACCGACCGCCACAGCCGCTCAACAAACACGTTGTCGCGCCAGGAGCCGCGGCCATCCATGCTGATCTGGATGCCGTTTTCGGTCAGCAGGCCGGTGAAGGCCGCACTGGTGAACTGGCTCCCCTGGTCGGTGTTGAAGATCTCCGGCCGGCCGTGTCTGGCCAATGCCTCCTCGACCGCGTCGAGGCAGAAATCGACCTCCATGGTAATCGACAGGCGCCAGGCCAGAATCCGCCGGCTGAACCAGTCCACCACCGCCGCCAGATAGACGAAGCCGCGCGCCATGGGGATGTATGTGATGTCCATCGCCCATACCTGGCTCGGCCGCTTCACCGCCAGGCCGCGCAGCAGATACGGGTAGATCTTGTGCCCCGGCGCCGGCTTGGACGTGTTGGGGCGGCGATACAGTGCCTCGATCCCCATGCGTCGCATCATCGCGGCGACCCGCTCCCGGCCGGTCACGACGCCCTCGCCGCGCAGGAGATCGCGCAGCATCCGGCTGCCGGCAAACGGATAGTCCAGGTGCAGAGCGTCGATCCGTCGCATGATCGCCAGATCGGCCGCCGATACCGGTCGCGGCGCGTAGTAGAGACTGCTGCGGCTCAGCATCAGCAGCTCGGCCTGCCGTGCCAGCGGCAGGGCATGGCCCCGGTCGATCATCGCTTTGCGCTCAGCAGGCCGGCTTTGCTGAGCGCACCGGACAAAAAATCATTCTCCAGCGTCAGTTCGCCGACCTTGGCGTGCAGAACCTTGAGGTCCACCGCCGGCGCCGCCGGGCTGCCCGCAGAGCCGGCGCCGAATACCTCGGCGGCACCCTCCGCCAGTTGGGCCTTCCACGTCGTGATCTGGTTCGGGTGCACGTCATAGTGCTGCGCCAGCTCGGCCAACGTCTTCTCGCCCTTGAGGGCCGCCAGTGCCACCTGGGCCTTGAAGGCCGGACTGTGCGTCCGTCGTGCTCGTCTCGTCATGGTCTCTCCCGATCCGCGCCATCCTGGCCGCGGTCAGGCAAATTTTCCACTTATCGACCTGTCCGAATTTACCCAGCCACCTCTCTCCGAGCGTTTCGTCCGACCGGCTGGAGTCGCGAATATTCGCCCCGATAAGCTCACCACCGCCATCGACCGTTTAGCTGGTGGCCTTGCAAGGAGACAGTATCATGAAATCAGATCTTGTGCTGCTAGTTCAGGCCTTGGCGCCGCTTGCGCTTGCCGCGTTTACGGCGGCGGTACCCTATGGCCTCGTTCTTACCCGACGTGCGATCGGAATGAAGCTTACGACGCAACAGCAGGCGAACGTGATTGCTGCTGTTGATTGGGGTGCCCAGGCAGCTTACGGCCATCTGATCGCAAACGGCGGGACCATCTTTGACGCGCCAGCTCGAAGCGCTGCGATCGCTGTAGGGACAAACCATGTGTTGGAGGATGTGGCTCCGGCGCTCAAAGCATTGAACATCACGCCGCAGCGCGTGTACGGGATGGTTAATGCGCGGTTGGGTGGCCTACTTGCGGTAGACCCGACGGCAACCATCTCGGCGGCGACGAGCGTTGTTCGGACCGCGCTTCCGCCGCGCGCCCCTCCGTGCCAACGATGATGAGACATCGCCCCCCCGGAAGTTTAGCCTTGAGGGTGCTGAAGGATCATCTCGTCCATGCCCATGGTTCAAACGCCCATCGACGCCGCGACCGGTGACGGCAGCAGCGGAGGCCGGCGGCCGACGTTGGTGGCGGCACCGGTCGCGGCGTCACCTGAGTTGTCGGTCCGTCCGCGCCGTCGGACCTTCACCGCCCAGGACAAGCTGCGCATCCTCGCAGAGACGGATCGCGCCGCCGAGACGGGCGGCATCGGTGCGGTTCCGGAGCATGTCAACGCCCGCCCCCCCTTTGCGGCCCAGGCTGCCCTGCGGTGGGCCTGCATGCTTGGGCTTGTCTTCGCGGTTGGCCTTCTGGTCCCGCGCCGGCGGCAGGCTGGAATTGCCCGAGGTCTGCGCCGGATCCCCAGTTTGGCCGTCAACTCCGCTCCCCGCACCGTCAACGCTTCAACCTGCGACGTCAACGCCCGAGGCTGCGCCTAACGCGCGCGCATCAGCGTGGCCTTCTCCGCATGCGACAGGTGGTCGAGGTTGGGGAGTTGGGGCACCCGAAACTTGAATCGTGGTCCCCGCGGTCACGTCAAGTACCCGCCGGCCCAATCAACCGCGCCCTACCCGACCGGGGGATGGGAAGATCCCCCTTGCGAGCTCCAGCAGTGCGGGCGCTCGTTCCCCATAATGATCCCAGCGGGACCGTACGATATCTATCCTAACATCGACCTTATGCAGCGCTCTGAGGTCAGAAATATCCCCACAGTCACTGCGTCAGAGGGGCGCGGATGACCGGACGCTTACGAAGGACCATTTGAAAACGTGAGCGCGTTAATTGCGGCAGTGATCGCAACGGGGTGCCCCGAAAGCGGTTGCTGCGATGCCCTGAACCGTCGGTGCCGGGGCGGTCGTTGCCTGGCACATTTTCAAGAATGCGGAGAATTCGGATGCGACAGGTCTTGCTCACAGTCGGCGCCGTGTGTTTACTGACAGGGTGCGCCATGTCGTCGACGCAGAAGACAGCGGCGCTCCAGGTGGGGTGCGCTGTAGATGGGGTCGTCCAGCCTTGGGCCGCACCCGTCATCGGGAGCCTCGGCGCGGCCGGCACAAGCGTGGCCACCGCCGACTCCTTGTTGGTTCATCCGGTCGTGGCGGCCGCCTGCGCGCAACTTGGCGGCAAGCTTGGCGTTGTTGCAGTGCCTCCCGCGGCACCTTTAGCGGTGAACTCGGTCTTGCCTGCTCCGGTGAGTAGCGGCAAGTGAGCCTGCATCTCGTTTTCACGGCTGGCCAAGGGGTGACGGGTGCGGTCATCCGGGCGGGTACATGGTCGCGTGCGGCCCACGTTGGTGGACTCTTGGACAATGGCCTCGTGCTCGATGCAACCCCCTCGGCTGGTGTAGCACTGCACCCCGGCATCGCTGGTCAATTGGTGGGTGTGTTCGCCGTGGACTGCCAACCCGAGGTCGAAGACGCAGCGGTTGGTTGGGCGCGCCGCCAGGTCGGCAAGCCGTACGACTGGAGCGCAATTGCCGGCTTCTTCGTCCGTCGGGATTGGCACAATCCGGCAGGATGGTTCTGCATGGAGCTTTGGCTTGCGGCGTTCGAGGCTGCAGGCTGGCCATTATTGCAGCTACTAATACCCCAACAATATACATGACTCTACGCGGCGTAACGAACATCCTTGTGCCTGAAGTAAGCCTTGATCCGATCCGGCTGGCGCTGGAGCGACCGCAGCACCGACGTCGTGCCTCGGACCAGTTCCTCATGCGTGTCCGGCCGAGGCAAGTTCCGCGTATCTGCTCAACCCGGTGCGAGCACGGATTCCCCCTGCAGGGTCATTTTGATGGCCTGATAGGCGTGGATGCCCCGCCGCGCGGCGGTCCCGACGACGGAACGGAATCCGGCGAACAGGTCGGGTCCCCAGTCGGAGCGGAACCCGCCGGTGACCTTGCGGTAGGTGGCGGTCGGCCGCAGTTCGCGTTCACTGCTGTTATTGTCGGGAGCGACCTCGGGGTAATCGAGGAAGGTGAACAAGTGAGCGCGGAC
>JABBNW010000042.1:0-21540 GCA_019352115.1 Pseudomonadota bacterium
GCGTGACCGAGGCCTTCAGATGCCCGAGCGACTGCCACAACTGCGCCGCCTCCTCGCGCCCTAGCCCGGCCATCGCCGCCTCGATCCAGCGCGCGTGCGCCGGCGCCATGCGCGCGAACAGCGCGATCCCGGCCGGGGTCATGGCGATCAAGGTGCTGCGCTGGTCGGCCGGGTTCGCCCGCCGCTCGACCAGCCCGTCCTGCGCCATCGCGTTGATCAGCCCGGTGACGTTGCCGCTGGTCACCATCAGCCGCGCCGACAGCGCGCCCATCGTCAGCTCGCGGTCGGCCGCGTCGAGCGCCGCCAGCACGTCGAAGCGCGCCAGGGTGGTGTCGAACTCGATCCGCAGCCGCGCGCGGATCATCTGCTCGATCATGCTGGTGCACGTCAGCAGCCGCAGCCACAGGCGCAGCTCCAGCCGCGCGCCGCTTTTCGTGGCCGCTTCCCGGTCGCGCACCAGGCCGGCATCGGGGTCAGACATCGCGGCGCCTTTGTCCCAGATAGGTCTCCACCACGCGCGGATCGGCCGCCAGGGTGGCGCTCGGCCCTTCGGCGACCACCTGGCCCAGCTCCAGCACGTAGCCGTAGTCGGAAATCTGCAACGCCGCACGCACGTTCTGCTCCACCAGCAGGATCGACAGGCCGCGCCCGCGCAATTCCGCCAGTACCCGGAAGATCTCGCGCACGATCAGCGGCGCGAGACCTAGGCTCGGCTCGTCCAGCAGCAGCAGGCGCGGGCCGCCCATCAGCGCCCGGCCCAGGGCGAGCATCTGCCGTTCCCCGCCCGACAGGGTGCCCGCCAACTGGCGACGGCGTTCGGCGAGGCGGGGGAAGATGGCGAACACCTCGGCCATCGCGCCGCGCACGTCGCGCTCCCCGGCGCGGCGGCGGCGGAGGAAGCCCAGCAGCAGATTGTCCTCCACGCTCATGTCGGTGAACAGCGCGCGGCTTTCCGGCACCAGCAGCGCCCCGGCGGCGACCATCTGCCCCGTGCTGCCGGCCGGGGCATCGCGGTAGCGGACGGTCCCGCCGCGGCGCGGCAGCAGCCCCATCACCGCGCTCATCAACGTGCTCTTGCCGGCCCCGTTCGGGCCTACCATCGCGACCATCCGCCCTTCCGGGACAGTCAGGCTGACGCCGTGCAGCACCTCCACCCGCCCGTAGCCGGCGCGCAGCCCATCGAGCGCCAGCAGCGGTGGGGTCGTCATGCGACGCTGCCGAGATAGGCTTCGCGCACGAGGGGGTCGGCCTGCACCTGCGCTGGCAGGCCTTCGCTTATCTTCTGGCCGAAATCCATCACCACCACCCGATCGGCGAGTTGCATGACGAAATCCATGTCGTGTTCGACCAGCAGCACGCCCATCCCCTCGGCGCGCAACTGGCCCAGCAGCAGGGCCAGGCGCTGCTTTTCCTGCAGGCGCAGCCCCGCGGCCGGCTCGTCCAGCAGCAGCAGGCGTGGACGCAGGCACAAGGCGCGGGCGATCTCCACCACCCGTTGCTGGCCGAGCGGCAGGTCGCCGGCCGGCCGGTCGAGCACGTCGCCCAGCCCCACGAGCGTCGCCTGCGCCCGGGCGTCGGCCAGGATGCGCCGCTCCTCTTTGCGATCCAGCCGCAGCATGCAGCGCAGCACACCGGCGCGCCCGCTGGCGTGGGCGCCGAGGGCGACGTTCTCCAGCACGCTGCGCCCGCCGAGCAGCTTCACGTGCTGGAAGGTCCGCGCGAGGCCGAGGGCGGCGATCCGCCGCGGCGCCAGATGCCCGCCGGCGGTGCCGAACAGGCGCACCCGCCCGGCGCTCGGCGGCAAGACCCCGCTGATCACGTTGAACAGGGTCGTCTTGCCGGCGCCGTTCGGGCCGATCAGCGCCACGATCTCGCCTGCGCGCACGGCGAAGCTGACGTCCTGGTTGGCGGCGAGGCCACCGAAATGGCGGGTGACCGACTCCACTGCGAGCAGCTCCGGTCCCGGCGCGCCGGCCGCTGCCGTGGGGGCCCCGGTGGGCGCCCCCGTGGGCGCCCCAGTGGGCGCGATCGACAGCGCGGGCGTCGCGTCGGACGCCGTCTCAGCGGCGACGTCCGGTCGCTTCCGCGGGCGCAGTCGCAGAAGCAGCGGCATCAGCCCGCCGGGCGCGCGCTGGAGCAGCAGGATCACCACCAGGCTGAACACCAGCGCCTCGTAATCGCCCGGCTGGCCGGTCAGGCGGGGGATCCAGTCGTTGAACTGGTCGCGCAGCACGACCACCAGGATCGCGCCGACCGGGGCGCCCCACAGAAACGCCGCGCCGCCGATGATGACCATGAACAGATAGTCGATGCTGGCGCCCAGGCTGAATGGGGTCGGACTGATGAAGCGCTGGAAATGGGCGAACAGGAACCCGGCGAGCCCCGCATACAGCGCCGCGATCACGAACACGGCGCGCGACAGCCGGGCGGTGTCGATCCCCACGCTCTCGCCCATCAGCCGCGCCCCGTTCAGGGTGCGGATCGCCCGCCCGATCCGGCTGTCGAGCAGATTGGCCGACAGCAGCATGATCGCCGCCACCACCGCCCAGATCACCGCGAGGTTCACCCGCGGGTTCGCCGCCGACAGCGCCCCCAGGGTGAGCGGCGGGATGCCGCCGATCCCGTTGAACCCGCGCAACAGCGGGATGGTGCCGAACAGCGAGAAGAAGCTGATCCCCCAGGCAACCGAAACGAGCGCCAGGAAATGCCCCGACAGCCGCGCCGTGATCAGCCCGAGCAGCCACGCAACACTGCCCGTCACCGCCAGTCCGACGACCAGCCCCGCGATCGGCGGCGCGCCGGCGAATTTCGTCAGCAGCGTCGTGGCATAGGCGGCGAGCCCGACGAAGCTCGCCTGTCCGAACGAGGTCTGCCCGCTGATCCCGGTCAGCAGCACGAGCCCGAGCGCCACCAGGCTCGCGAGCCCCACATAGCCGAACAGGGTGACGTAGAACGCCGGCAGCAACGCGGGCACTATCCCCAGCGCCGCCACCGTCGCCGCAACGGCCAGCCAGGGCTTCACGCGCGATCTTCGTCCGAGCCGCGGCGCAAGGACAGCCACAGCAGGACCGGGATCAGGAGGGTGAACACGATCACCTCGCGATAGGCGCTCGCCCAGAAGCTGCCGAGGGATTCCAGCACGCCCACCAGCAGCGCCCCCGCCGCGGCCATTGGGTACGAAACGAGCCCGCCCATGATGGCCGCGACGAATCCTTTCAGCCCGATCTCGAACCCGGCGTCATAGGACAGCGGCGTCAGCGCCCCGATCAACACGCCGGCGAGCGCCGCGATGAACGCCGCCAGCCCGAACGCGAGACTGCCCGTCGCCCCCGCGTCGATCCCCACAAGCCGCGCGCCCAGCGGATCGGACGCCGCCGCCCGCAGCGCCTTGCCCTGGACCGTGGCGCCGAAGAACCAGCCGAGCCCAACCACCAGCGCCACCGCCGCCCCCAGCACGCACAGCGACTGACCGGATATGTCGAGCGCGCCGATGGTGAAATTGGCGGTGCTGAGCGCCGGCACGCTCGCTTCCTCGGGGCCGAAGAACACGAGCCCGAGGCCGATCAGCACGAAATGCAACGCCATCGACAGGATCAGCAACGCCAGCACCGAGGCGTCCGCCATCGGGCGGTAGGCGAAACGCCAGATCAGCGGCCCCATCGGCGTCACGATCGCAAGCGCCAGCAGGATCGACACCGCCGGGATCTCTCGCCGCGCGAGCCACACGGACGCAAGACTGACGACCGCCGGATACACCCCCCAGACGAGCAGCGCCCGCCCGGCGGCCCGCACGCCCCCGGTGAGCGAGGCGAGCAGCGCGGCCGCCGACAGCCCGTCCAGCAGCCACAAGGTTGCGGGCACGTGCCCCGATTGCAGGCCCGCGGCGGTGAGCGCGCCGAAGGCGAGCAGATCGCCCTGCGGAACGAAGATCACCCGGGTCGCCGAAAAGACGATCAGCAACCCGATTGCCAGCAGCAGGTAGATCGCGCCGGTCGTGATCCCGTCCTGCAACAACGCGAAGAAGATGAACGGATCCATGGGCCGCGATCGCCGGACCTAACCCGCCCCGCCCCTTCCCCCTCCGCCCTTGCGGGGGGAGAGGGGGGCCGCGGCGACGAACAGCAACGCCCGACCCGGCATCAGTGGATTTCCCGCCAGGCGCCGTGCTTCACCTCGACCAGCACCGCAGCGCGCGAGTCCTGCCCGTTATGATTGTCCGGGGTCATGTTATAAACCCCGCTCACGCCGACCAGCTCGTGCGTCTTCTCCAGCGCGGCGCGCAGCGCCTCGCGGAACTGCACCGTGCCCGGCTTGGCCACCTTCAGCGCCTGCGGGATCGCGTTCTTCAGCAGCAGCATCGCGTCGTAGCTGTAGCCGGCGAAGGGATTCACGCTCTGCGGCCCGAACTTCTTCGTGTATTCCTGCATGAACGCGGTCGCCACCGGCTTCACCACATTCCCGGCCGGAAGCTGCTTATAGACCACCAGCGGCGACGTATCGGCGATCACGCCCTCCACCGCCGCGCCGCCCACCTTGATGAAGGCCGGGGAGACGATGCCATGGTTGCCGTAGATCCCGCCACGGTAGCCGCGTCGGCGCAGCGCCACCACCGGCAGCGCCGCCGGCGTCGCCGAGTTGCCCATCATCACCGCCTGCGGATGCCGGCTCATGAGCCGCAGCACCTGCGCATCGACCGAGGTATCGGTGCGCGCATAGCGCTCATCGTCGAGAATGCGGATCCCGTCCGCCGCCGCTGCCGTCTTCGTAGCTGCCAGCACCGCATCGCCCCAGCCGTCCGAGAAGCCGATGAAGCCCACCGTCTTCACGCCATGCTGCTGCATGTATTTGAACACTTTCGCCACCATCAAGGACAGCGGCTGGGCGTCGTTGAAGACATAAGGCTGCTTGTGCGGATCGTATTCGTACGGCGCCATCGCGATCATCGGCACCTTTGCCTTGTCGGCCAGCGGCGCCACCGCCGCGTCCGAGGCCGTGAGCGATGGCCCGATGAACGCATCGACATGATCTTCCGTGATCATCTTCTGCGCGATCGTGTAGGCGTTGCTCGCGTCGGTGCCGTCGTCGCGAACGATATATTCCACCTTCTGGCCGGCGATCTCCTTGGGGAAGAAGTCGAACGCGCCCTTGTAGCCGTTGCCCATGCCGGCGCCCGGACCACTTATCGACAGGATCGCACCGATCTTGATCTGCGCCTGGGCCAATCCGGCACCGACCAGCAGCCCCGCAACCGTGGCGATCGCGAACAGACGCGCTTTCATCCGTTGTGTTCTCCGCATGCGATGATCCGGGCGACGCCGCGCCGCGCGGGTGGCGATATCTCGGACCGGAACAGTTTAGATGTCAAGCTTTTTGCTGCCCTCACCGCGCAAGAACTGCGGTCGCCTCGATCTCCACCAGCGCGTCCGGCTCGACCAGCGCCGAGACGCCGATGACCGACATCGCCGGGTAGTGCCGGCCGATCGCCGCGCGGTAGGCGCTGCCGATCGCCGGCAGGTTGGCGCGATACGCAGCCAGGTCCACGATGAACCAGGTCAGGCGGGTCAGATGCTGCGGCCCCGCCCCGGCCTCGGCGAGCAGGGTCGCGATATTCGCCAACGCCTGGCCGATCTGCGCGGGCAGTCCTTCGGCGAACCGGCCCTCCGCATCCCAACCCACCTGGCCGGCAAGGAAGATCGTCGGCCCGTCCGCCAGGATGCCGTTGGCGTAGCCGCGCGGGCGCGGCCAGGCGGCGGGCTCCAGGACGCGCCGGCCGCTGGCGTTGTCGTGCTGCATGTGATCGGCTCCCTTCGGCAAACCGTTGCGGGTTTGCGCGCAAAGCAAGAAATTGCGGCTCAGTTGCCCTGGAACGCGGGTTTTTGCCGGGCGGCGAACGCCTCGAACGCGCGGCGGAAATCGCCGGTCGCCATGCAGATCGCCTGCGCCTGCGCTTCGGCCTCGATGGCGGTGTCGAGGTCCATGCTCCATTCCCGGTGCAGCATGGTCTTGGTCATGCCGTGCGCGAAGGTCGGACCGTCGGCAAGCTGCGCGGCCATCGCCTGCGCGTGCGCCAGCACGTCCCCGTGCGGGCGCAGCGCGTTGAAGAAGCCCCAGTGCGCGCCTTCCTCGCCGGTGATGGCGCGGCCGGTGAACAGCAGTTCCGCCGCGCGGCCCTGGCCCACGATGCGCGGCAGCATGGCGCAGGCGCCCATGTCGCAGCCGGCGAGGCCGACCCGGGTGAACAGGAACGCGACCCGCGCGTCAGGGCTCGCGTAGCGCAGGTCCGACGCCATCGCGAGGATCGCGCCGGCGCCGGCGCACACGCCCTCCACCGCCGCGATCACCGGCTGCGGGCAGAGGCGCATCGCCTTCACCACCTCCCCGGTCATGCGGGTGAACGCCAGCAGTTCCGGCATCTTCATTTCAGTGAGCGGGGCGATGATCTCGAACACGTCCCCGCCCGAGCAGAAATTGCCGCCCGCGCCGGTGATCACCACGGCCTTGACCGCGGCATCGGCGGCAAGCCCGCGGAACAGGTCGCGCAACGCGGCGTAGGCGCCGAACGTCAGCGGGTTCTTCCGCTCCGGCCGATCGAGCGTGATGGTCGCCACCTTGCCGGCCACGTCGTAGCCGAAATGTTCGCCTGGTTGCATCGTTTCCCTCATGTTTCTCCGCAGGCGACCGCGATCGCCTGTCCGGTCATCGCCGCCGCGTCGCGCCGGCACAGGAACGCGACCGCCGCCGCCACTTCCGCCGGCGCCACCAGCCGCCCCGCCGGATTGCTCCGCGCCAGCAGCGCGGTCGCGTCCTGCGCACTGCGCCCGGTCGCCGCGGCGATCGTGGCGGCCGAGCGCGCGAGCAGATCGGTGTCGGTAAAACCGGGGCACACGGCATTGACGGTGATGCCGTCCGTCGCCGCCTCCTGCGCCAGCGCGCGGGTGAAGCCCACCAGTGCGTGCTTGGCGGCGACATAGGCAGTGACATAGGCGTAGCCGCGCAGCCCGGCGGTGCTCGCGATGTTGACGATGCGCCCGAACCCGCGCGCGCGCATCCCCGGCAGCACGGCGGCGCAGGCGGCCACGGGGCCGAGCAGGTGCACCGCCAGCATCGCCTGGAAATCCTCCGCCGTATGCCGCAGGAACGGGCGCGACAGCGCGGCACCGGCGTTGTTCACCAGGAGGTCGCATGGCCCGAGCGCCGCCAGCGCGGCCGCCAGCGCCGCCGCATCGGTCACGTCGGCACAGGCGTAGCGCGCGCCGAGCGCCCCCGCGGCCGCCGCCAGCGCCGAAAGGTCGCGCCCGATCAGTGCGATCGCCGCCCCGTCCGCCGCGAGCCGCCGGGCAGTCGCAAGGCCGATGCCCTTCGCCCCGCCGGTGATCACCGCAGTCAGGCCATCCAGGGGCGCCGCCGCTGTCATATCACGGCCGAATAATCCGGCTCGGCGCGCCGCGCCTGCCGTTCCAGTTGCGCCTTGCCCGCCAGGTACGGCTTCGGCCACCACTGCGCCGCATAGCCGAGCCCGGCCGCCGCATGCAGCGCGAACTGCGGATCGGACAGATGCGGGCGGGCCAGCGCGCACAGATCGGCGCGCCCGGCGGCGATGATCGCGTTCACCTGGTCGGGCTCGGTGATGTTGCCGACCGCCATCGTGGGCATGCCGATCTCGTTGCGAATCCGGTCGGAGAAAGGGGTCTGGAACATCCGCCCGTACACCGGCTCGGCCAGGACCGAGGTCTGGCCGGCGGACACGTCGATCAGGTCGGCCCCCGCGGCGCGGAAGGCGCGCGCGATCGCCACCGCGTCTTCACCGGTGACGCCGCCTGCGACCCAATCGGTCGCCGAGATGCGCACTGACATCGGTTTCGCCTCCGGCCAGACGGCGCGCAGGGCGGTGAAGACTTCCAGCGGGAAGCGCAGCCGGTTCTCCAACGAGCCGCCGTATTCGTCGGTGCGATGGTTGGTCAGCGGGGTGATGAAGGCCGACAGCAGGTAGCCGTGCGCGGCGTGCAGTTCCAGCATGTCGAACCCCGCCTGTGCGGCGAAGCCGGCGGCGACGACGAACGCAGCGCACACCGCATCCATGTCGGCCCGGGTCATCGGCCGGGGCACCTGATTGCGCGCGCTCCAGGGCACCGCGGACGGGGCGATCACTTCCCAGTTGCCGTCCGCCAGCGGCGCATCCATCTCCTGCCAGCCGAGCTGGGTCGATCCTTTCGGTCCCGCATGGCCGAGCTGGAGGCAGATTTTCGCCTCCGACTGGGCATGCACGAAGGCGACGATCCGCCCCCAGGCCGCCATCTGCGCCGCGGTCCAGAGGCCGGTGCAGCCGGGCGTGATCCGCCCCTCCGGGCTCACGCAGGTCATTTCGGTGAACACGAGCCCGGCGCCGCCCAGCGCGCGCGCGCCGAGATGGACCAGGTGGAAATCGTTCGGCACGCCGTCCTGCGCGCTGTAGGTCGCCATCGGCGAGACCACGACCCGGTTGGCCAGATCCATCCCGCGCAGCCGGAACGGCAGGAACATCGGCGGCACCGGCTGGTTGCCGGCAACGCCGGCGCGGGTCGCGAGCCAGCGTTCCAGCCCTTCCAGCCAGGGCCGGTCGCGCAGGCGCAGATTCTCGTGGCTGATGCGCTGGCTGCGGGTGAGCAGCGCGTAGGCGAATTGTTCTGGTTCCAGATCGGCATAGCGGGCCACGTTCTCGAACCATTCGGTGGAATTGCGCGCCGCCGATTGCAGGCGCAGCACGTCGATCCGCCGTTCCGCCTCGTATGCGGCGAGGGCCGCCGGGATATCGCTGCCGTGCCGGTCGATCGCGCGCGCCAGCCCGATCGCGTCTTCCAGCGCCAACTTGGTGCCGGAGCCGATCGAGAAATGCGCCGAATGCGCCGCATCGCCCATCAGCACCGTGTTGCCCATCACCCAGCGCGCGTTGGCCACCCGGGGGAAGCGGATCCATTGCGACCCGCGCAGATGGTCCATGTTCGCCAGCAGGCGCTGCCCGTCGAGCCAGGGGGCGAACAGACGCTCACAGAAGGCGATCGCGCCGGCGGTGTCCAACTGGTCGAGGCCGGCGGCGCGCCAGGCGGCCTCCGTCGTCTCGACGATGAAGGTGGACGTGTCGTTGTCGAACCGGTAGGCGTGCGCCTGGAACCAGCCGAATTCCGTCGGCACGAAGATGAAGGTGAACGCGGCGAACAGCCGGTGCGTGCCGAGCCAGATGAAGCGGTTCGACCGCAGCTCGATCTCCGGCTGGAAATGCGCGGCGTAGCGAGTGCGGATGCGGCTGTTGATACCGTCGGCGGCCACGACCAGGTCCGCATCGGCGAAATCCGCGAGGTCGTCGGCCTCGCGTTCGAACACCAGTTCCACCCCGAGCGCCACCGCCCGGCGTTGCAGGATCGCCAGCAACTGCCGGCGCGCGATGCCGCAGAACCCGTGCCCGCCGGAGGTGATCACCCGGCCCTTGAAATGGATGTCGATGTCATCCCAATGCGCGAACCCGTCCAGGATTTCCTGCCGGCTCGGCGGATCGGCGCCTTCCAGGTTGCGCATCGTCTCGTCGGAAAACACCACACCCCAGCCGAACGTGTCGCCGGGGCGGTTGCGCTCGATCACGGTGATGCGGTGCGACGCATCGCGCGCCGCCATCTGGATCGCGAAATACAGCCCCGCCGGCCCGCCGCCGACACATACGATCCGCATGGAGGACATCACCCGGTTGCCAATATCTTATATCTCAACTAATTTGCCCCTTGCAAGCCCGTTCGCCTGCGCGGCGGGACCAGCAGGAGGCCCCGGCGATGCCCATGTCCGTCCACCCGATGCAGGGTCCCAACCGGCTCAAGCTGGGCATTTTCTCGGCCAACGCCGACGGCGGCCTGACCCTGACCCGGGCGCCGGAACGCTGGCGCGCCGCCTGGCCGGACGTGGTGACCGTGGCGCAGATGGCGGACCGCGCGGGGCTGGAATTCTTCCTGCCGATCGCGCGCTGGCGCGGCTTCGGCGGTGCCACCAACGCGCGCGAATGGTCGTTCGAGACGTTGACGGAAGCCGCGGCCCTCGCCGCCCACACGCAGAACATCGCGCTGTTCGCCACCGTACACGTGCCGATGGTCCATCCCGTGTTCGCCGCCAAGGCGCTGGCGACGATCGACCACGCGAGCAACGGGCGCGCCGGGCTGAACATCGTCTGCGGCTGGAACCCGGAAGAATTCGCCTGCTTCGGCCTGGAGCTGATCGAGGACCGCTACGGCCAGGGCCTGGAATGGTTCGACATCCTGACCCGCATCTGCACTGCCGACACGCCGTTCGACTTCGCCGGCCAGTACTACAACCTGCGCGGCGTGTGCGGCCTGCCGCACCCGGTGCAGCGCCCGCGCCCGGTCACGTTGAACGCCGGCTTCTCCCCGCCCGGCCGTGCCTTCGCCGCCCGCGCCGCGGATTACCTGTTCACCACCTTCATCGAGATCGATGCCGGCCGCGAACAGATCGCGGACATGGAAGCCCGCGCCGCTGCCGAAGGCCGCGCGGTCGGCGTTTATACCACCTGCCACGTCGTCTGCCGCCCGACCCAGGCCGAGGCCGAGCGCTACTACGAACACTATGCGGTCGAGATGGAAGACACCGCCGGCGCCGACCATTACATGGGCAACAAGCAGAAATTCTCCGGCTCGCACGACCCGGAGGCGTACCGGCTGCACCGCAAGCGCTTCGTCGGCGGCGCCGGCACCTATCCGCTGATCGGCACGCCGGAGGCCATCGCCGCGGAGTTGCAGCGGATCAGCGCGGCCGGGTTCGCCGGCGTCGCGCTGTCCTTCGTGAACTTCAAGAATGAGATGCCGTATTTCCTTACCGAGGTGCTGCCCCGGCTGCAGGGGATGGGCCTGCGCGTCTGACCGCGAACCGGCAGCAGGGGGCGCCGGCGGCGGCGCAGTCGGTTTCCGCAACCGTCACCGGCGCACCGAGCGCGAATTCGCCCACCGCGGTCAGCATCCCGCGGATCGGCGCGCAGACCGGATGGCCGACTGGGCCGGCCCCGGCGGGGAACGGGCTGTTCTGCACGGTCACGTCCAGCCCGGCCGCCGCGGGCGCGATGTCCCACCGCCCCCAGCCAAGCTCGGGCGCGGTCGCCGCGATCACCGCAAGCAGGGACGCGGGATCGGCGGCGCCGCGGTCCTGGTAGGCACGCGCGGAACGACCACCGAAGCGGCGGATCGCGCGGGCGAAGGCTTCCAGCACCAGCGGGCGGGTTTCCGCCGGCAGCTCGGCGATCATGCCCATCAGCGCATCCGGGCGGATCATCATGTAGCGGATGTCGCCGTCGCGGTACTCGCCGCGCGCGGCATCGAATTCCAGCCGGGCGCGGAAGCCCTTGTTCGTCTCGTCGCTCACAGGCTCAGGCTCCCCACGCTGGTGCCGCCGCAGACGAACAGGGTCTGCCCGGTGATGAAACTGCTGGCCGGATCGGCCAGGAACAGGACGGCGTTCGCCACGTCCTCCGGCCGGCCGAGGCGACGGACCGGGATGGTCCGCGCCAGGGCGCCGATACGCGGATCGCCCGGAGGCAGCACGTCATGGAACATCGGCGTTTCCGCGATCGGTCCGGGTGCGACGGCGTTCACGGTGATCCCATCGGGGCCGAGTTCCAGCGCCCAGGTGCGCGCCAGCCCGATCAGCCCCGCCTTGGTCGCGGAATAGGCGGTGCGGGTCGCGAGCCCCAGCGCGGCGCGCGAAGATATCAGCACGATCCGCCCGAACCCCGCCGCGCGCATCCCCGGCAGCGCCGTCTGCACCAGCACCAGCGCCGCGCCGAGATGCAGGCGGGCGAGGGTCGCAAGATCCTCAGCCGAAGCCTGATCGACCAGCGCCGGCAGAATCGCGCCGGCGTTGTGGACCAGGGTCGTGATGGGCGTGCGCATCGCCTCCGCCGCTGCCGTCTTTGTGGCCTCGGTATCCGTCAGATCGACGCCGATCGTGCGCAGCCGGTCGTGCGTCATCGTGGCGGGCGCCCGATCGAGCGATGTCACCGTGTCGCCGCGGGCAAGGAACGCGCGGCAGAGCGCAAGTCCGATGCCCGCGCTGCCGCCGGTGACCAGGACGTGGCTCATGCGGCCTCCAGCAGATCGTCTTCGTTCCGGCGCACCCGCACGGCATCGCCGGGCGCGGCCGTTCCGGTCAGGAAACACACCGCGACCGGGCCGGCGTCGAACCGCACCAGGGCCAGGGTGATCGGCAGATGGGCGCGGAAGCGGGGCTCGTGCGTGTGGTGCAGGCTTGTGCGCGCCAGCACGCGGCCGGGCAGCGCGTCCGCTTCCTCCCACCCGATGCGGTCGGACAGGCAATGATGGCAGAAGGCGCGCGGCGGATACTGCGCCGTGCCGCAGGCTGCGCAGCGTTGCAGGCGGATCATGCGCGCCCCAGCACTCATACGCCCGCGCGCCCCAGCACTCATACGCCCGCGCGCCCCAGCACGACGGCGGCCGAGCACAATCCGCGATCGTAATTGATCATCCCGAACCCGCTCACCAGCGCACGCCGCGCGTCCGCCACCTGCCGCCCGTCCGCCTGGCCGAGCACTTGGCGCAACGCCTCGACCACCGGCAGGTAGCCGCCCGCCGCGCCCGCCTGCCCCTGCGACAACTGCCCGCCGCCGGTGTTGTGCGGCAGCGTGCCGGCGATGGTGAAATCGTTATCGCGCACGAACGACGGCCCGGCGCCGGGGGCGCACAGACCGAGCCCTTCGAATTGCAGCATCGAGATCACCGGATAGTCGTCGTAGGTCTGCACCACCTGCATGTCCCGTGGCGCCAGCCCGGCCTGCGCCCAGAGCGCATCCCGATCGACCGCCCAGCCGCCGCGCAACTGTACCGGATCGTCGGGAAAGGCGTCGTGCCGCTCGATCGCGCCGAGGATGCGCACGCCGGGCAGGCCCAGGCGGCGCGCGCGGTCCTCCGCCATCACCAGGAAGCCGTCGGCGCCGGCGCAGGGCATCACGCAGTCATAGAGATGCAGCGGCTCGGCGATCGGACGGGCGGCGAGATACTGGTCGAGGCTCAGCGGCTCGCGCAGCAACGCCAGCGGATTGCCGGCCGCGTTCGCCCGTTGCGCGACCGCGAGCTTGCCGAAATCCGCTCGTGTCGCCCCGGTCGCGCGCATATAGGCATCGGCGATCAGCGCGAAGCTCGCGTTCGGCCCGCCCGCCCCGTAGGGATAGACCGCGTCGCGGGCGAAACTGCTGAATCCCGCCAACAGATCGCGGAAGCTCGTGGCATTGGCGGTGTCGCCGGCAAGGCAGGCGACCACCTCGGCGTCCCCCGCCTGCACCGCGCGCGCGGCGCGGCGCAGCGCGATCACCCCGCACGCCCCGCCCATCGGCAACCATTCCAGGAACCGTGGCGAGAGCGCAACCTGCTGCGTGAATGCAACGGCCGTGTCGGGCGCCAGGGTGAAGCTGGACACGCACAGCCCGTCGATCGCCGCCTTGGCAAGCCCGCCTGCGGCGCATAACCGGCGCAGCACCGCGGCGAGGAACCAGGCCGCGCCGTGGTCGGACCGGCGGACGTAGGGTTCCGTCACCGGGCAGCACGCCACGACACCTTCGTAGCCGCGCGCGCTCACCGCCGTTTCAAACCCCGCGTATCGATGCAGGCCCCGGCATCGAGCAGCCGCCGCGCCAGCAGCTTCATCTCCCCGCGCGCGATCTTCTGGCTGGCAGTCAGCGGCAGCGCGTCGACGAACGCCACCCAGCCCGGCACCTTGAAATAGGACAAATCCTGCAACGCCATGCGCACGATGGCGGCAGCGGAGGCGGCGGGATCGGCGGGCGGCGCGCGGGCAACGATGCAGGCCAGCACTTCCTCCCCGCGCAGATCGTCCGGTGCCGCGGCGACCGCGACCTCGGCCACGTCGGGATGGCGGCGCAGTGCGCTTTCCACCTCGACCGCGCTGATGTTCTCGCCGCTGCGGCGGACCAGGCTTTTCTTGCGATCGACGAAGCACAAGGATCCGTCGGGCGCGGCGCGCACGATGTCGCCGGTGTGGAACCAGCCGCCGTCCCAGGCCTCGGCGGTCGCGTCTGGATCGTTGAGATAGGCGGTGAAGAACCCGGCGCGCGGATCGGCGCCGGCGGCGCGCACCAGCAGTTCGCCGTCGCTCGGTTCGATGCGGATCTCGACCGCCGGTTCCGGGCGGCCGAAGCAGGCCGTGCCGACATGGCGCGGTTCGTGGTTGGCGATCACCACGGCGCCGGCGCCGGTTTCCGTCATTGCCCAGGCTTCCAGCAGCGGGAAGCCGAACCGTGCCTCGAACGCCGCATGGTGGCGCCGATCGACGCCGGCGCCGAAGCCGAAACGCACCGCGTGGTCGCGGTCGCGCGGATCCGCGGCAAGGCCGAGCAGCATCGACGGCATCACGCCGAGATAGTGCACGATGGTCGCCCCGCTCGTCCGCACCGCATCCCACCAGCCACGCGGATGGAAGCGGTCGAGCTGGACCAGCGCGCCGCCGCTCATGATCATCGCCATGGCGGAATAGGCCATGGCGTTCATATGCGTGAGCGGCAGCGGCGTGATCAGCCGGTCTCCGTCGCGCAGCGTGCACATCCCGCCGATCGCGGCGTACCACGCGCCGGCGCGGAGGAAATAATCGTTGGAGAGAATGCAGCCCTTCGGCCGCCCGGTGGTTCCGGACGTGTAGAGGAGCGCGCATTCGTCTTCACGGATGGGCGCGCGATCGGCGGCCCGCACCGCGACCGGCGGCGGCGCATCTTCGTCCAGGATCACCGGCATCGCGCCCGCGACCGCGCGCAGCGCCTCGGCATGGGGCGCGGCGGCCACGCCGAGCACGATGCCGCTGTGGTGCACCAGGTAGTCCAGCTCGGCCGGCCGCAGATCGGGGTTCAGTGGCACCACGCCGGCGCCGAGCCCATTCAGCGCCAGCCAGTGCAGGAAGAACGCCGGCCGGTTCTCCAGCATCAACCCGATCCGGTGCCCCGTCCCGTAACCGGCCGCGCGGTACGCTGCCGCGAGACGTGCCACCACCGCCGCCGCATCGGCGTAGCAGATCGATCCGGGTTCGATCCCATAGGCGCGCGCGGTCTCGTCCAGCACCACCAGGAACACCCGCTCCGGCAGCCTTGCGGCGGTCGCGGCGAATGTCGCCGCGACGCTGGCGGGCAGATCGGCGGTCATGGGAACAACTGGATCGACGGCAACGCCGCGTCGCAGTTCACAAGGTCCACCCGCTTCAGGCGGATGCGCAGCCCGCCTGGCTCCGCCACCAGATGATGCCGCGCGGTGCCCGCGTACATCTGGGTCTCGTCGCCGCGGGACTCGGCATAGAAGAACGGCGTGCGCGTGTGCCAGCCGTCCGCACCGGCCGTTTCGATGGAGGGCGCCTGCAGCACGTGCTGGCTCCAGCTTGGCGGATGCTGCGACGGCGGCCCGCGGCGCAGGCGTTCGATGCGCAACCGCAGCAGCAGCCGATCCTCATACGCCAGCGAGGTGTGGAACACGGCCTCGGTCTGGCCGCGGGCGAGCGGCACCCAGTAGTGGCCGTCCTCGGCGAACAGGTCGTACCATTCGTCCCACCGCTTCTCGTCCAGCAGCCGCGCCTCGTGGTACAGGAAGGAAGCGATCTCCGCCTCGGTCATGGCGCACCCATCAGGTTCGCCCATGCGCGGAACTGGTTTCGCATCGAGATTTCGCTGGTCCCGTTCACCGTCAGGTCGTCCGCCTCGCCGGGATGGTGATCGCGATGCAGGCTCACCCATTCGTTGCCGCCGGCGGCGAGTCCTTCCTGGATCAGCCGGTAGCATTGCTGGTCGTCGTGGCCCACCACCGACATCGGCGAGTTGATGAGCCGCGTATAGGTCACGTTGCGCTGGTAGAAAAGATCGGGCGCGCCCTTCAGCCGGAAGCTCCAGCTTTCGATCACGGTGCGATCCACCGCGATCGGCCGCACCACCCGGATGGTCTGGATCGCGCCCTTGATCGTGAGGCTCGGGTAATAGACCGTGTTGTGGCGCACGGTGCCCAGTATGTCCTGCGCGCGTTCCGGCCCGTACGCCGCTTGCATCGCCGCCTCGTACTCCGGCACCGCGGCGTAGGCGGAATGGATCGAGAAATGCACACCCGAATAGGAATGCCCGTTCGGGAACACCCGCACGCCCATCTTGTCGAAGAACTCGTAGCCGCCGGCGAACGGCACCAGTTGCTCGATCGCCATCGGCTTCGGTGCGTCCGCCGGCTGATCGGCCCATAGTTCCTTCGCCGTGCCGGCCGAGGAGTCGTGCGCGGCCATCGGGTGCATCGTGTCGTTCAGATTCTCGACGAACTGCTTCCAGTTGCTGTCGTGCAGGTAGCGCAGCACGCCGCCGGCGACCTCCATCTCTCCCGTGGGCGAACGGTCCACCATGTAATCGATCGACGACAGCGAATTGCCGAAATAGCTGGCCAGGTCGGGGCCGTCGCCGGCCAGGCGGGCGAAGACGAAGCCGCGATAATCCTCGCTCCGCACCACGCCCAGTCCGCGCATCGCCTCGCAGGCGGCGAGGCCGGTGCCGTCGTAGCCCTCGCGGCGCGGGATGGCGGCAATCTGACCGTCGGGACGGTAGCTCCAATTGTGGTACGGGCAGCGCAGGAAGCGCCCGACATGGCCCGACCGGTCCGACAGCAGCTTGGCGCCCTTGTGCGCGCAGCGATTGCGCAGCACGCGGATCGTCCCGTCGGGCTGGCGGAGCATCAGCACCGGCTCGGCCGCGATGTCGCAGGTGATGAAATCCCCCGGCTCGGGGACCTGGCTCGCGTGGCCCACGTAGATCCAGGCGCGCGCCCACAGCCGTTCCATCTCCAGGCGGAAGATATCGGGATCGAGATACACGTCCCGGTGCACCGCATCCTCGCGCACCAGGGCGCGCAGCGCCGCCGGATCGTCACGATATCGGTTCATGCTTCCCCCCGTCGCCCAGTTCCGCGGCGAGCGCTGCGCCGCTGTCGTCGGCCAGTGCCGCCCGGCACAGGGCCGCCACGCGGGACGCGGCGCCCTCCTGCCCTTCCAGGCGATCCGCCGCCGCCATCACTTGAACGAAATTGCGCCAGCCGCGCGCATGCGTATCGCCGTAGCCTTTTACCAACCGGGCGGAACGCGCCACCTCCAGCGCCAGCGCCGGGTCGGTCCCGGCGTGCCGGACCACGCGCGCCAGCCAGTCTTCGATGTGCGCCTGCTCCTCCGCGTAGCGCAAGGTGCCGCGGCGGAACCGGCGCAGCGCCGCGATGCCGCGCAGCAGCAGGAAGCCGCCGATCGCGGTCGTCTCGATGTGCCGCCCGCGCGCGGTCAGCCGGCCGAGCAGCCGCCGCGGCGCGCCCGAACGCAACAGCCAGCGCCCGATCGGCGCCGGCAACGTATCGGCGATCTCCTGCACCCGCGGGTGCATGAACTCGGTGATCCGCAGCACCTGCCCGGGTGCCGCCCGCACCTCCGCGCGCACCCGCGCGAACCGCTCGGCGCGGGTCTTGAGGTCGGCGACCCGGATCGTATCCTCGTAGCTCATCCACAGCGCCAGGTGCCGCGCGGTCTCGGCGTGCAGCGCCCCGGTCAGGGCTGGCTGCGCCAGGCGGTCCTGGTACAGCCGCGCATATGCTGCGTCCTGGTAGTCCGTCAGCCGGCGCACGCCTTCCACAACGATCGCCGCGGCGTCGTCCGGCGCGGGCGGAGCCACCGCCACCGCGGCGGGTGCGCCAGCCGCCAGCACCGCCGCATCGAACCCGGCCGCGAACCCGGCCAGGCTCTGCGTCACCCCCACCCCGGCCGCGCGGATCGCCGCCTCGAACGCCGCGCGCGCGATCGGCAGCCCGCCCGATGCGGCCACCGCACCGAGCAGAGCGGCCGACAGATGCGACCCCGTCCGTTCGGCGATCGCTTGCATATCGGCCGCCACCGCCCGCTGCGCGGCGCCGCGGCACGCCGTCAGCAGCCGCGCGGCATCCACCCGCCCGTCCCCCATCGCGGTCTTCTCGGTCATCGAGAACACGCGATGGGTCGAGAACACGAACACGGTGCGATCGGCCGAGACCAGGCCGCGTTGCACCGCCCGCCCCGCCTCCATCAGTTCGGACGCGATCACCAGATCGACGTCCCCCGGCCCCGGCATCAACGCCAGCACCGGCGCCCGCCCGGCCGCGTGCGCGGCCGCGGCGGGAAAGAACTCCAGGTAATAGACCGTTGCCCCGGTGCGCTGCGCCACCCCGGGCACGGAGGTCGATTGCGCGACGAAACCGCTCGCTTCCGCCGCATCGACCAGCCAGTCCGCCAGCACGCCGCCGCCCTCGCCGCCCATCGCCAGGATCGCGACCGTGAGGGCGCGCGGCGCAACGACGGCAGCGGGCGGCAGCGGGGCTTCAGGCATGGGCGGGCACCCCGAACCAGCCGATCACCGTGGCCGCGATGCGCGCGCGCAGGCGGTCCCATCGGTTCGGGTTGGTGACGATCTCGGCGCGATAGAAGGACGGGCACAGCACGGCGGCATGCGCCACCTCCCCGCACAAGCCGCAGCCGACGCAGCTTTCGATCACCGCGGCGACCGGCTCCTGGCGCAACGCATCGGGATTGGGGCGCACCGTGAGCGAGGGGCAGCCGGACAGGCGGATGCAGGAATGATCGCCGGTGCACGTGTCCGGATCGACCCCGAACCGTTCGCGCACCACCCGCCGCCCCGCCTTCGCCGCCGCCGCGCGCTGCGGGCGCTCACGGCGCTGGCGGTTCAGCATGCATTCGGACGACGCAATGATGACCTTCGGGCCCTTCTCGGCCGTGGTCAGCGCCTCGCGCAGTGCCGCGGTCATGCGGGTCAGGTCGTAGGTGCGGGTGATCTCGCGCACCCATTTCACCCCGACCCCGCGCACCGCGCGCGCGATCGGGTTGCCGGTGCCGCGCCGCCCGGTCGCCCGCGACGACAGCAGGTCCTGCCCGCCGGTCGCGGCGGCGTAGAAATTATCCACCACGACCAGAACGTTGTCGGATTTGTTGAACACCGCGTTGCCGACCGAACTCGCCAGCCCGTTGTGCCAGAACCCGCCGTCGCCCATCACGCTGATGGTGCGCCGGTTGGAATCCTTGGCATTCAGCGCCGCCGCCCCGGCCCAGCCGAGACCGTAGCCCATCGTGCTCGCGCCGATGTTGAACGGCGGCAGGATGGAGAACAAGTGGCAGCCGATGTCGCAACTCACGTGATGCGGGCCGAGCTCGCGCTCGATCAGCTTCATCGCGGTGAAGATCGGCCGCTCCGGGCAGCCGGTGCAGAAGCTCGGCGGGCGCGGATGCACCTCGGCGGCCAGCGCCGGCGGTGCTGCGGGGATCGGCCGGGCGGTGTTCGGCCGCAGCGCCGGCAGGGTGCGGGCAATGAACGCCTCCAGCCCCGCGCGCAGCACGCCGGCGGTGTATTCGCCCGCCATCGGCAGCATGTCCTTGCCGTGCACCCGCGTCTGGAGGTCGGCCTGGCGCAGGATCGTGCTGATCGCCTGTTCCAGGAAGTCGGGCTGGCCTTCCTCCACGATCAGCACCGCGCGCTTGCCGGCGCAGAAGCCTGTGACCTCCTCGGCCAGCAGCGGGTAGGTGACGTTGAGCACATAGAGCGGCAGGCGCGACGTGCCGAACGCATCCGACAGCCCCATGAGCTGCAAGGCGCGGATCAGCCCGTTGTACATCCCGCCTTGCAGGATGATCCCGACATCCTGCGCCCCGTCGGCGAAGACCTCGTTCAGCGCCGCGGCGGCGATGAAGCGGCGCGCGGCCGGCAGGCGTTCGTGGATCTTCTGCTGTTCCTGGATGTAGCTCGCGGGCGGCAGCACGATGCGGTTCACGTCCCGCCGCGGGTGCTCCATCGCGTCCTTGATCCGGAACGTGGGCGCGACGTTGTCGGCGGCGATGAAACTGCCGCGCACATGGCAGGCGCGGATGCGCAGCTCCAGCATCACCGGCGTATGGGACGCCTCGGACAAGGCGAACCCCGCCTCCACCATCCGCACGATCGTCGGCAGGTCGGGGCGCGGATCGAGCAGCCATATCTGCGACTTCATCGCAAAGGCGTGGGTGCGCTCCTGCATGATGGAGCTGCCTTCGCCGTAGTCCTCCCCGATCACGATCAAGGCGCCGCCGGTGACGCCGCTCGATGCCAGGTTGGACAGCGCGTCGGAGGCGACGTTGGTGCCCGCGGTGGATTTCCACGTCACCGCGCCGCGCAACGGATAGTTCACCGAGGCGGCGAGGGTCGCCGCGGCCGCCGCCTCGCTGGCGGAGGCTTCGAAATGAACGCCGAGCCCGTCGAGAATGTCCTCGGCGTCCGTCAGCACGTCCATCAGATGGGAGATCGGCGCGCCCTGGTAGCCCGCGACATAGGCGACACCGGATTGCAGCAGGGCCTTGGTGACGGCGAGGATGCCTTCGCCCTGGAATTCCTGGCCCGCGCCGAGGCGGAGCTTTTCGACTTCCTTGCTGAAGGACCGCTCTGCCATCCGCGTGCTCCGTGGGTTCAGCCGTGTTGCGGGATCATCGCGGCGCCAGCGCCAGCACCCGGCAGGGGCTGCCGGTGCCGCCCACGATCTTGAGCGGCGCGGTGATCAGGAGCGCGCCTTTGGGCGGCAGGCGGTCGAGGTTGGCGAGGCTCGCAAGCCCGAACTTGTTCGCCCCGTGCATCCCCGCGTGGCAGGGGAACGGCGGGTCGAAGCCGAACGCCTGGCCGGCGTCTGTGCCGACGCATTCGGTGCCGAAGCCGATCACGTCGCGTTCGCGCACCAGGAACGTGACCGCCGCCGGCGAGGGGCCGGGCGAATGCGGCCCGTCCGCGCCCGCGTTCAGGAAGGCGGCCGGGTCGGTCCGGTGCGACCAGCCGCTGCGCAGCAGCACCCAGCTTCCCGCGGCGACGCGGCCGTGCGTGGCCTCCCACGCCGCGATGTGGTCGGGGGTAAGCAGGAAGTCGGGATCGGCGGCGCAGGCTTCGGTGCAGTCGATGACGTTCGCCGGGGCGACGAAGCGGCGGGCTTGGATGGTATCGAGCGTGTTGTCCGGCAGGTCGCGCCCGGTGATCCAGTGCACCGGGGCATCGAAATGGGTGCCGGTGTGCTCGCCCAAGGAGATGTTGTTCCACGACCAGGCCGGCCCGCGGCCGTCGTAGTGGGAGATCTGTTCGAGCCGGAACGGCTGCGACTGGCCGAAATCCGGCGGCAGGCTGATGACCGGCGTGGCCGGTTCCAGGGGCTGCGCGAGATCGACTACGTCCACCGCACCCGAGGCCAGAGCCTCGGCCAACGCCGCCAGGATATCTGCCTGCATCGCACCCACCCCATTTCGGTCGGAGGCGACCTTAGACCGGGGTATCTTAGACCTCAACTATATTCTGACCCGGGTGCGACGGGCGACCGTCCGGTGTCCGCTCTCCCGCTCGCGCGGGAGACGCCCCGCATCGGGCGCCCGATGCGCCCGAGGGATGAAAACACCGGCGACATCCTTCCCCCTCTCCACCCGCGCTTGCGGGGGGAGAGGGTCGGGGTG
>JABBNW010000042.1:21550-24170 GCA_019352115.1 Pseudomonadota bacterium
GGCGGCGCTGGCCCCCCTCACCCCAGCCCTCTCCCCCCGCAAGCGCGGGTGGAGAGGGAGAAAGGAAGGACAGCGCCGGCATACTGCGGACCAGGCGGTTTCATTGTCGTGGACTCCACCCCTCCCGGCAGGGGGGGACGAAAATCACACGTCCAGATTCGCCACTTTCAGCGCGTTGCTCACGATGAACTCCCGCCGCGGCTCCACCACATCGCCCATCAGGGTGCTGAACACCTGCGCCGCCTCCTCCGCGTCGCCGACTTTCACCTGCAACAACGTGCGCGCCGCCGGATCGAGCGTGGTGTGCCAGAGCTGGTCGGGGTTCATCTCTCCCAGGCCCTTGAACCGTTGCACCGTCAGCCCGCGCCGCCCATGCGCCAGGATGCGGTCGTAGGCGGAGGCCGGCCCGTTCGCCTGCGCCTCCTGCGCATCGAGCTTCATCCGCGCCGCCGCCGCGAAGCGCTCCGCCAGCGCCCCGCCGCGTTCGGCAAGCCAGCGCGCCTCCGCGCTGCGCAAGGCCGCGGCATCGAGCGTGTACTTCTCGGTCACGCCGCGCACGATCCGGCCCAGGGTCAGGCCATCCTGATCGGCGGTCACCACCCAGCCACGCTCGGTCGGCGCGGAGACCGCATCGAGCCGCGCGGCCAGCCCTTGCGCCGCCGCCAGCGCGCGCGCCGGATCGGCCGCCAGCGCGCCGGCGATCGCGGCCTGTTCCAGCAAGGCCAGCGGAATTCCCCCCGCCAGGCGCCGCAGCCGGGCGGTGGCTTCGCGCAGCCACACCACTTCCGTGCGCAGCTCCGGCCCGGCCAGGCTGCGCCCGTCGGCATAGGTCAGGACCGCGTTCGCCAACGCCTTGTCGAGCAGGAATTCCTCCAGCGCCCGATCGTCCTTCAGGTAGCGATCGTCGTTGCCGCGCTTGGCGCGGAACAGCGGCGGCTGGGCGATGAACAGATGCCCGCGCGCGATCAAGTCCGGCATCTGGCGGAAGAAGAACGTCAGCAGCAGGGTGCGGATATGCGAGCCGTCCACGTCCGCATCCGTCATGATGACGATCCGGTGGTAGCGCAGCTTGGCCGCATCGAACCCGCCCTGCTCCGGCTCGCCCTGGCCGATGCCGGTGCCGAGCGCGGTGATGAGCGTGCCGATCTCGGCGCTGCCCAGCATGCGGTCGAAGCGGGCGCGTTCGACGTTCAGGATCTTGCCTTTCAGCGGCAGGATCGCCTGGAACTTGCGATCGCGCCCCTGCTTGGCCGACCCGCCGGCGGAATCGCCCTCGACGATGAAAATCTCGCACTTGGCCGGGTCACGCTCCTGGCAATCGGCGAGCTTGCCCGGCAGGGACGACACATCGAGCACGCCCTTGCGCCGGGTCAGCTCGCGCGCCTTGCGTGCCGCCTCCCGCGCCGCCGCCGCGTCCATCACCTTGCCCACCAGGGACTTGGCTTCCTTGGGATGCGTCTCCAGCCAGTGCGACAGCGCATCGGCCACCGCCGCCTGCACCACCGGTTGCACTTCCGAGCTGACCAGCTTGTCCTTGGTCTGCGACGAGAATTTCGGGTCCGGCACCTTCACCGACAGCACCGCGGTCATGCCCTCGCGGATATCCTCCGGCGCGAGTTGCAGGCTGTCCTTCTTGCCCATCCCCTCGGCATATTTGGACACCACCCTTGTCATCGCGGCGCGGAATCCAGCCAGGTGGCTGCCGCCGTCGCGTTGCGGGATGTTGTTGGTGAAACAGAGCATCGTCTCGTGGAAACTGTCGTTCCACGACAGCGCGAATTCCACCCGGATCCCCAATGCGTCGTCGGCGGTGCGCAAGCTTACGGGCGGGGCGAACACCGGGGTCTTGGAACGATCCAGCCATTCGACGAACGCGACCAGCCCGCCGTCGTAGCGCAGCACGATCTCCTGTGCCGGCGCGTGGCGTTCGTCGCGCAGCACGATTTCGAGGCCGGAATTGAGGAACGCGAGTTCGCGCAGGCGGCGCTCCAGCAGCGCATAGTCGAAATCGGTATGGGTGAAGGTTGCGGGGCTCGGCTTGAAGCTGACTTCGGTGCCGCTGATCCGCGCGGTGGGGCCGGCGATCACCAGCGGCGCGACGGCGTCGCCGTTCTCGAAGCGGATGAAATGCTCCTGGCCGTGGCGCCAGATGCGCACCTCCATCCATTCCGACAACGCATTCACGACGGCAGCGCCGACGCCGTGCAGGCCGCCCGAAACCTTGTAGGAATTCTGGTTGAACTTGCCGCCCGCGTGCAGCCTCGTCAGCACGACCTCGGCGGCGGAGACGCCTTCCTCGGCGTGGATGTCGGTCGGGATGCCGCGCCCGTCGTCGCGCACCGTCACGCTGCCGTCGCCGTTCAGCACCAGCTCGACATGCGAGGCGAAGCCGGCCTGGGCTTCATCGACCGCGTTGTCGATGATCTCGAAGGCCATGTGGTGCAGGCCGGAGCCGTCGTCGGTGTCGCCGATATACATGCCCGGCCGTTTGCGGACGGCATCGAGCCCGCGCAGGACGGAGATGGAGGCGGCGTCGTAGGCATCGGGCAAGGGGGGGGCATCGGATTCGGGGGGCGTGGCGGCGGGTTCGGACATGCCGAGGGGTCGCTCCGGGAAGCTG
>JABBNW010000333.1 GCA_019352115.1 Pseudomonadota bacterium
GGCCGGACCTGGTGCCGTACGGCATCGAGCTCGCCTATTTCCTGGCGCAGCCGGAGATGGCGGAATTGCTGGCGACCGCCCCGCGCCTGTGGAACGTGCTGCGTCCGGTGTGCCGGATGTTCGGCATCATGCCGCCCGAGACCCTGCCGCTCCCGCCGCCCAGGCCGGCGCGGCGCGCGACGGCGGCAAGACCCGATCCCGTGCGCATGCTCCGGCTGTCCGACGCCGCGGCGGCCCGCGAGTACGGTCCGCAAGGCTACCGCCCTCCGCTTTTCGGACGCTAGAGCCGCGCGGGGTTTCGTACGTCCATATCGTTACTATATCGCAACATTCATCGCCCCGCAACCGCCGCGGGGGCGCCACCCCGCCCCGGAAGCCCTGGGATCGTCCCCGGGATCGTCCCCGGGACAGCGCGGGAACCGCGGGGACCGCGCCGACAGACAGCGCGCCGCGTGCCCGGCCGCAGCGGGCACGACGACCCGCTCGGTACGACAGACACGCAGCCGTCGCTCCGCCGCGACCTCCAACCGGCCGCCAAGCCAAACCGGACGCCACGCCAAACGGGACGCCCAGGCTATACCGGGGTCTCTGTACCGGAGTCCCCGGATAACCCGGTCAGGCGGCCGGACGATGCACGGCGCCGATCCGCCCCTCGCCCACCAGCGCGAAGGCGCCCCAGTAGAACGGGTCCGCCAGCGCCGCCGGCAGGGCGTGCCCGGCGCCGTCGACCATCGTCAGTTGCGCCGCCCGCAACGCCCCCGCCAACCCGCCCGGCGCACCGGCCGCATAGCGCCGCAACGTCTCGGCGACCAGGAACGCCGAGGCCTGGTCGCTGATCGCCCAATGGGTCACCAGAAGCGACCGCGCCCCGGCGAAGAAGAACGCGCGCGCCAGCGCCGACAGGCTTTCCCCGGCCGGGTGCGCCCCGATCCCGCCCGAGTTGCAGGCCGACAGGATCACCGCGTTGGCGTCGAGGTCGAGCCCCAGCACCTCGCCGGCGGTGAGCAGCGCGCCGTTGGCGCTCGCCGCCCCCGCCGGGTCGGAGGTCACGATCGCCGGCTGGCTCTCGCAGCGCAGTTCCGCCGGCAGCAGGGCATGGGTGGCGAAATGCAGCACCCGGTAGCGCTTGAGGTCGACCCGCGCCACCGCCGCGGTGGTGTAGGCCGCCCCCACCAACTGGTCGTCCGGCGCGCCGCCGAGCAGTTCCCGCGCCGCCGTCAGCTCGCGCAGCGCGAACGGCAGCCGCGGCAGGCCGGCGAACAACTGGGCGCTGTCCGCACAGGCCCCGGCGGGGAAGCTGCGCTGCGCCTGCGCCAAGGTCACCGGCACCGGGTCGCCGAAGCCGAACCAGGGCCGCGGCGCGTGCGATCCGCCGACCAACTTGCGCAAGGCGACGAAATTCGCCGCCGCCGGCACATGGGCGATCGGGAACTGCCGGACCAGCCAGGGCGCCGCCGCCAGATCGTCCGCCCGGGCCGGGCCGGTCAGCAGGATTTCGAACGGGAGCGACAGCAGCGGCCCGGACGGCGCGACAACAAGGTCGGAGGCGCCGGCCAGCCGCCCGGCCACCGGCCCGAGCACGTCGCGGTAGATCGCCGCCGCCGCCGCGATGTCATAGGGGGGCAGGACGCCGCTGTCGTTCGGTTCGATGCTGGCGCGCACCGCCCGGACCAGCCGGCCGATCTGCACGGTCCCGACCGCCAGCGGGGCGGCCGCGATCCGCCCGTCGCGCAGCAGGAAGGTCCAGCCGCCGCGCGCGGTCAGGGTGATGGCGACGAAGGCCTCGTGCGGATCGAGCGCCTTCAGCACCGCGGCGGCGGGCACCACCTGCTGCACCAGTTGGCGATAGTTCGGTGCCGCCGCCTGCAACGCGGAACTCGCCTCCGCGAGGCCCGCCTGCGCCTTGGCGATCGCGGCATCCACCGCGGCGAGGCTCTGCGGCAGCGATCCGGCCGGCGCGGTCCCGCTGGTCGGGCCGCGCGCCAGGGCGTCGCGCTGGCGATAGAGCGTATCGAGCCGGACCGCGGCGTTCTGACGCCGGCGGATCGCCGCCGCGACCGCCGGATTGCTGGCATGGGCGGCGAGCCGCGCCGCCGCCTCGGCGATCTGACGGCTGGTGACGCTGTCCTGGCCAAGCTCGGCCGTTTCGAACATCTCCGCCCGCAGCGCCTGGCGGTGTGCGGGGTCCTGCTGCGCCTCGGTGTGGAGGGCGGCAAGGCAGGGGGCGAGCAGTTCCGGCGAGGTGCCGATTTCCAGCACCCGCAGCAGCTTCGTCCCGGCCCGGCAGAGCCGAACCGCGCGCCCCGGCTGCCCCTGGCGCAGCGCGTCGGCCGCTTGCAGCAGCTCGGTTTCCGCCACCGGACGAGTCTGCGGCAGGATCTCGCCGAAGCCGGACACGGCCTGCGCCAGACGGGACTCGGCCGGAGCCAGCCGTCCCTGCTGCTCGTCGGTCACGGCCGCGGTGCGCACGAGCCGCGCGGTGACCAGAGGCACGTCCATCCCCGTCGCCTGCGCCAGCGCCTGCGCCCGATCGACGGCCGCCTGCGCCGCCGGAAGATGGCCCAGGCGGCGCTGCGCCACGGCCTGGTAGCGCAAGGTCTCGATCAGCCCCATCAGCGCGGATTGCGCGGTGGGGTCGCCGGCCAGCGCCGCGCCGGTCAGGTCCAGGCCCGGCACGGCGGTCGCGACCATCGACCGCGGGGCAGCCGCAGCGGACGCCAGGGTGCCGGCGGGCAACAGGGCGGCATAGGCGGCCCCGGCCCGGCGCAGCAGCGCGAGCGCCTGCGCGTTCCGGCCGCGGTTGAGCGCGTCCAGCGCCCGGTAGTGCAGCAGGCGGGCGGGCGCGGCGGGATCGGCGGCCCGTGGCGCAAGCGTGCCGGCGCGGCGGAACAGCGCCTCGGCTTCCGGGAAGCGCCCCTGATCGGAGATCTGCAGCGCCAGGTCCATCAAGGGCGCCACGGTGTTTGGGTTATCGTTGCCCAGCAGCCGTTGTTGCAGGGCGAGCGCGGCGCGGTAGGCGGTCTCGGCGGCGGCGAAATTCTCCGCCAGGTTGGCGTGCGCCCCGAGCGTCATCAGCCGCTGGTATTGCGCCATGTCGCCGGCGCTGAACGCCTGCGCGGCGAGCACGCCGGCGAGCAGGCTGTCGGCCGCCGAGGGCGGCAGGGCGGCGGCGGCGCGCGGCGCCAGGCCGGACAGCACGCCGATCGCCCGCTGCATCACCGGCAGGGTCGGGGTGATGCCGTCGGCCACATAGGTCCGCCCGCCCACCGCGGCGACGAGCGCGATCTGCGGCCAACCGCCGACCCGGCGGGCACAGCGCAGCACCAGCGCCGGCGCCCCGCCCAGGATCGTGGTCGCGGCCGGCGCGCCGCAGGCGAAGCGCTGGTCGAGCTGCACCCGCCATGGGCCGGTCAGCGCCAGCGCGCGCAACGCCTGCGGGGAGGCGGGCGCCGGGCCGGACGCGGCGACCCGTGCCGCCGGCTCGGTCCATCCGCCGCAGTAGATCTCCGCGCTCTGCGGGCCGGCGGCGGCGAGTTGGACGCAGGATTCGCCCGCGCCGTCGCGGCCGAGCGCGATGCCGGCCCCGGTACCGGGCGCGCCGCCCGCATACTGGGAGGGCGTGGGGGTGGCGCAGGCGGCGAGCAGGAGGCAGGCCAGCCAGACGAGGTATCGGTGCATCCCAGTGTGGCGCATCCCAATGTTGCGCATCTCAGTAGTCCACCGCGGCGATATTGGGCGGCACCACGTCCGGGTCGGTCAGCCGGTCGGGCAGCACCGGCGGCGCGCCGAGCACCACGAGGCCAAGCCCCATGAGCTTCGGCACCGGCGGCAGCCAGCCGGGAAGAAGCTGGACCAGGCTGCCGAAGCTCGCCGTGAACCCGGTCTGCAAGGACGGCAGCTGGACCACGGGGATGAGCGGTGGCGGCACGACCGGCGGGGCGGGTTGCGGGCAGGACGCGCCGGCGATCTCGCAG
>JABBNW010000334.1:0-1619 GCA_019352115.1 Pseudomonadota bacterium
CACGTAGTCCAGCCGCTCGGCGCGGCAGAAGCGCAGCACCTCGGGCGTGCAATAGTGGCTGTCGGCGCGCAGCAGGATCTCCACGCGCGGCCAGTTGTCGCGCAGCGCCGCGATCAGGCGGCGCAGCCAGAACACGATCTGTCGTCCTTTCGGCCGACAGGCCGGACGCAGGAGGGCGGCGATCATGCGGCCCTCGCCGTCGAACACCACGATCGGTTGGAAGCCGTATTCGTCGTAATGGGCGTTGAACAGGCGAAGCTGCTGGCCGCCATGCACGGCGTCGAACGTGTCGTCGATGTCGAGCACGATGCGGCGCGGCACCTGGCGAAAGCTCTCGCAGTAGTGGTCGACCATGGCACGACCCATGCGTAGCAGGGCGTGTCGGTCCGCCAGGTTCTCGGCGCGCGACACGGTGGATTGCGAGCACAGATCACCGTGCTCGGGCAGCCGGTCCATCGCCAGCTTGAACAGCGGATCGGTCCGCAGGCTGTCGGCGTCGTTGCCGTCTTCGTAGCCGGCGGCGATCATCAGCATGCGGAAGCGGATGATCTCGTCGAGCCCGTGCACGATGCGCTCGGGCACCCGCGGGTCACGGATGCAGGCGGCCAGACGCCGGGCAACGCCCAACCGCTGCTCCACCTCCCGCAGCAGCAGCAAACCGCCGTCCGAGGACATCAGCGCGGCGTCGAAGCGCGCCTCGATCTGCCGTCCACGGATCGGTGACAGGCCGGGCAGGATGGCCGTCGTTTGGTCACTGGCGGGCATGGCGCGTCCCGATCGGTGCGGATTGGTCTCGACACCCAACTCCTACACCAGATCAACAGCTTGCGCTCGCGCCCGCCACCCCTCGTGCATTTTCCCGGCTAGCCCGCTTCATTGACGCGGTCGGCGTTAAGCGGATTTTCCTCCGCCACGACGCCGACCGCATCGGACAGAGGCCGGTCAGGATGGCTACTCGACCGCAAGTATTCGACTTGTAGTGACGCTGACCGGTGGCGACGACGGCCAGCCGCTCCGCTGGTAGCGGCAACGCCGCCAGCGGAGCGGCCACGAGCCAAGTGGCCCAGCCTTAGCCAGGATTACTGGCATCGTCTTGCGCAGCGCCAGGCGGACATGCCGTTGGTGCCGGTGGTGAGCAAGGAAGACACCATGTGTTCTCTGACCTCACTTTTGCGAACCCGGCTCCAGGGAGCGCCAGATGCCGGCAGGGGCTGGCGGCGTTGCCGACATTGCTGACTGGGTGCCAGACAACGGAGAACGTCAACCCGTCACGTCGCGCCGTCGGCCGCTATATCGGCTCCGCGCGAGACGGCCTCGGCCACGGCGCGGGCAAGTTCGTCTGAGCTGAAGGGTTTATTCAAGGTCCGGCACCCTTGGTCTGCCCACGGACGCAGCGCGTCGGTTTCGGCATATCCGGTCATGAACAGGATCGGCAGGCCGGGACATGCTTGGCGCGCGGCGATCGCAACTTGGCTCCCGTTCATCTCCGGCATGGCAAAATCCACCAACAGCAGATCGAAGCTCCGGCCATCCTGAAGCAACCGGAGTGCGGCGTGACCACCCGCCACAGCGACAACGGCATGGCCGGCCTCCAGCAGAAACTCCTTCGCCAAACCCCG
>JABBNW010000334.1:1629-3941 GCA_019352115.1 Pseudomonadota bacterium
CCGAACGGCGTCGTCATCATCGACCAGCAGGACGTTCAGACGGCCGGGAATAGGATTGGGTGGTGGCGACTCCGATGCGTCCTCTACGGCCTTCAGCGGCAGTAAGCTGCGCGGCAGATAGACTGACACAGTCGTTCCCGCTCCTGGAACGCTGTCCAAAACGACCGTGCCGCCGGCCTGCCGGGCGAAGCCGAATACCTGGGCTAGGCCCAGGCCAGTGCCCTTGCCGGGGCCTTTCGTTGTGAAGAAAGGTTCGAAAGCCTTGCTGCGCACGTCGTCCGACATGCCCTCACCGGTATCGCTGACGGACAGGACGACATACTCGCCCGGCGAGAGCGCCGCGTCTTCCGGCGCGTCCAGGTTGGCGTTCCGCGTGGCAAACCGTAGTTCGCCTCCCATCGGCATCGCGTCCCGCGCGTTGACGGCAAGATTCAACAGCAGGACCTCAAGTTGAACCGGGTCGGCCATCGCCAGCCACAGGCCGTGATCAAGTTCCAGGCGGATGCGGACGGCGGGGCCGAGTGTGCGCTCCAGCAGATCCTGCATCTGGCCAATGACGCCGTTGACCTCGACGGCGCGCATACTCAGATCCTGCTTGCGGGAGAAGGCCAGCATCTGCGCGGTGAGCTTAGTGCCACGCGCCGCGGCCTGCGCCGCCGTCTGCAGCAGCCGGAGCGTATGATTGTCGCTGACGTGGCGCGTCGCCAGTTCCAAAGATCCCAGGACTGCGGTCAGCAGGTTGTTGAAGTCGTGCGCGATCCCGCCCGTCAACTGGCCAATGGTATCGAGCTTTTGCGCCTGACGCAGTTGCGCTTCCAGTTGTTCGCGTTCGGTCAGGTCGTGCGCGGTCGAGACAATCAGCCGCTCACCGTGCTCGGTTGCCACCGGCACCGGGACGAACACGACGTCGATCGTGCGCGTTTGATCCGCCAATGTCCGGCGTGCCCGATAGCGCTGCGGCGCGCCGGTACTCAGGCATTCCCGAAGATAACGCAACGGCACTTCGCTTTGCTCCGCCCCAAGGATCTCGTCGATCGGACGCCCGATGACCTGTTCCCGCGACATGCCATAGGCACGTTCGCAGGCAGGATTGAGATCGGCATACACGAAGCGGCCGCCAGGCTCGGCACGGAACAGGCTGATCCAGTCGAGCGACGAGTCGAAGAACACCTGGAGGCGGGCGCGACTTTCCGCCAACTGCCGAGCGCGTCGTGCGGCCTCCTGCTCCAAATGCTCGTTCAGCCGACGGAGTTGCTCCTGGCTGTCATGCAGGGCCGCTTCGGTGCGCTTGCGGTCGGTGATATCGATGTTCAGGCCGAGCATCCGGTCCGGGCCGCTTTCGTCCGCCGAGACCGCCCCTTGCGCCAGGATCCAGCGAACTTCACCGTCCGGTCGGACGATGCGGAACTCGCGCGAGAATGGGCCAGGCTGGGCGGCTTCCCGACGGGTTTGTACATTGAGCACTCGGGTCCGGTCGGCCGGGTGCAGCACCCGCAACCAGGCGTCGTAGCGCTCGGCGGACGGCGTTCGGGGGTCGATACCGAGCACTCGGAACATCCCGGCGGACCAGTGGATCTCGCCGCTGCGCAGGTCCCACGCCCAAGTGCCGATCCCGGCAGCCTGCTGTGCCAGGACGAGATATTCCTCGCTCGCATGCAGACGCCGTGTCGCCTCGACCCGCTCGGAGATGTCACACCAATGGACCGACACTCCCATTGGCACCGGCCGACAACGGACGGAAAGCCAGCGGCCCGTGTCCGGGGCGCGAACCTCACAAGTGCTGAAGCTGCCGTCATGCGCGGCCCGCAGTGTGGCTTCGACCGGCGTTCCGAGAAGGTGCGGCAGCCGCTCCCAGATCACTTGGCCCACAATCTCCTCGCCAGAGACCCTCAAGAGGTCCAGAGCGCTCTGGTTCGCAAAGGCCAGCCGCCATTCTCGGCCAATTATGCAAAACGGATCCTGGATGCTTTCCAGAATGGCGTTGGCATCGGACGAGAAACATGGACCAGGAAATCGTTCAGGCTCGCCGTTGTTCACCTCGACCTCGCGGCTGGAATCGCTGCCTTTTTAATGGGTGTTAAGAATAATGCCATTCCGCTTTTCCTGGTATTCCCGCTCGGCACATGTGCTGCTCAGCTTTACCGGCCTGGCTGTGCTTCGGCGTGGATTCCGCTGCCTCGGTTACACTCCCGGCAGTTCATGCCTAGCTCGGATTATGCACGAGGGCTGGCGGCCATAGCGCAAGTCTCTGAATACGGGCCGAGCAGCAGCGGCGTGGTCCGGAAGATCGCCGGATCCGACCACTGGCGCTG
>JABBNW010000335.1 GCA_019352115.1 Pseudomonadota bacterium
AAGGGTTCCAAGGGCGATGCCCTTGGCGGGGTCCAGGGGCAGCGCCCCTGGCCTTTGCCGCCCGCCCCCCGAAACCCGCCCCGATCGGGTCAGATCGGCAACCGGACTCGTGCGCGGAGGCCGCCGAGGGGGCTTTCTTCCAGCATGATTTCGCCGCCGTGTGCGCGGACGATGTCGCGGGCGATGGTGAGGCCGAGTCCGGTGCCGCCGGCGCTGTCGCTTTCGAAGGGGCGGAACACGCTTTCGCGCCGGTCGGGGGGGATGCCTGGGCCGTCGTCGTCGACCGTGATGAGCACGTTGCGCCCGCCCATTGGTGCGGCGGTCAGCGCGACGTGGCTGGCGTGGCGGCGTGCGTTGTCCACGAGGTTGGTGAGGGCCCGGCGCACCGCGTCGGCGCGCAGGCGCAGGGTGAGGCTGGGGGGTGTATCGACCGTCACGACCGCTCCGGCGCGGCGGGCGTCGGCGGCGACTTCTTCAAGCAGGAGGGAGAGGTCGGCGGGTTCCGCCTGTTCGGTGCCTTCGCCGCGGGCGAAGGCGAGGTAGGCCTCGATCATCCGTTCCATCTCGGCGACGTCGGCGGTGATTTCGGCGATGTCCTCGGCGTCTTCCGGGCGTGCCGGCAGCATGGCGAGCGCGAGGCGCATGCGGGTGAGGGGGGTGCGCAGGTCGTGCGACACGCCGGCGAGCATTTCGGTGCGTTGGGTGAGGAAGCGGCGGATGCGTTCGGCCATGCGGTTGAAGGCGGTGGCGGCGCGGCGGACCTCCACCGCGCCTTCGGGGTGGATCGGCCCCGGGTCGCGCCCGATGCCGAAGGCTTCGACCGAATCGGCCAGGCGGCGGATGCCGCGCACCTGGTTGCGCATGAACAGCGCGGCGATGCCGAACACCAGGGCCGAGGTGCCGACCAGCCAGGCCACGAACAGCCAGATGGTGCCGAGGTCCACCCGCTTGCGCGGCGCCAGGATGTCCATCACCCCATCGGGCAGTTGCACCCGGATCAGCACGGCCTGGGGATCGTAGGTCCAGTCCATGTTGAACTGCCCGTGCAAGGTCTGGCGCAACGCCGTGTCGAGGTCGTCGTCCATCGGGCCGAGCACGTTGACCTTCGTTCCGGTGTAGCGGAGCACTGCGCCCGGTTCCATCCGCATGGTCACCCCGAACTCGCGCTGGGCCATGGCGATGACCCAGGCGCGGTCCGCCGGGTCGGGATCGCGGCGGACCAGTTCGAGGGCGAAGTTGATCTCCCCGGCCAGGCTGTCCGAGAGGCGCCGGTACACGAGGTTCAGGTGGCTGCCGTAGTAGATCTGCAGCGCGACGGCTTGCAGCAGCACGAGCGGCACCAGGATCATGAGCAGGCTGCGCCCGAGCAGCGAGCGCGGCAGCATCCGCTTGAGCGCCCGGTTGAACGGGAGCCTGAGGCCCACTCAGGACCCCGGCTTCAGCACGTAGCCGCGCCCGCGCACGGTATGGAGGAAGCGCGGCTCGCGCGGGTCGGGCTCGATCTTGCGGCGCAGGCGGGTGACCTGCACGTCGATCGCGCGTTCGCCCGCTTCGTCGGTGCCGAGGGCGGCGGCGATCGTCTCGCGCGACAGCACGTCGTTTGGCTGCCGGGCGAAGGCGGCGAGCAGGGCGGCCTCCCCGCCGGTCAGGCGCACCGGGCCGGCGGGGCCGCGCAATTCGCCGCGCGCGCAGTCGAAGACCAGCGCGCCGAGCGCGACCGGCGCGGCATTGGGAACGAGGGCAGGGGGCGCGGCGCGGCGCAGCAGCGCCTTGATGCGCAGGACCAGTTCCAGCGGCTCGAACGGCTTGCCGAGGTAATCGTCGGCGCCGGCCTCGAAGCCGGCGATCCGGTCTTCCGGGGCGCCGCGCGCGGTGAGCAGGAGCACCGGCAGTTCGCCCGCCTGCTCGGCGCGCAGGGCGGTCGTGAGGTCGAGGCCGGTTTCCCCCGGCATCATCACGTCGAGCACCAGCAGGTCGGGGCTGAGCGAGCGCAGGCGGGCGCGCGCCTCGGCGGCGTTGGCCGCGGTGGTGACCCGAAACCCGTGCTCGCCGAGGTAGCGCGAGAGCAGGGCGCGCAGCCGCGCATCGTCATCGACGACGAGGATATGCGCGTCTTCGGCCATCGGCCCGGGTCAGGGTGGGTCCGACCGGCCGGGCGGGGTGCCTGCGCGGTCGAGGTAGGCGCGCGCCGATTCGTTCATGATCGCGCGCATCACCTTACGGAATCCGTCCACCGCGGGACCGCCCGCTTCGCGATAGGCGCCGGCGAGGCGGTCGCGCTGGCGCTCGAACAGGCGCCGTTCCAGCGCCGCGCCGGCGGGGGTGAGGCTCAGCAGCCGCTGGCGGCGGTCGGCGCTGCCGGGGGCCTGGGCGACGTAGCCGTCGGTTACCAGGGCGCCGAGCACCCGGGCCAGGCTTTGTTTCGTGATGCGCAGCAGGGTGAGCAGGTCGGAGACGGTGATGCCCGGGTTGCGGCCGATGAAATGCAGCGCCCGGTGGTGCGCGCGGCCGAGCCCGAGTTCGTCCAGGATCACGTCGGCGGCGTTGGTGAAGTCGCGGTAGGCGAAGAACATGAGGTCCTGGGCGAGGCGGATTTCCTCCTCGCGCAGGAACAAAAGGCCGGCGCCGGCGGGCTGCGGGTGTTTCGGCTCGGGCGTGGCCGGGCGGTGCGCGGCGCTCATGCGGGGGTGTCCAAGCAGGCCGCCGAGCGGCCGGGGATGTCCATGCGGGCCGCCGAGCGGCCGGGGATGTCCAAGCAGGCCGCCCAGCGGCCGGGGATGTCCATGCGGGCCGCCGAGCGGCCGTGGACGGGGGCGCGTCGGGAGGCGGCGCCCATCGGGTCGGGCATGGCAGGCATTCCTTGGGTTTCCGGCAGAGTTATTGACGTATATGGGCAGGTATTATACTGTGGGTCTGGTTAGAGCAACAAAATTGCGAGGATCGCTCCCATGGCGCTGGTTCCGTTCGACGACCGTGACGGCTTCATCTGGTGGGACGGCGCCCTGGTGCCGTGGCGGGAGGCGAAGCTGCACGTGCTGTCGCATGGTCTGCATTATGCCTCAGCCGTGTTCGAAGGCGAACGGGCCTATAACGGGCACATCTTCCGGCTGCGCGCGCACACCGACCGGCTGATCCGGTCCGGGCACATCCTGGGCTTCGACATCCCCTTCACCGCCGAGCAGATCGATGCCGCCTGCATTGAGACCTTGCGGGCGAACAACCTGACCGACGCCTATGTCCGCCCGCTGGCGTGGCGCGGGACGGAGATGCTTGCGGTGTCCGCGCAGCAGACCACCATCCATCTGGCGATCGCGACATGGCCCTGGCCGAGCTATTTCGGCGCCGACCGCATGGCCGGCATCCGGCTCGGGATGGCCGAGTGGCGGCGCCCGGCGCCGGAGACCGCGCCGGTCGCGGCCAAGGCCACCGGGCTTTACATGATCGGCACCTTGTCCAAGCACAAGGCGGAGGCGGAGGGTTTCGCCGACGCGCTGATGCTGGACTGGCGCGGGCTGGTGGCGGAATCGACCGGGGCGAACATCTTCTTCGTGTTCGACGGCGAGGTGCACACGCCGACACCGGATTGCTTCCTGGACGGCATCACCCGCCGGTCCGTGATGGCGCTGGCGAAGCACCGGCAGATGAAGGTGGTCGAGCGGGCGATCCGCCCGGAGGAGATGGCCCAGGCGACCGAGGTGTTCCTCGCCGGCACGGCGGCGGAAGTGACCCCCGTGCGCGCGATCGGGGAGCTGTCGTTCACCCCGGGGCGGATCAGCGAGACGTTGCTGAACGATTACGAGGCGCTGGTGCGCAAGGGCCCGGACGAGGTCGCGCGGATCGTCGGCTAGCCGGGGCCTGCCCCCTCTCCCCCCGCGCTTTGCGCTAGGCGATTCGCACATCTCTGAGGGCCCATCCGTGAGCGGCTGATCGGAAGTA
>JABBNW010000043.1 GCA_019352115.1 Pseudomonadota bacterium
CCGCCAGAATAAGCGGATAAAACATTGAATTCGCACATATAATTCGCCCCAGCCCGATCTGAGCCCACGATCCAGCCCGACCGATTGGAGGTGGACGCCGCCGAGGCGCATTTTTACGCATGGCGTGCGGCAAATCCGGCAATTCGAGGGGAGAAACGCGGGCGCTCTGGGGGGAAGTCGCGCCCTCGCAACCTGTTTAGCGGAAGCCGGGAGAGCGAATAGGGGTTCACCGCATCCGGCCATTCAAGGCCGCGTCGGTTTCGGCATGTGCAATCGCGCGGGCTGGTGATCGGCGAGACCTTCACCGCGAATCCGGAATATGCGCTATCAAAACGTTAGCAACGCAGCAACGTGCCAGAGGCAGGGCGTTTTCCCATACGCCTTTTCCGAACCTGTCCTTCGCCTGATGATCGTCCACAGCGAGGTCCGCAGCCGACGACGTCGGGAGTGTCCGTTGCCGACATGATTCCGATCCACGCAGCCGCGTCGCACGCGAACGCCGCCGTCTGCCGCCCCTCGAAAAGCCGTTGCTCGGCCCGCTGTTCCGCGGCAACGAGCTTGTCCCCGACCCGCAGGGCAGGCCTGCGCTGGTGACAGCCATCGACGGGGTTCAGACGCGGCCCAGCCGTTCAATCGCGGCCGCCAGCGGCCGTTCGCCATCGCAATAGTCTTCCCAGGCCCTCAGCTTCTTCACCAGCGCCGGCACAGTGCGCACCGTGTAGCGCGCGGGATCCAGACCCTTCTTCACCTGGCTCCAGCTGAGCGGCATGGACACCGGCGCGCCCGGCCGGCCGCGCGGAGACAGGGGTGCTACGGCCGTCGCCATGCGGTCGTTGCGAAGGTAATCCAGGAAGATGCGCCCCGTGCGCTCCTTCTTGGCCATGTTGATTACGTAGCGATCAGGGGCGTCGGCGGCCATGACCTTGCAGACGTCGCGCGCAAAGGCCTTGGCGACCGCCCAGCTGATGCCTTCGGCCGACATCGGCGTGACGACGTGCAGACCTTTACCGCCTGTCGTTTTGCAGAAACTCACCAGGCCAAGTTCCTCCAGTCGGTCGCGGATTTCGCGCGCGGCCTCGATCACGACTTCAAAGGCCACATCCGGCGCGGGGTCGAGGTCGAACACCAGCCGCCCAGGCTGCTCGGGCTCAAAGGGCGCGCAGTTCCAGGGGTGCAGTTCCAAGGCGCCGGTCTGGGCCGCGGCCACGAGCGCTTCGACCCGGTCGAACTGGATGTACGGCTTGCGATCACCCGACACCTCGACTTCGGTGATCAGCGCCGACTGGCCCTTGGCCGCGTGGCGCTGGAAAAAGTTCTGCGCGCCGTTGATGCCATCGGGCATGCGGATCATCGAGCAGGGCCGTCCCTTCAGGTGGGGCAGCATCCAATCGCCGACGGCCTCGTAATATTGCGCCAACTCCAGCTTGGTCACCGGCTTGCCGTCCCCGGCGTCCGGCCAGAGCGGCTTGTCCGCGTGCGAGATGGTGACCCCCATGACCCGGGTCGATCCGCGCGGGGCAACGATCTTCGTGCGGATGGCTGTCGGCTCAGGCTCGCTGAGCGCGGTCGTGCGCGCGGGCGCCGGGGTCTCGGCCTCAACCTCCTGGGCGGGCTTGTCTTCGCGCAGGCCCTTGAACGAGGCTTGGCGCAGCGCGCCGTCGCCGGTCCATCCGGCGTACTGGATTTCCGCGACCAGCTGGGGCTTCACCCAGTGGACGCCGGCCGCCTGCTTCGGCGCGGTCTTGCCCGTGAACGGGCTGACGCCGCTTTCCAGTGCCTTCAGCCGCGGCAGGATGCGGCTGACCACATCGCGCCCGAAACCCGTGCCGATCCGGCCGACGTGGACCAGTTCGCCGTTGCGGTTCACCCCGGCGATCAGCGAGCGGAAATTCCCGCCCGTCGTCGTCCAGCCGCCGATCACCACTTCATGGCCGGCGCGGCACTTGGACTTGCCCCAACTCTCGCTGCGGCCGGAGTGGTAGGGCGCGTCAAGGCGCTTGGAGACGATGCCCTCCAGGTCCATGCGACAGGCCGACAGGAGCACGGCGTCGCCGGCGGTGATGAAGTGGTCGACATATCGGATGTTGACCGGCGCATCTGCAACATGGGCCTCCAGCCGCGCCTTGCGCTCGGTCAGCGGCAGTGAGCGGAGGTCTTCCTTCCCCGCGAACATCTGATCGAAGACGAAGAACACCAGGTCCTTGGTCTTGCCATCGGAGATCGCCACCTGCAGGGCGGCGAAGTCGGGCGCGCCGCTATGATCCAGCGCCACTACCTCGCCATCGATGATGCCGTCGGCCAGGCCCGCGCCGCTGGCGACGATCTCCGGGAATCGGGCGGACCAATCGAGCCCCTTGCGCGTCAGCAGGGTCGCCTTGCCGCCGACGGTGCGCAGCTGCATGCGGTAGCCGTCGAACTTGATCTCGTGTGCCCAACCGGATCCGGCCGGCGGCTTCTCCAACGACCTGGCCAGCTGCGGCTCGATGAAGGCCGGCAGGCTGGCCACTGTCTTGGCCTTGGTGGGCGCGGGCAGGCCGACAGGCGAGCCGTCGTCGCGGTTGCTGTGCCAGACCGACCCGGGCGCCGCGCCCTTGACGGTCATGAAGGGCGACGCCGCCCGTCCCTTGCCGTTGGCGATCTCGGTCATGGTACGGCCAGAGGCGACCGAGCGATCGTCCTCGGTCGGCCCCGTCGTGTTGCCCTCCACAGCGCCGTCGTCGCGGTGCTTGATCAGGAGCCAACTGGCCTTGCCCCGGCTGTCGCGCCTGGTCCGCACCAGGACCCACGAACCGTGCATCCGTTCGCCTTCCATGACGAACTTCAACTCGCCCTTGCCAAGCGCCTGGCCGATCTTCTCGAAGCCCTTCTCCGGCGCCCAATAGCCGCGGTCCCAGAGCATGACCGTGCCACCGCCGTACTGGCCCTTGGGGATGGTGCCCTCGAAGTCGCCGTACTCCAAGGGATGGTTCTCGACCTCCAGGGCCATGCGGCGATCCCTGGGATCGAGCGAAGGGCCCTTTGGCACGGCCCACGAGCGGAACGTGCCCTCGTATTCGAGCCGCAAATCGAAATGCAGGTGGCTGGCGGCGTGCTTCTGGATGACGAAGCGCAGCGCCTCGGAGGCCAGGATCTTGGCGTTCTCGCCGGACGGTTCGCCGGTCTGCGAGAAGTCCCGCATCTTTTGATACTTGGCGAGGTTGGTAACCGCCACAGGTTTGCTCCGACTCGGGGTAGGTTCCTAAACGAACACCGACACCATATGTCCAGGCTCGCAGCGTGCAGGCGTGAACTCCTTCCACACCGAGCGCCGAGGAGACTATCATGGCCCAGGCCGAAGAAACCCGCCACTTCAGCGTCCACGCCCGCCACGTTGACGCGCACCATGCCCGCACCCTTGAGGAGCGGTCTTTCGAAGCCGCGGCGGTCGCCTATGTCGAAGACCTGCATGAACTCGGCGACGAACACGAGATTAGCGTGATCGTCCGTGAGGTGGACAGCGGGCACGAACGCTGTTTCCGGATCGACCTTGACTCCGGCGAGACCTCGAGCTGCGGCTGACCGAACGAATCATCGCTCGGGTCGTTGCGTCGCGTTCGCCGTGGTCTGCTGCAACGCCGCCCGAGGACATCGACACTGAGGACATCGACATGGCCTACCGTCCGACCTGGCAAGGACATCTTAAACTCTCGCTCGTGACCTGCCCGGTCGCGCTCTATACCGCGATCAACGCCGGCGGCGACGTGCACTTTAATTTGATCAACCCCAAGACCAACAACCGCATCAAGATGATCACGACTGATCCGGACACCGGGCCGATCGAGCGGTCCGAGCTGGTGAAGGGCTACGAGGTTTCCAAGGGTGAATACATCCTGCTGAGCCAGGACGAGATCAACTCCGTCAAGCTCGAAAGTATCAAGACCATCGAGATCGAGCGGTTCGTCGCCGGTGACGAGATCGACCGGCTTTACTTCGACTCCCCCTACTTCCTCGCGCCCGACGGCAAGCTGGCTCAGGAGGCGTTCGGTGTGATCCGCACCGCCATGGAGAAGTCGGGGCAGATCGCGCTCGGCCGCGTGGTGATCGGCACGCGCGAGCGCATCCTCGCGCTGGAGCCGCGCGGCAAGGGCATCCTGGCCTACACGGTCCGCACCGACGCCGAGGTGCGCAAGCCCGATGAGATCTTCGCCGGCATCAGCGATAAAGCGGCCGACCCGTCGATGATCTCCATCGCCGAGAAGATCATCGAGCAACAGGAAGGCCCCTTCGACCCCAGCCAGTTCGTCGACCGCTACGAGGAGGCGCTCAAAGCACTGATCGAGGACAAGAAGACGGGCCAGAAGCCCGCCAAGGTGGCCGAGCCGGAGGACACCAATGTGGTGGATCTGATGGCTGCACTGCGCGCCAGCCTCGGCGCCAAGGGCAAAGCGGCCGGCAAGGCCGAAGCCAAGGAAGAGACAAAGGCCGCGAAGCCTCGCAGGCGCAAGGCGAGTTGACGCCTCGGTCCGCGCCGTGCGGCCCACACTGGGATCCCCCCGTGACCGGTTTATGTCCACCGGCGCCTGGTCACCCTCTACCGCCTGCCTCCGCGGGTTAGGGCTGCTTGCCTGATGCGGCCGACTCGTCCAGCAGGGTCCGGATGCGGTGACCGAGATCTTTGGCCGAGAACGGCTTGCTGATCAGTTCCACTCCCGGATCGAGCCGCCCGTGATGGATGATCGCATTGCGCGCGTAGCCGGTGGTGAACAGCACTTTCAGGTGCGGCCGCGACCGCATCGCGATATCGACGAGCTGGCGCCCGTTCATGCCCCCGGGCAGTCCGACATCGGTGAACAGAAGCTGTACTCCGGGTTCGGTCTCCAGCAGCGCGAGCGCGGCGTGGCCGTCGGCCGCCTGCAACACGCCATAGCCGAGGTCGCGCAGGATCTCGACCGTCAGCGCCCGCACGTTGTCCTCGTCCTCCACCACCAGGATGCATTCCCCCTCGCGGCCCTGCGGCACATCGCTCCTGTCCAGCGTCCCGCCGCCGTCAGCGACGGTGGCCAGCAGGCGCGGCAGGTAGATCTTCACTGTCGTGCCTTCGCCCGGCTCACTGTAGAGCTTGATGTGGCCGCCCGATTGCTTGACGAAGCCGTACACCTGCGACAGGCCGAGTCCCGTCCCCCGACCCATCTCCTTGGTGGTGAAGAACGGTTCGAACACTTTTGCCAGCACCTCGGGCGGCATGCCACTTCCGGTATCGGTCACGGCGATCACGACGTACTGACCCGTGTTCACGTCCTGCTCCCCGCGCGTGTAGGCCTCGTCGAGGAATGCGTTCGCAGTTTCGATCGTGAGGCTCCCGTGGCCGTCCATCGCGTCCCGCGCATTGACGGCGAGATTGAGCAACGTGTTTTCCAACTGGTTCTCATCTGCCAGCACCCGCCACAGCCCGCCGGCCAGCACTGTTTCGATCCGGATGCTTTCGCCGAGCGTGCGCGCGAGCAGATCGGACATGCCGGCGACCAGCTTGTTCACCGAGATCGGCTTCGGCGCCAGAGGCTGACGGCGGGAGAAGGCGAGCAGTTGCTGGGTGAGGGTCGCCGCCCGTCGGCCGCCTTGCATGGCCGCATCGACCCAGCGATCGAGATCGGGAGACAAGCCGTCGCCGGCACGCGCGGCACGGACGCGCAGCCGTTCCAGGCTGCCCAGCACCACCTGCAACAGGTTGTTGAAGTCATGCGCAATGCCACCGGTAAGCTGGCCGATTGCTTCCATCTTCTGGGTCTGGCGCAGGATGGCTTCCATCTCTTCACGCTGCGCGATCTGCTCCTCCAGGCTCCGGTTGGCCGCGGCCAGTTCCTGTGCCCGGGCAGCGAGCGCCGTGTTGGCCCGATACAGGGCCGCCTGCGCCACGCTGAGCGCGCCCACCATCAAGGCCGCCATAGCCACCAAAAGCAGAATCGCGCCATCGCGTTGCACCCTGGCCGCCAGGGGCTCGGTGGGTACTTGCAAGATAAGGTAGCCGAGCGGGACATCTCCCTGTCGCACCGGGGCCGTGATATCGAGCAGGCTGCCGTCCCGCGTCGTGTGGCCACGCTGCAATGCGGGGTGCGAGACCGGGTAGGTTCGTGGCAGGCTCGTCGGCGGCAGGTGCGGGAAACTCGCGAACAGGGCGCCGGCTTTGCTATAGAGACCGGCCGCCCTTATCTGCGGATTTGCCCCCAGCGCGTCCAGGTACTCCTCTGCCGCGTGCCGATCGCTGAAGGCAAGCGCCGCGGTTTCCGTCGCGGCCAGAATATGGGCCTGGGCGATCAGATCGCCGATCCGCTGGCGTTCATAGGCGTGGTCGATATAGACGGCGAGTGCGATACCCGCGACCAGCAGCGCGACGGCGGCAATGAGCGCCACGATGGGGGCGGCAGGACGTGCCCGGCGTCGTCGCATACGAAATCGCGGGAGCGACCGGCTCATGAGCGCCCCCCGAACGCCAGGCTCAGCAGCTTGGAACTGATCGCAAGACCGTTCGCGGCTGCCGCGCGTGCACTGATCTGGAAGCGCACCCGGCCCTGCGCGAGGACGAAGTTGATGATGCCACGCGCTTTGCGGTCGGTCTGGCCGTCGGTCACGGTCAGAACCGGCTGACCGCGGACCATCGCCAGCACGCTTGCCACCGACTGGTCGGCGGACCCGGCGACATACATGAGTTGGCACCCGGGATTCGCGGTGATCGTACGGTATCTGCGGACCACGATCGGCCGTTGCTGCACCATCTGCCCTCTGACCGCTTGATCGAGCACCCCCCCGAATGGATGGCGCCCTACCACGCATAGCCGGAACGCTGTCGGCGGCAAAGTGCCCGGCGGCCAGGAAACGAACTGTGGTATCTTATAGAGATAGGTGGCTTTGATCGCGTATTCGAGCGCAGAATCGCTGGCGCGGGCCGGTTGCAACCATAGCAGCGGAAGCAAGCACGCCACGGCCAGCGCGGGCGGTGTTCGGATAATTGGCGAAAATACCGAGGTTCCAGCGCTGCGCCGGTGCTGCGACAATGGCCCCCTGGAATACAGCGTCTGCCGCGCGGCCCACCGTTTGCGCACGCATCTGGTCTCGGCCGAACTGCTGTCACTTCCCGTGATGAGTTTGGCCGGCACAATGCCCCCCCCGAGATGACACATTATCGACTGAGTCGAGGACGGACTGCAACGAGGCCCCGGCGGCGGCCTATTCCTGGCCGATTTTCTGCCCGCGAAAGGGATAGGGGGATGAATCTGATGGGAATCGCCCTTGGTTAAGCCTGAAAATCACGAAAACGTGAACGGCCGCGCGTATAGCGTCGTTCCCATGTCGACGGCAAAATATCGAAACTTGAGCTGTGGCAGGGAGAATTATGTCGATGCGTGCGGCCTCGGCCCTGCAGGCCGTTTCGGGGGGAAGTGCGTCGCGGCCGACATGCGCCGCGACCCCGTCGGGCCGCGGCCGGTGGCGCACCGCGATCCTGGCGGCCTTTGCGCTTGTCCCCACGGCATATGCCAAGGCGCAATCCCTGGCAGAATTGCGCGGTCTTTCCATCGCGCAACTCGGGCAAATTACGGTCACGTCCGTTGCCAGGTCGCCAGAACCGCTGAACGAGGCGCCGGCGGCGATCTATGTGATCACGCACCAACAAATCATGCAGTCCGGGTTCACGACGATCCCGGATATCCTGCGGCTGGCCCCCAATCTCAATGTCGTGCAGATCAGCTCTTTCGACTGGCAGGTCACGGCGCGGGGCTTCAACGTCAGCGACAACGCCAGCATGTCGAACAAGCTGCTGGTTCTGGTCGATGGCCGCAGCGTCTATTCGCCGATGTTCGGCGGCGTCTACTGGGACATGCTCGACGTGCTGCCGGAAGACATCGATCGCATCGAGGTCATCAGCGGACCGGGTGCCACCTTGTGGGGCGCCAATGCGGTGAATGGCGTTATCAACATCATCACCCGCCCGTCGAGCGCAACGCAGGGCGGGGTGCTGACCCTCGGCGCCGGCAATTACGCGCGGGACGCGAGCGTGCAGTACGGCGGGCGGCTCGGTCCCGATCTGACCTATCGGGTGCACGGCGAGTTCTCGGATTTCAGCTCGTACCAACTGTCCACCGGCGCCAGCGCCAAGGACGCCTGGTCGCAGCCGGGCGGCGGCTTTCGGGTGGACTGGACCCCGCCTGGCGATACGGTGAGCGTGCAGGGTGATCTTGCGACCGAAACGGAAGGTCCGGACGGGTTCAACCGCGAAAGCGATGCCGCGGTGAGCTGGCATCACCGCTTCGATGACGGCTCCAGCCTACAGGTGCTGACGTATTACGACAGCGCCACCCGCTCGGTCGACAGCGGCAGCGCGTTCACCGTCGATACCTACGACATCGAGGTACAGCATAATTTCAAGATCGCCGGGTGGAACAACATCGTCTGGGGCGCCGGCGAGCGGAACTTCAACTACGTGTTCCAGAATACCGCCCTCGCGCTGGAGCCGCCGAGGCAGCGGCTCAATCTCGCGAACCTCTACGGGCAGGATACGATCTCCCTTTCGCGCACGCTCAAGGTGACGGTGGGTATGAAGCTGGAGGATGAGCCCTACGCCGGCTTGCAGGCGATGCCGAGCGTGCGGGTGGGCTGGAAAGTCGCGCCGTCCACGCTCCTGTGGGGCGCCATCTCGCGCGCGGTGCGCTCGCCCACGCCGGTCGATACGAACCTGCGCGAATATGCGGGTCCGGTGGATACGCTGAACGGGTCGACGAGCTTCCGCCCCGAGACGCTCACCGCCTACGAGCTCGGCACGAGGGTGCAAATCTCGCGTCGGGCGTCTGTTTCGGTATCCGGATATTACGACGTCTATGACGACCTGCGCAGCATCGAGCCCGCGAGTGCCACATCGCTGCTGCCGATCCGGTTCGGCAACCGGATGGCCGCCACGGTCTATGGCATCGAGGTGTGGGGCAACTACCAGGTGACCGATTGGTGGCGGCTGACCGGCGGCTTCACCGCGCTGCACGAGGATCTGCGGTTCCTGCCCGGCAGCCTGTCCCTGTTGGGGCTTGCGTTCGTCGCCGACGACCCGGGCCATCAGGCCAGCCTGCAATCGCTCATGACCTTAGGGCATGGGGTGAACGTGTTTGCCGATCTGCGGGAGGTGGGAAGTCTGCCGCATCCGGTCGTGGCGGGGTATGTCGAACTCGACGCGCGGATCGGCTGGGACGTAACCAAGCGGCTGCAACTCTCGCTTGCAGGTTACAATCTGCTGCACGCCAACCACCTGGAGTTCATCGAGCCCGGCGTAAGTACGGAGGTGCCGCGCAGCGTGTTCGTCCAGGCGCGCATCCGGTTCTGACCCCGCCGACCTCTGTCCGCGTTGCGGCGAGCCGCCGCAACGGGCGGGTGGCGCGGCGGTGGTGGTGGGCCAATACGCGTCGTATGCCGACGCGGTGCGATGATCTGCGTCCTTCGTCCAGCAACAGGACGAAACGGGTGCGCGGGACGCTCATCAAGCCGCATATCACGCTCCTGCCATCTCAGAACTCGAACATAATAGGAACAATTGGCTCCTGCAAGAAGTGCCGATCGGTTGATGGGCGGGCTGGTCTTTTGGTATGCGTTGGCTGCGATTAGGTTGCGTGGCACGGCGGCTGCCGGGGAAACTTCGATGCGACTTGGCCTTGGTGGTCCGGAAATGGCTTTCCCGGGCGGGGGCGAGATGGGCGCCCTCATGCGCGCGCTCGATTGGTCGAAGACGCCGCTTGGCCCGGTTTCGACCTGGCCTCAATCGCTGCTTACCACTGTGAGCACCTGCTTGGACTGCGCGTTCCCCATCCTGATCTGGTGGGGCCCCGAGCTCGTCATGCTCTACAATGATGAATACACGGCCATTCTCGGTTCGGAAAAGCACCCCGCCGCGCTCGGCTCCGTCGGGCGCGAGGTGTGGCCTGAGCTTTGGGACGTGATCGGTCCCATGCTGGGGCAAGTCGTCTCGGCTGGGCGGCCCACCCGATCGCGTGACCTGCTGCTCCTGATGAACCGCCACGGATATCAGGAAGAAACATACTTTTCCTTTTCCTATTCACCTATCCGTGACGAAACCGGCGGGGTCGGCGGGGTTTTCACACCCGTGATCGAGACCACCGGCAAGGTGATCGGTGAGCGGCGGCTGAGGACCTTGCGCGAGCTTGCCGCCGCGGCAGGCGCAGCCAGCGTCGACGGGGCGATCCACGCTGCGCTGCATGTGCTGTCCCAGAACGTCCGCGATGTCCCCTTCGCCGTGATCTACGCATTGGAGGACGATGGCACAGCGTTTCGGTTGATGGGCGCCGTCGGCGTGGAACGCGGAAGCCGGGCTGCGCCAGAGGTCGTCCCGTCGGGCGCGGAGGAGGATGCGCTCTGGCCGCTCCGCGAGGCGCTCTCCGGCGGCCAGGCCCTGCGCGTCAAGCCGCTCGACCGCATCGACGTTCGGATGCAGGACGATCGTCCGCGTCCGGACTCCGCGCTGGTCATACCGATCATGCCAGCAGGACGGGAGAAGGCGGGCTTCGTCCTGGTCGCCGGGATCAATCCGCTCCGTCCCCTCGAGGATGAACAGCGGGCATTCTTCGACCTTGTCGCCGGCCAGATCGGCCAGGCGCTCGCCGATGCGCTGGCGCTCGAAGAAGAACGCCGCCGCGCGGCCGCCCTCGCCGAGCTCGACCGGGCGAAGACACGATTCTTCTCGAATGTCAGCCATGAGTTCAGGACCCCGCTGACCCTCATGCTGGGGCCGCTGGAGCAGCTCTTGTCAGGTCCGGACCTGGGCACCGACGCGGTCCGCGAACACGTCGAGACCGCGCATCGCAATGGCATGCGGCTGCTGAAGCTGGTGAATGCGCTGCTCGATTTTTCACGCATCGAAGCGGGGCGCGTGGACGCGAGCTTCTCCCCCGTCGACCTCGCCGCGTGCACCGCCGAGATCGCATCCGCTTTCCGGTCGTTGTTCGAACGCGCGGGATTGGACTTCGTGGTCGACGCCCATCGGCTCCACGAGGCCGTCTATGTCGACCGCGACCTGTGGGAGAAGGTCGTCCTGAACCTCGTCTCCAACGCCTTCAAATTCACACTGGAGGGGAGGGTGACAGTGACGGTGCGACCCGCGCCCACGGGCGGCGGCGCGGAGGTGGTCGTGGCAGACACGGGCGTGGGGATCCCCGAGGCGGAGCTGCCGCGCGTGTTCGAGCGCTTCCACCGGGTCGAGAACGCCCAGGGCCGCTCGTACGAGGGCTCCGGCATCGGCATGGCACTGGTGCGCGAGCTGGTCGACCTGCACGGAGGCACCATCTCCGTCGTAAGCCGGCTGCGGGCGGGCTCGGCCTTCACCGTCCGTCTGCCGTTCGGCGCCGCGCATCTCCCGTCCGACCGGGTGCGGGAGTCCGCCGCGCGCGAAGCCGATGCCCCCCGTCGCGCCGTATTCCTGGAGGAGGCGGCGGGCTGGCTGGAACCTTTGGAATCCGCCGCGGCGATCCGATCCCCGACCGCCGATGCGACAACAGCGCGCGTGCTGCTGGCCGACGACAGTGCCGACATGCGCCAATACCTGGCGCGGCTGCTGTTGGCCGAGGGCTACGAGGTGGAGACCGCAGTCGACGGTGACGCCGCGCTTGGCCTGGCCCGGATGCGGCCGCCGGATCTCGTGCTGGCGGACGTGATGATGCCGAAGCTCGACGGTTTGGCCCTGCTCCGCGCGCTCCGCACGGACCCCCTGACCGCGGAGACGCCTGTCATCCTGCTCTCGGCCCGGGCAGGAGAAGAGGCGAGGGTCGAGGGGCTGCAGTCGGGCGCGGACGACTATCTGGTCAAGCCCTTCTCCGCGCGCGAGCTCCTTGCCCGCGTCCAGGCAGCGATCCGGCTCGCCAAGGTTCGGCGTGAGTCAGATCGTATGTTGCGCGAGGAGAGCCTTCGCATTCTTCGTCTGCTCGAACAGGCGCCGAGCTTCATCTGCGTCCTGCGCGGCCCCGACCACGTCTTCGAGTTCGCCAACGCGGCCTACCGCCGGATCGTCGGCCAGCGCGATCTGATCGGGCGCACGTTGCGCGAAGTGGCGCCTGAAGTGGCGGAGCAGGGCTTTATCGATCTTCTCGACCGCGTCTATGCAGGCGGGCGCTTCGTCGGCGAGGCCGTGCCAATGCGGCTCGACCCTGGGTCGGACGGCACACCTGCCGCCAGCTTCGTCGATTTCATCTACGAGCCGATTGCCGAGGCGGATGGAACCATCTCGGGGGTCTTCGTCGAGGGCTACGAAGTCACCGATCGGGTCCGGGCCGAGCAAGCGCTCCGCCACAGCGAAGAGCAGCTTCGCCTCGCGACCGAGGCGGCTGAGGTCGGTCTTTGGGATGTGGACGGGGTAACCGGCGCGCTCTACTGGCCCCCGCGGGTCAACGCGATGTTCGGCATTTCCCCGGACAGGCCGGTCACGATGGACGACTTCTATACGGGGCTGCATCCGGAGGACCGGGAGGCGACGACGGCGGCCTACGAGGCAGCGGCCGATCCTGCTCGTCGCGCCCTCTACGACGTGGAATTCCGCACGGTCGGCAAGGAAGACGGTGTCGTGCGGTGGGTCGCGGCCAAGGGCCGGGGCGTCTTCGACGACGAGGGCCGCTGCATGCGGATCATCGGCACGGCGATCGATATCACCCGGCGGAAGGCCGACGAGGCGCGCTTGCGCGAGCTCAACGAGACCCTGGAACGACGGGTCTCCGAGGCCCTGGCCGAGCGAAAGATCCTGGCCGACGTCGTCGAGGGAACCGACGCCTTTGTCCAGGTGGCGGACCTCGACTACAACTGGATGGCGATCAACAAGGCGGCCGCCGACGAGTTCGAACGCAAATTTGGCCAACGCCCACGGCCGGGCGACAACATGCTCGCGCTCCTTGCCGACCGCCCGGCGCACGCCGCCGCTGTCAAAGCCGTGTGGAGCCGTGCTCTGGCCGGCGAAGAGTTCACCCAGATCGACGAGTTTGGCGATCCTGGCATCGCCCGGCGCTGGTACGAGATGAAGTTCAACGTCCTGCGCGACCATGACGGGAGCCGGATCGGCGCCTACCAGTTCGTTTACGATGTCACCGACCGGCTGCGCGATCAGGTCCGCCTCGCCGAGGCGGAGGCGGCGCTGCGCCAGGCGCAGAAGCTCGAGGCGATGGGTCAGCTCACCGGCGGCGTGGCGCACGACTTCAACAACCTGCTCACCCCGATCCTTGGCGCGCTCGACCTGCTTCATCGGCGCAGGGTGGGCGGGGCGCGTGAACAGCGCCTCGTGGCGGCCGCACTCCAGTCGGGCGAGCGCGCCAAGACCCTGGTGCAGCGACTCCTTGCCTTCGCACGGCGCCAGCCGCTGCAGCCCGGCGCCGTGGACGTCCGGAGCGTAATCGAGGGCATGGCCGAACTGGTCCGCAGTACGACGGGCCCGCAGATAAGGGTCCTGATCGAGGTGGCGGCGGACCTGCCGCCCGCGAGGGCCGACGCCAACCAGCTTGAGATGGCGATCCTGAACCTCAGCGTGAACGCCCGGGACGCGATGGAACAGGGCGGCGGGCTCTTGCGGATCTCGGCGGATGCCCAGGACGTTGCCCCTGCACCTGATGCAAAGCTGCAGCCAGGCCGCTATGTGCGCGTGTCCGTGGCCGATAGCGGCGTCGGGATGACCAAGGAGGTCGCCGCCAAGGCCGTCGAGCCCTTCTTTTCCACCAAGGCTATTGGCAAGGGAACCGGACTCGGCCTCTCCATGGTCCACGGCCTGGCGTCGCAGCTCGGCGGGGGTCTCGTGATCGATAGCCAGCCGGGACAGGGCGCGACCATTGAGCTGTGGTTGCCGCAGAGCGACCAGCCATTCATCGCCGCGATCGCCGAGACGGTGAAGCCGTCCGCGGCACCTCACGGCGCCGGTCAGGCGCTCGTCGTCGACGATGAGGCGCTCGTTCGCGGCATCACCGCCGATATGCTGACGGAGATGGGCTATGCGGTAGTGGAGGCCTCGTCAGCCGAAGAAGCCCTTGATCTCTTGGGGAACGGGCGGCAGTTCGACGTGGTGATCACCGATCATCTCATGCCCGGGATGAGCGGCGCAGCGCTGGCGTACGAGATGCGAAGCCGGTGGCCCCTGATCCGGACCGTGATCATATCCGGCTATGCCGGCGCCGAGGGTATCGGGCCGGATCTGCTGAGGCTGACCAAGCCGTTCCGGCAGAGCGATCTGGCGGCAATTCTGGCCGAGCCGGCGTTCGGGGTGTCGGCCTAGCTGTCGTTCAAGAGTGCGGCTTTCGGGCGCGAAACGGCCCTTCGCTGACCCAGTGCGTGTCGTCAATTCTGTGGGGCGTCGTCGTCCCGGCCCGCCGCTTATGCCGATCCAAATTGAGGGCAAGACGTCGATTTGACGGAAGAAATGCATCGCGTGTTGGTCCCTGTCGGCGTCGATCGAAATCCCACCTTGAACTCTCGCCATCGAGGGCTGCCAACCTTGCTGCAGGGAACCGAGGCCAATATTCTCACGTCAAGCGGGGAACACCAACCGAGTCCGTATCCATAACGACATATTCGCAACTTGACGGCAGACGCCAAGCCTTGAGTCTTCAAAAAAACGCTCGAATTCCAAACGATAGGGTCATACGCGCGCCGGCAGCCAGAAATTGCCGGAATGACGGGAGCGGATAGACCTACAGCGTGGCGAGCTCGGAGAGCAGCGCCGCGGTGGTGACCTGCCGGCAGTAGCCGTGATTGTTGGCGATCGCGCTTTGGTGCCGCTCGGCGCTGTAGGTGGCGCAGGCGTCGGTGGGCAGGGTGACCAGATAGCCATAGTCGCAGGCGTCGCGCACGGTGGAATCGATGCACTGGTCGGTCAGCACGCCGGCGACGATCAGGTGGCGCACGCCGAGATTGCCAAGCACGTAATGGATATTGGTGGAGATGAACACCGAGGACGACGTCTTCGGGATAACGATCTCATCCTCCCCCGGCGCAATCTCGGTGAGCACCTGTGCGTCGTGCGAACCGCGCGGGCAGAACAGACCGGAGATCTTGTAGTCGAGGCTGAGGTCGCGCCCGTCCCGGGTCAGACTTTCGATCACCGTGTACATCACCTCCACCCCGGCCGCGCGCGCTGCCGCCTGCAGCCGCTGCATGTTGGGCAGCGCGCGCTCGCGCATCTCGCGGAAGAAATACCCACAGCGGGTGGCGACCTCCTCGTGCGACAGGTGCGCGTATTCGCCGCCACCCGGGGCGGAATAATTCTGTACATCGACGAACAACAGCGCGGTCGCGCCCTTGCGCACCGGCACGTCGCGCGAAATCCCGAAATCCCTCATGCCCCGGCCTCCGCGATATCGGCGGCGGCGAGCGGCAGGAGGTGGGCGAGCCGCGCCGCCCAGGCAGCCTGGCCGTCCACGGCGTCAATCAGGTCCTGGCGGATCTCGATCTCCACGTAGTCGAGCGCACCGGCTTCTGCGTGCACCGGCACGCCGTAGTCGGTTTCGTCGCTGACATGGTAGGGCTCGTTCTCGGCGACAACCAGTCCCGCTTCGGCGCGGAGCCGCGCGGCCAGCGCCTGCGCCAGCCGCGGCCTACGGTGATACAGGACGGCGACGTGCATCGGCCGCGCGACGCCGTGGTACACCGGGGTGAAGCTGTGCATCGCGACGTACAGGGTCGGCTGGGAGCGCCCGCGCCGCGCAGCGATCGCAGCAGCGATGGCCGCGTGGTAGGGCGCAAAGACGGCCTTGCAGCGCGCTTCCTTGTCGACCCCGGTCAGCCCAAAATTGCCCGGAATCGGCGTCGCCTCCGAAACTTCCGGGAACGCGTTCGGCAGCTCCGGCCGACGGTTGCAGTCGATCACCAGGCGCGAATAGGTCTGCAGCAGCGCGCTGGCGTCGAGTAGGGCGGATAGCCGTTCCGTCACGTCGGCGATGCCGATGTCCCAGCCGATATGCCGCGCCCGCTCGGTCGCGCTGACGCCGAGGTCGCCGAGCGCACTCGGGATGGCGCGCCCCGCGTGGTCGGCGGTCAGCAGGAACGGGCTCGCGCCATCCGCGCGCAGCAGCCGATACGGAGCCGGATCGTCAGGACCGAGCAACATCAGTACACCGCCGCGTAACGGGCACAGACGGCGTCCGGCTCGTCGCCGTCCAGCGCCTTCATCTCCGCGCGCTTGAAGGCGAGATAGGCCGCCATGGCGTCCGCGCTCCACCAGCCGGCGGCGGCGTCGTCGCGTTCCAGCGCCTCCAGCGCCTCGTCCAGCGACTGCGGCAGCAGGGCCGCCTTCGCGCCTGGCGCGGGCAGGGTCAGCCTGCGCTGTAGCCCATCGACCCCCGCCCAGAGCAGCGCGCCGAGCGCCAGATAGGGGCAGTTCGAGGCATCGGCGACGCGGAACTCGACGTTAAACTGCCGCGCGGGGTCCTCGGCAGCGGTCTCGAACACCGGCGCCACCCGCAGCGCGGCGCCGCGGTCCTGCACGCCGAGGTCTGCGTACACCGGTGCCCAGCGATCGGGCCGGAGCCGGTAATAGGACGCGACGGATGGGGCGCTGAACGCCAAGATCGCCGGCAGATGCGCGAGCACGCCGGCGAAGAACGGCGCCGCGCGGGCGGAAATTCCGTAGGGTTGGGCAGGATCGCGGGTGATCGGCAGATCGCCCTCCCACAGGCTCAGATGGATATGGGTGCCGTTGCCGATGCCTTCGGGCTGCAACATCGGGGCGAAGACCGCGCGCTGGCCGAGCCGCCAGGCGACCGCGCGCGCCAACTCACGCAGGATCACGGCGGCGTCGGCGGCGCGGCGCGCGGGCTCGGGCGCCACCGTCGCCTCGTACTGCTGCGGGCCGTATTCGGGCAGAAAACTGTCGGGGCGCAAGCCGGCGGTGCGCAGCGCGGCGGTCAGCGCCTCGCCAAACCTGCCCTGGCGGCGGAAGGCATCGAGCGCGTAGGTCGCGCCTGGGCGGTCCTCCACCCCGGTCAGCACGAACTCCTGCTCGAAGCTGGCGACCACGCGCAACCCGCAGGCGGCGAGGGCGTCGATCGCGCGGGTGAGGAAGCCGCGCGGGCAGCATTCCCACGGTGCGCCGTCGGTATGGGCGATGTCGCCAAGGTAGAAACGCTCGGCGGTCCCGTCGTCGAACGGCACCTCCACGCGCAGGTCCGGATCGGGGCGGATGATCAGATCGCCGGCGGTGCCGAACGGGGTCGTGTAGATCGGCCCAAAGCACGACATCATGATGTTGGTATGTGTGAGCCCGACGCCCTTGGCGAGCCGGGCGGCGAGGTCGGCGTCCGGGAAGGCCTTGCCGCGTACGATGCCGGCCCAGTCGCACACGCCGGCAAAGGTCAGGGGTTCCGTCTGCATTGCTGCTCCTGCGGGTGGCCGGCCAATTGTCCCGATCCCGGGCAGGATGCGGGAACCCCGCTGGGCAACGCAAGCCTTCCCCCGGCCGTCCCGCGGGCGGTGAGTGACCGGCATAATCCAGCCGGTCTGCGGGATGCCGGCGAGCGTATCGAGGTCGATGATCGCCTGTTGGAGCGCGTCGGAGGTAACGGTGTCCAGGATGCTCTCAAGCAAGGCGGCAATCCAGTCGGTCCTTTCGGCGTGGAGCGCCATGCGTTCGGCGACCGTGTCGCGTCAGCGCTGGGGTCGGCTGCGGCGGTCGACATGCTGGCGGGAAGCGTGGGGACCGACGCGGCACACGCTTGGATGGCGGGCGCGGCAATCGGCCTGCCGCCCGGCAGCGCTCATCGGCTGTGCGCCGTCGGGTTCGCGGCCTCTCGCGATGGCCAAGGCGAACCGCAAGTCGGTCCGAAGATACGACCGGGCACTCTACAAGGCACCCCACCTGATCGAGAACTTCTTTGCCAAGCCCAAGCAATTCCGGGCTATCGCCAACCGCTACGACAAGACCGCACGGGACTTCCTCGGCGCCGTTCAGCTCGTCGCCGCAGAGATTTGGCCCTAGAACGTCACTGCGGTACGAACGCCGATGACCAGCTCATTGCGCAATCGGCGCGTGGGATCGGCGGGGTCCGGCACCCCGCCCCCCGGATTGACGACGTATTGGACGTCGGGCTGGATCAGCCACCAGGGTGCGAGCTGGAACTGGTATGTGATCTCGATCAATGTCTCGACCCCGCGGACCGGATAGGCGGTACCGGTCGCGAGGCCGAGTGCGCGGTCATACGCCGCCGCCCCGCTGCCGACCTTGCCGACACCCACATCGATCCCCGCGGAATCACTGTCCCGGCCCGGCAGAGGGGCGGTGAGGACCAGGCCGCCGTTGAAAGCGAAGGAAACCAGGTTGCGGTCGCCCGGCGCCCCCATCACACGGGCAAACAGGTTCAGGCTGCGCACGCTCCCCGGCGCCGGCCGCCAGATGGTCTGATCCATAACGGCATAGATGCCGTCGTTGTGCAGGTGCCCGGCGGGCAAGCCGTCGCTGGCGACGCTCGCCAGGGAATTGCCCGCTGTGTCATAGGCCTGGTCCGGGAACCGTGCGGTATCGAACCAGAACCCGATCTTGTAGGTCCCCGGCAGGCCGGGCTGATCGCCGCCGTACACCATGTCGCCGACCGCGGACCGAATTCACCGCATACTGGAATTCGGCGACGAACAAGGCCCCGGTCGTCGTGTTGAAGCGTGTGCCCCCGGCGTCACGGCTCTGCGGATCGGCGGCGAACGGGCCGCCCGGTGGATTGTCGTCGAAAACGCCGACCAGCACCGTCGCGTCTGCGGTCGGCTTCACGCGCAGCCTCGCGCCCAGCGACGACAGCGGGTAGGCCGGGCCGCCGGCGTACAGATCTGCGGACGGCACCAGCGGCCAGCCCGCCATGGTGTTGACGAACACGGCCGAATACGTGCTGACGATGAACTCCTGGTCGATGCTTTGCTGGCCGAACTTGAGGTCGGCCGCACCCTGGGCGAACGACTGGTCGTACCATAATTCCCACAGGCGGGTGGCATCGTCGGCCTCGGTGCCGTTCGCCGTCTGCAGATCGTCGAGGTAGAAGGGGCTCAGGCTGCGTCCGTGGATCTGCAACGCGCTTGCGTTGAGCGTGCCGCCCGCCACGCCGAAGGCCTTGCCGGTGTCGATCTGCAAGGTGGCGGTCGTCAGGCCCTGCATCGTTGCACCCCGTTTCACGCCGCCGGCGACGTTGCCGAGCAGGGTTTCGGTGTCCTGGACGCCAAGGCTCACCCCGTCGGCGCCCAGCTCGCCGCGCCATCCGCCGGGATCGCCGAGCAGGGTGCTCCGCGTCCAGATGTCGCTGTCGGCCGATTGCGCTTCTGCGGGTGCCGCGCCGGCAAACACGATGCCGACTGCGGCCCAAGCGCATGTGAGCAGCCGCGCGCCGGCCCCTGCCGGGCCGAACAAGGTCTTTCTCATCGAAATCTGCCTTTCGGTGAACGCCGGAGGTTGCGGTGCGCGGTGCGGTCCCGGGATGTCACGATCCCGCATGGAAACGCCCGGTCCGGGCGGAATGGTTGCCCTTCCGAACGGCGCTTCCCGGCGCATGCTCAGGCCGGTTCGAACAGAGACTGCCCGATGTACTCACCTGCGCGGATGCCGCCGGGACAGGCGAAGATTGCGCTGCCGACATGGGTCGTGAACTGGTTGAGCGCATCCAGCCGCGACAGCTTCTCGAACATCGGGATGAAGCCGGTGCGCGGATCGCGCTGGTAGGCGATGAACATCAGGCCGGCGTCGTACTCCATTGCCTGTTTCCACGGCGGCCAGCGTTCGGCGGTGAAGGAGGCGCCGTCGCTGTAGCCGTAGGACCGCCGGAGGATCTGCGCGCCGCCATTCTCCTGCGGCGCGGTCAGGCGTGCGTGGGCGGTGGCCGGGATCAGCGGCGCCCCGTCCTTGTCGGTGGCATCGAGATCGAGCGGATCGCGCTCGTGCGCGCAGCCGAGCGGGGCGCCGCTCAGTTTGTGCCGGCCGATCGTCTGCTCCTGGAAACCGCGCGGCATCTGATCCCAGTGCTGCAGCGCGATGCGGATGCGGCGGAACACCGCGTAGCTGCCGCCCTGCATCCAACCCGGACCCTCCGAGCCCACCCACACAAACCCGGTCATGGAAGCAGGGTCGGCCGAGGACGGATTGATCGTCCCGTCCTTGAACCCCATCAGGTTGCGCGGAGTCCCAGCCACCCGGTTCGCGGTCGAGTACCCGGTCTGCATCCACCGCACCGCGACGGCGTCCTTTCCCAGCCGCACCAGTTCGCGCACGGCGTGGAACGCGACCTGCGGATCGTCGGCGCAGGCCTGGATCGACAGGGCGCCGCCGGTGTAGGCTGGTAGCAGTTGATCGCCGGGAAAGACCGGCAGGTCGACCAGCGCAGCCGGACGCCGGGCGGCGAGGTCGAAACGATCCTTGCCGTCCAGCAGGAAAAGATCGGGGCCGAACCCGAACGTGATGGTCAGGCGCGCGGCCTCCAGGCCAAGTGCGTCCCAGCTATCCGGTTCGGCATCCGCCAGTGCGCCCGACGGCGGCGCCGCGGTGCGGCCCTGTGCCATCCGCCCCGCGGCGACGGTCCAGGCCTGCAGCACATCGACGATCGCCTGGCGGCCGGTCGCCGCGATGTCGAGTGCAGCAAAACACGTATGACCCTGCATCGGGGTCGGCGTGGCGATGCCGTTCTGATGCGGCCCATGCAACGATACGCTCGCAACGGCTGGCGCTCCGCCTGGAGGCGCCGCCGGCCCGGCTGCGAACGCACGACCGGTGCTGAGGGCGCCCACCACCGCACCGGCAGAGGCGATGAAGCCGCGGCGCGATGCACCAGTCATGGCCGCGCCACCATCAGCACGTTGGTATCGTCCTCGACATAGTAGAACCCGGTACCGTCCGGCGTCAGCGCGATCCCGAATAGATCGCCACTGCCGGGCGGCGTCTGCGCCGCATCGGAATCGATCCACTGCGCCCCGCGCTGGGTGCCGGAATGCGGGTCCACTTCCACCACCTGGCCGTTCAGCGCGTTGGTCACCAGCAGCGACCCGCCCGGCGTCAGGACCATCGCCAGCGGGCGCTTCAGCAGGCCGCCGGAGGTCACCTCCCCCCCGGTGCCGGCGCTGCCGGTGCGGGCCACGGCATCCTTGATCGCAACGATACGGTTGCCGACGGCATCGGACACATAGAGCGTGCCGTCCGGCGCCAGCGCGAGCCCGGTCGGTCCCACCGCGAACGCATCAGCCGAGGCCTGGGCACCGAACCCGCTGCCGATCACGGTCGCGGAGCGGAGTTCCGGCGGCTTGCCGGCCGGGACGGCGAGATCGAGGCGCAGGATCGTCGCCCGATGCCGTGGCGGCTGGCCCGGCGCGCCGAGGTCGAAGCCGATGTTGCTCACGAACAGGACCGCACGGTCGCCGTGGTCGATCACCGCCATATTGCCCCAGGGACCGTCGATCCGCGGATCGCTGATCGTCCCAGCGACTTTGCCTTGCGAATCGAGAACGATCAGGCAGCCGCGGCCGCGCGTCTTCGTCGTGCCGTCGGTGCTCGGCATGCTGCCGACGATCACCCAGCCCGAGGTCAGCATCGTCATCGCCGCCGTGAGGCCGATCCCGCCGGGACAGGCCGGCAGATGCGGCGGCACAGTCGCGAACAGGCGGGTCGCGCGCGTGGTCGGATCGTACTGCATGATCGTCGTCCCGGTGCCCTGCAAATTCCGCCGATCGTTGAAATTGTCGAACAGCACGTCCCCCTTGCGGACCGTGCCGGACGTGACCGGAGCGACGACGACCGAATAGGGATTTTCGTCGCCGCCGGTCGGAATCGACGAGGTCAGCAACGTATGCCGGTGCAGTGCCGCCAGGAATGGAGCATTCAGCGGTGCCGCCGCGCCAAGCAGGGTGGCGCAGAGCGCAAGCCCGGCCCATGCCGGTCTCGAACCATATCTTCGGGTCATTTCGGCCGCCTTCGCGATGAAACAGAGATAGTAACGATCACGCCGCCCCCTCCGCGGGAAACGCGCTGACTGCGCCGTCCACCAGCAGGCCGGTGCGACCGGGCGTGGGCGGCAGGGCATGGCTGAACACACGGGCAACGACAGACTGGTCCGGCGCGGCGGCAAGACTGAGGCCGACCAGTGCGTCGTGACCGAAATACTGCACGCTCCTGATTTCGGCCGCGGCGCTGCCCGGCGTGCCCTCCGCCACCAGGCGGATCTGCTCGGGGCGGATCAGCACGCTGACCGCCCCCTGCATCGGTGCGGCAAGCGCCAGCGCACCGAGCGTGCACTGCACGAGCCCGCCGCGCGCCTGGCCCGGCAGCAGCACCGCCTCGCCCACGAACCGCGCCACCTCGACATCCTGCGGGCGGCGATAGAGCGCGACCGGATCGGCGAGCTGGACGATCCGCCCGGCGCGCAGCACCGCGACGGCATCGCCCATCGACAGCGCCTCCGCCTGGTCGTGCGTGACCAGCACGGCGGTCGCACCGGTACGCTGCAGGGCGGTCGCCACCGTCTGGCGCACCTCCTGGCGCAGGCCTGCATCGAGCGCGGAGAACGGCTCGTCCAGCAGCACCAGTCGAGGTTCCGGCGCCAGGGTCCGCGCCAATGCCACGCGCTGTTGCTCGCCCCCGGAAAGATGTTGCGGACTGCGCGCGGCGTAGGCCGCCGGAAGCCCCACCATCTCCAGCAGCTCCGCGACCCGCGTCGCGGCATCGCCGCCACGACCCAGGCCGAAGGCGATGTTGCGCCCCACCGACAGGTGCGGGAACAGCGCGCCTTCCTGCGCCAGGTAGCCGATCCGCCGCCGCTCCGGTGGCGCATGCAGCCCCGGTCCTGCGACCGGCACGCCGTCGATCGCGATCGTCCCCGCATCCGCCCGCTCGAACCCGGCGATCAGCCGCAGCAACGTCGTTTTGCCGCTGCCCGAGGCGCCGAGCACCGCAAGCAGATGACCCGGGCGCACCACCAGGCTGGCGCGGTCCAGCACCGTTCCGGTATTGAATCGCTTCACCAGCCCCTCGATCGCAAGCTCCGCCATGCTCAGCCCCCCAGCCCGGCGCTGAACGCGCCGATGCCGAAGCGCCGCGCCAGCAGCCAGCTTGCCGTCATCGACAGCGCCACCAGCACGGCCGCGTAGGGAGCGGCGGCGGCGAACGCGAGCGTCGAGGTATCGCCCCAGATGCGGATAGCGAGGGTCTCGGTGCCGATCGGGGCCAGCAGCAAGGTCGCGGTCAGTTCCGTACTGACGACGATGAACACCAGTGCCGCCGCGGCGCCGACGCCGGGCGCGGCGAGCGGCAGGACGACCCGGCCCAGCACGCGCGGCCAGCCGGCACCCAGCGACCGCGCTGCCTCCTCCAGCCGCCGGTCGGCCTGCAGCAGGGCGGTCCGCAACCCGACCAGCGCGTAGGGCAGGAACAGGATCGCATAGGCGATCAGCAGCAGTGCCGTACTTTCATAGAGCGGCGGCACGGTCCGCACCGTCGCCGTGATCAGCGCCAGCGCGATGACGATGCCCGGCACCCCCTGCGCGAGCCAGGCGCCGCGCTCCAGCACGCCCGTCAGCGGGAATCGCGGCCAGCGGGTGGACAGCACCGCGAGTGGCAAGGCCAGCGCCAGGGTCAGGCAGGCGGCGCCGAGGCCGAGTCCCACCGTGCTCACGGTCGCCATCAGCAGGGCGCGCGGCGAGGCCTCGTCCGGCGTGACCGCCGCGGAACCGTGGCGGGTCAGCCAGAACAGTACCGTGCCGATCGGCACGCCGAGCGCGCCCGCTGCCAGCAGCGCCAGGCCGAGTCCCGCGGGCAGCATCCAGGCGCCCAGCCGATAGGGGGGCAACCTGCGGCGCACCCCGCGACCAACCTGGCCGTAGCCGGCCCGGCTGCGCAGCGCGCCCTCGGCGGCGAGGCAGGCGAAACAGAACGCCAGCAGCACGAGGGCGAGCGCCGCCGCCTCCCCGCCGTCGAACCCTGACCGGTAGGCGGCGTAGATCTC
>JABBNW010000044.1:0-16462 GCA_019352115.1 Pseudomonadota bacterium
GCCCCCATCCCCTGGGCCCCCATCCCCTGGGCCGCCATCCCCTGGGCCACCAACCCAGGGGCCATGTGCCGCCCGCCCGCCCGGACAGCGGGTGCCGGTCCGACCGTGCCGCCCGGCAGATCCTGCCGCGCCGCGACAGCGGCAAGCGCGCGGTGCAGCGCCATCGCACCCTGGCACAGGGCTTGCGCTTCCCGCCCTGCCTGGACGTTTCCGCCCACACCGGCCTGCCGCCAACCCGTTCCTCCTGCCTCCCACGTCTCCATCGCCCGCCACCCTCGTCAGACCCCGTCAACCCGCACTCCCAACCCGCCGGGCCGGCGGCCGCCACCCGGGCGGCGCACCACAGAGTGCCATCCCCCTGGTTAACGCCGTGCCAAGGATCTTGCCGTGCGCCCGTTCCGCCCGATGATCGCCCTCGTGGCTCTCCTGCTTCCGGCCTTGCTTCTCCCGCTCGGTCCGGCGCTGGGGCAGGTGCGGATCAAGGACGTCGTCGACGTACAGGGCGTGCGGGAGAACCAGTTGATCGGCTACGGCCTGGTGGTCGGGCTGCACAACACCGGCGACAGCCTGAACAACGCGGTCTTCACCCGCGAATCGCTGGTGGGGATGCTGGAGCGGCTCGGGGTCAACACCCGCGACCTCGAGGCGAAGCTGCAGACCAAGAACATCGCCGCGGTGATGGTGACGGCCGAGCTGCCGGCCTTCGCGCGCAACGGCGACCGCATCGACGTCGCGGTGTCCTCGCTCGGCGATGCCACCGACCTGACCGGGGGCACCTTGCTCGTCACCCCGCTGCTGGGCGCGGACGGGGAGGTCTATGCGGTGGGCCAGGGCGCGGTGGCGACCGGGGCGATCGCCGCCGGCGGCGCCGCGGCCTCGGTCACCCGCGGCGTGCCGACCGCCGGGCATATCGCCAACGGCGCCACGGTGGAGAAGGAAGTGCCGTTCCACCTCGATCGCAGCAAGACCCTCTATCTCAGCCTGCGAAATCCCGATCTCACCACTGCCGAGCGCATCCGCGCCGCCATCGACGCCGCGGTGGGGCCGATCGCGCGGGTGACCGACCCGCGCACCGTGGTGCTCGACCTGGCCGGCCGCGACCCGATCAGCACGCTCGCCACGGTGGAGGACCTGCGCATCGTGCCCGACGAACCGGCCGTGGTGGTGATCGACGAGGCGAGCGGCACGGTGGTCATGGGCGCGGACGTGCGGATCAGCACGGTGGCGATCGCGCAGGGCAACCTGACGGTGCGGGTGACCGAGACCCCACAGGTGAGCCAGCCCGGTCCGCTGTCGAACGGCACCACCACCACCGTGCCGCGCACCAGCGTCCAGATCGACGACCAGCACGCGAACAAGCTCGCGGTCGTGCGGGGGACGGTGACCTTGCGCAAGCTGGTGGCGAGCCTGAATGCGCTCGGCATCGGCCCGCGCGACCTGATCACCATCCTGCAGGCGATCAAGGCGGCCGGCGCGCTGCAGGCCGATCTGGTGGTGCGGTGAGCGGCCTTGCGGGCTTGGCAGCGATCGGCCCGGGGGTGATCGGCCCGGGGGTGATCGGGTCGGGGGCGATCGGGTCGGGGGCGATCGGGTCGGCGGCGGTCGGCATGACGGCGAGCAGCCAGGCGCCGATCGGGTCAGCGACGATCAGCCCCGGGGCGCCGCGCATCCTGCCCGATGCCGGGCCGCCGCCGTCGAACCTGCCACCGGCGCAGGCGGCGAGGCTGTGGCGGGCGGCGCAAGCCTTCGAGGGGATGACCCTCGGCGCCCTGCTGGCCCCGATGTTCGACACCATCCACGGCGCGCACGGCCCATTCGGCGGCGGCAATGCGGAAGCGACCTGGCGGCCGATGCTGGTCTCCGCGATCGGCAAGGACATTGCCGCCGCCGGCGGGCTCGGCCTCGCGGTCCCGGTCTTCCACGCCATGCTGGCGGCCCAGGAAGCGCGCCATCCCACCCCGAGCCAGGAGCCAACGCCATGAACGGTGAGATATTCGCCCCCGCAGCCGCCACAATGCAGGCGGCGGCCCTGCGGCGCCTGGCCGCGGCGCTGGAGCGGGAGAACGCGGCGCTGGCAGCGCTCGACCTGGCTGCGATCGCCCCGCTGCTGGCGGAGAAGGAGGCCGCGCTGGCCGGCCTCGCCGCGGCGCCGCCGTCGCTACCGTCGCCGCCCCTGATCGCGCACGCACGCGAGGTGGCGGCGCTGGCGCGGCGGAACCGCACGCTGCTGGAATACGCGATCACCGTGCAGGCAGGCGTGATCGCGCTCGTCGCCCGCGCCGCCCGGCCTGCGCCCGGCGGCTACCACGCCCCCGGGCGCCGCGCCGCACCGGACCGCAGCCTCCCGCGCGCCCTCTGCGCGCGGGCATAGGACGGACGACCCGCGGCGTGACCGGCTTCAGACCACCCGGCCGGAGGCAGGGTCCATCAGGTGCATGTTGTTGAGGTCGACCGTGAGCGGCAGCAATTCCCCCGGGGCGGCCGCGGTGGACGGCTCGCAGCGGGCGCAGACCGGGGTGCCGTCGATGAAGAAATGCACCAGGGTTTCCATGCCCATCGGCTCCACGACGTCGACCGCGGCATCGATCCGCGCGAAGCCGGGCTTCTGGTTGGCGTCGCGATAGTCGAACATGTGTTCCGGGCGGACGCCGAGCAGCATTTCGCGGCCTTGGAACGGGGCGTAGCGGGCGACCCGTTGGTCCGGCACGGCGAGGGACGTGGTGGCGTTGATGCGCACCGCCGGCCGGCCGCCGACGTCTTCCATCCGCACGGGCAGGAAGTTCATCGCCGGGCTGCCGATGAAGCCGGCGACGAACCGGGTGGCCGGGTTGTGGTACAGCTCCTGCGGCGGCCCGACCTGCTCGATCAGGCCCTGGTTCATCACCACCACCCGGTCGGCGAGCGTCATCGCCTCCACCTGGTCGTGGGTGACATAGACCGTGGTGGTGCGCACCGTCTGGTGCACTTTCTTGATCTCGGTGCGCATCTGCACGCGCAGCTTGGCATCGAGATTGGACAGCGGCTCGTCGAACAGGAACACCTTGGGGTTGCGCACGATGGCGCGGCCCATCGCCACCCGCTGACGCTGGCCGCCGGACAGCGCCTTCGGCTTGCGTTCGAGCAGGACGTGGATATCGAGGATGCGTGCCGCCTCGTCCACCCGGCGCTTGATCTCGTCCTTCGGGAACTTCCGGAGCTTGAGACCGAAGGCCATGTTGTCGAACACGCTCATGTGCGGATAGAGCGCGTAGTTCTGGAACACCATGGCGATATCGCGATCGCGCGGCGGGATGTCGTTGACCACGTCGCCGCCGATCCAGATCTCCCCGTCGGAGATTTCCTCCAGCCCGGCGATCATGCGGAGCGTGGTGGATTTGCCGCAGCCGGAGGGGCCGACGAGCACCACGAACTCCTGGTCGGCGATTTCGAGGTCGATCCCCTTCACCGCCTGCACGCCGCCGTCATAGACCTTGAAGATTTTGCGGCACGAGACTTCAGCCATGACGGTTCCCTTATCCCTTCGTTGCACCGGCCGTCAGGCCGGCGACGTAATAATCCATCAGGAAGGCGTAGATGATGATCGGCGGCGCGGACGCGAGCAGGTTCGCCGCCATGATCTTGCCCCACTCGAACACGTCGCCGCGGATCAGGTCGGAGACGATGCCGACGGTCAGCACCTCCTGGCTGGAGGTGTAGAGATAGGCCAGCGGATAGATGAAGTTGCCCCAGCTTACGGTGAAGGCGAAGATGGTGGCGGCGATGATGCCGGGCATCGCGACGGGGATGAAGATCTGCCACAGCATCTGCAGGTAGCCCGCGCCGTCGATCAGCGCTGCCTCGTCCAGCTCCTTCGGGATGGAGCCGAAATAGCCGATCATGATCCAGGTACAGAACGGCACCGCCAGGGTCGGGTAGATGATGACCAGGCACCAGAAGCTGTTGATGAGGCCGAGCCAGCCGATGATCTGGAACAGCGGGATGAACAGCAGCGACTGCGGAATGAGGTAGGTCAGGAACACCCCGGTGCCAAGGGTCTTGCTGCCCTTGAACCCCATCCGCGCCAGGCTGAACGCCGCCAGCACCGAGATCACCATGCTGACCGCCACCACCAGGATCGTGACGATCACCGAGTTCAGGTAGTAGCGCTGGAAATTCGGGTAGGTGATCAGCCACCAGAAATTGGCCAGGGTCGGGTGGTGCGCGATCCACGGATTGCCCTTCTCGGCGCCGATCTCGGCCGAGGTCTTGAGGCTGGTCATCAGCGTATAGTAGGGCGGCGTCAGGAAGCCGATCACGAACACGGTCAAGGCCGCGTAGCTGCCCCACAGCGCCCAGCGGCGCTGCGATTTCTGGCTGTTGCCGCGCTTGCGCGCTGCGAGATTGCCGGCGGTCGTGGCACTCATGCGCCCATCTCCTGGGTGCGGCGGGTGACCCCGCGCAGGATGAAGAAGGCGCCTACCGCGAGGATCGGCACCATGAACAGCGACACCGCCGCGCCGAGCGGGATGTCGCCCGACTGGATGCCCACCTGGAAGGCGTAGGTGGCGAACACGTGCGTCATGTCGAGCGGGCCGCCGTTGGTCAGGATGCGCACGATATCGAAATCGCCGAACGTGACGATCAGCGAGAACAGCACCGTGATCGAGATGATGTTGCGCATCATCGGCAAGGTGACGAAGCGCAGCTTCTGCCACGCGCTGGCGCCGTCGATCGAGGCCGCTTCGTACAGCTGGTCGGGCACCGATTTCAGCGCCGCCAGATACATGATCATGAAGAACGGCGTGCCGTACCAGACGTTCACCAGGATGGTGCAGAACCGCGCGATCCAGCCGACCCCGAGCCAGGGCACCGAGGCGATGCCGAACTGGTTTAGGATCCAGTTGAACGACGAATAGCTGGGGTCGAACATCCACCACCAGGTCAGGGTGGACAGCGCCTCCGGGATCACCCACGGCACCAGCAGCAGCCCGCGCCAGATGCGCTGCGACCGGCCCGAGATATTGTGCATCAGATGCGCCAGGATCAGGCCGATCAGCGCCTTGAAGAACACCGCGGTGATCGCGAATAGGCAGCTCTGGAAGATCACCAGGTGGAACGTATCGCGTTGCATCAGGTAGCGGAAATTCGCCAGCCCGACGAATTTTGTCATCTGCTTGTTCAGCAGGCTGAGCCACACGGCATAGATCGCCGGATAGACCACGAGGCCGCCGATCAGCAGGATCAGCGGCAGGGCGAGCAGGAAGCCGATGGTGCTGCGCCGGCGCGCGAAGCGCTGCATCCCGCCGGGGCGGGCCGCAACCGGGCGCCCCGAACCAAGGACCCCCACCGCTCCCGTTGAACCGTCTGCCATCTTGCTCTCCTCCGTCCGGCCGAAGGGCCGGTTCCCTTTTCAACACGCAACGCACGGGCCGTTGTCGGCCAAGTTGGCAGGCAGCGGGACGAACCTGCGGCGAAGGGTACGGTCACGGACCGCGCGCTGGCTGGTCCGGTGGACGATCCTCCTGCGCCTCGTGCCATTCCGATCGTGACCGGAATCGCGGGAGGCTCCCCAAGTCCATACCCGGGCGATCGGCGAGGTTCCCCCGCTTCGGCCCGGCGCAGGACCGGCGCGCGCCTGAAAGCGCGGCCGGCCAGCACGACCGGGTGACCACCGTTGGCTGCCATCCGGGCAGCCGGGCGACCCTACCTATCTGCCCGCGGAAGCACAATGCCGATCCGCACGCCATCCCGGGCCGCCCTGCCCTTTCTCAGTGCATGAAGCCCTCGATCTGGTCATGCGCCCAGGCGAGCACCTGCTTGACCGACTGGCCGCCCTTGAGGCGCGCGACCATGCCGGTGTGCATCGCACTTTGATAGATTTGCACTGCGACGTCCGGATCGGCCTCGGAGGCGGTCAGGCTCGATCGGGCGTGGTGCCAGGGCCGGATCGGATAGTTGTACACCGTGCCGGGCGGCGGGGACGTCGTCTCCCACACCTTGAAGTCGAGCAGCCCGGCGTAGGGCGGGATATCGTAACCGTCGACGAAATTGTCGCGCGCCTCCACCTGCTTCCGTTCCATCAGGTAGGTCACCAATTCCTTCGCCGCCGTCTGGTTCCGGCTGAACTGCCAGATGCCCCAGAAGAATGTCGCGGTCGGCACGAATCGGCCCGCCGGCCCGACCGGGGCGGAGAACGTCCAGCAATCCGCCGCCACCTTCGGCGCGTCGCGCTTGGCGACCGCCCAGGCCGACGGCGGGTTGAAGATGAGCGCGCTCTTGCCCGAGATCAGCGCGCGGTTGTTGGACGCATCGTCATAGGCCTGCGCCTCCGCCGGCAGCGCCTTCACCAGTTTCGTACAGTATTCCATCGCCGCGTGGACCTCGGCGCTGTCGAGCAGGATCTTCCCGCTCTTGTCCGCCACGTTGGCGCCGAAGGCGTGGAACATCGCGCCCACCTGGTCGATCGCGTCGGTGTTGTTCGCGCCGCCGCAGCCCATGCCGAAGGTCATGCCGTCCTGTTTCGCCTCCAGCGCGAGCTTCAGCATCAGGTCGTAGGTCCATGCGTCCTGCGCCCCGGTGTGCTCGGGCTTCACCGGATAGGCGGCGACCGGGTCGAAGCCGTGCGCGCGCATCCAGCTGATCCGCGCGCAGGGCGGCTTGGTCTGCGTGCCGGTGCTGGTGGGGATGCCGATCCAGTGGCCCTTCACATGCGCAAGGTAGGCGGCGGTCGGGTCGACCGCGCCGTTCTGCGCGATCAGGGTGCGCATCACGTCGTCGACCGGCTGGAGGTAGCGGTGGATGTTGTAAACGTCCCAGTTGTAGAACGTGTAGACGTCGTGGCCGGCGCGGGCGCGGGATTCGGCAACCCCGGTCAGTTGCAGCTTGCCGCCGTTGCCGGTGATGAAGTCGGCCTCCACCGCGACATGGTTCCTGGTTGCCCAGGCCTCGACCTGTTTTTTCATGATATCGTTGCCGCCCGGGACCCAGTGGTCCCAGAAGGCGATCTTTACCTTGCCGGCGGCGCCGGCGGTGCGGATGTGCACCAGCGGCAACGCACCGGCGGCCGCGCCAAGCACCATGGCCTGGCGACGCGACACCCTTCGGGTGGTCGTTTTCATGGACTTTGCTCCCTGTATCGCGGCCGGGCCGATGGCCGCGTCGTGCCGTGCTCCTTGTCTGAAACGGCGGTTGCGAACCGCCTTTTGTCGCGGATGGGGCCGCCCGCTTGGCGCGGGCCGGCCCGGCGAAGGCCGGCCCGCACATGACGGCCGGCCGGGTCGGCAAGGACGATGTGCGGCGCGCCAGAAACGCGGCCGGACCCTCGCCGATCAGCTGTTACCGGGTCGGGCCGACACGCTGAACACCACGTTCGGCGCGCGCGTTCGGATGGCCTGCGGCCCGGGTCGTGCCTGCGGACGCTCCGCCCGGCGATCGGACATGAGGGGGGCGGACGGCGGATCGTGCCGCCGGGAGCGTTATGTAACCGTATGGTATCAGCAGCCAAGGTCGGTTTGCAACCAATTCGGCGCGCGGGCCAAGGGCAATCGCATGCCACGCGCGGCCGACACCGGCCGGCTCGCCGCCCTGCGACGCCCCGCCCCGAGCTGCGGCGCCGTTCGCTACAGTGCCGCCCCCTGCAATGCCGCCCCGTCCCGCAGCACCGCCTCCGCCGCCGGGGTGAACCCCCCGGCGGGGTGGTGCAGCACGAGGCCGGGCAGCAGCCGGAACGGCCCGCGCCCGCCTTTCACCCCGCGCAGCAGCACGAGCTTGGCCGCCCGCTCCGGCTTCGGCCACAGCGCCAGCAGGGAGATCCCGCCGATCCCGGCCGCCGCCATGGCCGCCACGACCTCCGGCACGCCGGCCGCCGTCAGCACAAGACTCACGCTGCCGCCGGGGCGCACCCGCCGTGCCAGGGCCGCAGTCCAGGCGGCGAGCCCGCCCGGCCCGCCGCGCTTCGCCGCCTCCCGCGCGGGCACAGGCGAGGCGGGACCGCCGTCCGGGTGATAGGGCGGGTTGGCGCAGGCGTGGTCGAACGGCCCCGCCGGATCGGCCGCGAGCACGTCGCCGGCCTGGAAGGACAGCGCCCCAAAGCCGTTCGCCCGTGCGTTGTGCGTCGCGAGCGCCACCAGTTCCGGCGCGCGCTCGAGCCCGGTCCCGCGCACCCCGGGCACCCTTGCGGCGAGGCAGAGCAGCGCGGCGCCGGCCCCGCTTCCCGCCTCCAGCACATGCTCCCCGGCCCGCGCCGGGATCCAGGCGGCCAGCAGCACCGGCTCGATCCCGCTGCGGAACCCGGTGCGCGGCTGGGCGTACTGCACCCGCCCGCCCAGCAAGGTGCCGGGGGTGAGGTCCGTGCCGAGTTCGCCGCTCTCCGGCGCGCCGATGTGGGGTGTATCGGAATGCGCTGTCGCGGTCTGCGGTGGGCCGCCCCGGGGTGCGTCGGCCACCGGGGGCCGGTCAGCGGGCACGGGTCACAACGCGTCGGCCTGCGCCAGAACCTGGCGGGCGCGGGCGGCGTCCGCGTCGGCGACGGCAAGCCGGCGCGGGATGGCGCCGATGCTGCCGTCCATCACGCTCGCGTGCTGGTCGAGCAGCACCGCCGCGATCCCCGCGTCTTCCAGCAGGGCCACCAGGAAGGACAACCGCACAGGGTCGTTGGTGACGCTCACGATCCGCATGGTGGTCTTACCCCTTTCTGCCCCGACGCCGGTTTGCCCCGGCGCCGATCTGTCCCAGCGCCGATCTGTCCCAGCGCCGGCGCCGTCGTGCTGCACCGCAGCGGTCCGCACGCGCCAGTTCGGCCGGCTTGCCTTGACCCGCTTTCGAGCCGGCCGATATGGTGCCCGTGACAGCCGCGGATGCAAGCCGGGAGACCCCATTGGGCGTGATCGCCAGCCAGCCGAGCCTGGCGCCGTCGGCCGGGCCCGGTACCGATGGCGCGCACACCGATGGCGCGCGTACCGATGGCGTGCGCACCGACGGCGGGCCTGCCGATGGCGCGCCTGCGGATGGCGGGCCCCTCGCCGTGGCTGCGCCCGGCGTGCCGCCTGTTTCTGTGCCCCCGGCCGCGGTGGTCCCGGGCGGCAGCGCCACGGCGGACGAGGATGCGTTGTCCGCCCTGCTCGCCCTGCTCGGCGCCGATCTCGAAGCCTGCAATCGCGCGATCGTCGCGCGCATGGACAGCCCCGTCCGCCTGATCCCGCAGTTGGCCGCGCATCTCGTCGCCGCGGGCGGCAAGCGGCTGCGGCCGATGCTGACCCTTGCCTGCGCCCGCCTGTGCGGTTACCCGCCCGGGGAAGCGCCCGCGGGTGCGCCCGGGGACACGCCAGAGGACGGAACGGGGGCTGCCGGGTTGCGCCATGTCCATCTCGCCGCCTGCGTCGAGTTCATCCACACCGCCACCCTGCTGCACGACGACGTCGTGGACGAAAGCCGGCTGCGCCGCGGCCAGGCCTCGGCCAACGCGGTGTTCGGCAACAAGGCCTCGGTGCTGGTGGGCGATTTCCTGTTCGCCCGCGCCTTCCAGCTGATGGTCGAGGACGGCTCGTTGCGCGTCCTCGCGATCCTCTCGCAGGCGGCGGCCACGATCGCCGAGGGCGAGGTGCTCCAGCTTGCCACCCAGAACGACCTCGGAACGCCGGAAGACCGCTATCTGGACGTAATCCGCGGCAAGACCGCCGCTCTGTTCGCCGCCGCCTGCGAGGTGGGTGCCGTGGTGGCGGCCCGCCCGGCCGCGGAGGAAGCGGCGCTGGCCGATTTCGGCATGAACCTTGGCATCGCCTTCCAGCTGGTGGACGACGCGCTCGACTACGCCGCCGACCAGGTCCTGCTCGGCAAGACCGTGGGCGACGACTTCCGGGAGGGCAAGATCACCCTGCCCGTCCTGCTCGCCAATGCCGCCGGCGATGCCGCCGAACGGAGCTTCTGGCAGCGCACCATCGAGGCCAGCGAGCAGACCGAGGCCGATCTCGACACCGCGCTTGCCCTGATGTCCCGCCACGGCGCCATCGCCGCCACGCTCGACCGCGCGGGGAGCTATGCCGCCGCAGCGCAGGCCGCGCTCGGGATGTTCCCCGACACCCCGCTCCGCCGCGCGCTCGCCGGCGTTTGCGACTACACGGTGCGCCGGGCGCGATGACGGCCGGAACGCGTAGTCGCGTTCCGCTGCTGTTCGCCGGTCTGCTCGGCGCCAACGTCCTGGCCTGGGCCTGGGCCTTCTCCGCGTTTGCCGGCCGCCCGGCGCTGCTCGGCACCGCGCTGCTCGCCTGGATGTTCGGCCTGCGCCATGCGCTGGACGCCGATCATATCGCCGCGATCGACAACGTCGTGCGCAAGCTGCTGGCCGAGGGGCAGCGCCCGAACACCGCCGGGCTGTGGTTCTCCCTCGGCCACTCAACCGTCGTGGTGCTGGCCGCGGGCGCGATCGCGCTGGCGGCCGTCGCCGCCGGTGGGCACCTGCCACAGCTGGCACGGATCGGCGCGGTGGCCGGTACACTGCTCTCGGCGCTGTTCCTGCTCGCCATCGCAGTAATCAACCTGGTGATCCTGCGCGACTTTTGGACCGTCTTCCGGCGGGTCCGTCAGGGCGCGGCGCTCGACCAGGGCACGCTCGAGCGGCTGCTGGCCGGGCGCGGGCTGCTGGCGCGGCTGTTCCGCCCGCTGTTCGGCCTGGTCGATGCCGCCTGGCATATGTATCCAATCGGGTTCCTGTTCGGACTCGGGTTCGATACCGCGACCGAGGTCGGCCTGCTCGCGATTTCCGCCGGCGCGGCGATGCGGGGGATGGCGCCCTGGCAGACGATGGTATTCCCGGCCCTGTTCACCGCCGGCATGGCGCTGTTCGACAGCGCCGACAGCGTATTGATGGTGGGCGCCTATGGCTGGGCGCTCAATGATCCGCTGCGCAAATTATGGTACAACCTGACCATGACCGCCGCCTCGGTGCTGGTCGCCCTGCTGATCGGTGGCATCGAGACCTTGGCCCTGCTCGCCGACCGGCTGCACCTGAACGGAGGCGTATGGACGACCGCGAGCCACCTGAATGACAACCTGACCGGATTCGGCATGGCGGTCGTGGGCGTGTTCGCCTTGTGCTGGGCGGTCTCGGCGGCACTGTACCGCGGCCGGGCTACGGTCGCGGCACCGCCTGCCCGGTAGGCTGCCTGCCCGGTCGGCTGCGGCCGCTTCACGCGAACTTGACGCACCGGGCGGGCGGGGCGCGACCGCGGCGGGGAACGCCGCGCCTGCCGGCCGGTTGCGATCTTTGCCGTGTCGGACACGCGACACAAGCGCGGGCACTCGCGCGCGACCGGTGCCGACAGCCCGCCGCCGCCGCCCGATCGCACGGGGCCTGACGTTGCAATGCCGGCGTGCCGTCCCAACGTATCGGCGACGGTTTTGGACAGGTGGAGATTTCAACCCTCGTCAGACTGTTGCGACCCCGTCAGCGTGCGCAATTGCACCCTCCGAGGTGGGCCGCCGCCGTCGAGTCCGATCATCGAACGTCCGAACAGCGAAACAACACCGAGAGGAGGATCGCTTTGCCCAAGGGGCGTCAACCCGCCGGTCGGGAAGCGAAGAAACCGAAGGCTGCCAAGCCGTCGACCACCCCCGCGCTCGCGCCGGCACGTCCGTCGTCGCCGCCGGTGCCGACGTTGCAAAAGGGGAAGAAACCGATTTCCTGAACCGGGTCCGGGCGACCCCAGCGCCGAGCCGCGCCGATCGCCCAACCTCCGTCCCGGAGCAGCGCCGGGGGGCCATCGGACCCACGACGTAACGTCCGCCAATAGTTTCGATGCCGGAATGGTCGGCGGCGTCCTTGCCACCTGCACGTTCGGCCAGCTCGTCTTGTCCATCCACCACGAGGTTGCATCATGCAAATGTTCCCGCGGCAAATGTTCCTCCGCCACACGTTCCTCCGGCAGACCCTGTTCGCCACCGTTGCGGTGTTCGGCCTGGGCGCGACCGCGGCAACGGCGGCGACATCCGCCGCGCCGATGTCGCCGCCCGCGGCCAGCCAGGCGATGCCGTCGGCCCAGCCGCCTGCCGCCGCAACCGCGAAGCCGCCGACCATGGCCGAACGGGTCGACCGACGCATCGCCGACCTGCACAGCGCATTGAAGATCACCCCGGCCCAGGCGCCGCAGTGGCGGCGCTTCACCGCGGTGATGCGGGAAAACGCGCGCGACATCGACCACGCGATGCACGTACGCGTGGACCGACTGCCGAGCATGAACGCGGAGCAGAACATGCAGTCCTATGCTCACATCGCCGCCATTCACGCCGAGGGCATGCGCAAGCTGGTGCCGGCGTTCGAGCATCTGTACGCGGCGATGTCGCCGGCCCAGAAGCAGACCGTCGACCAGGTCTTCCGCAACGACGCCTATCGCGGCGCCGCCGCACATCACCACTAGGAGCCGGTCCATGATGCGATCGACCCGCACGGCGGGATCGCCCGCCGGCCGGATACGGCACGGGCTGATCCGCGGCCTGCTTGCCGCGGCGCTGACTGCTGCTGCCGCTGCCCCGGCGCTGGCCCAGGGCTATGACCACGGGCCGCCTGGGCAGGGCGGATACCAGCCGCACGATCGCGGACGCCTGGCCCAACGCGACCAGGGGCCCGGTCCGGGATATGGCGGTCCGGGGCGTGGCGGTCCGGGGCCGGGCGGTCCAGGGCCTGGCAGACCGGGGCCTGGCGGACCGGGGCCTGGCGGACCGGGACATGGGGGTCCGGGTTATGGCGGTCCGGGGCATGGCGGTCCGTGGCATGGCGGACCGGGGCATTACCACCACGGTCCCGGTCGTTACGGCCATGGGCGCCGCGGCCCTCCGCCGCCCCGCTACGATGGTCCGCGTTACCAGGGCTACTACCAGAGCCCCAACGTGTACTACAGCGCGCCGCCGGTCGTGTACCAGCCGCCGGGCGCCTCGATCAACTTCAGCTTCCCGTTGTTCCGCTGACGGCGCGCGGCCCGGTGGCGGCAGCACCGCCCCGGGTCGCGACCGCCTTGCCAGGAGGTCGATGCAATGCGTTCCCTTTCCCTCGCCGCGGTGGCGCTGGCCGGCATGACGAGCTTCGCCGTGCTGGCGCAGACCACCCCCCCGCCGTCCGTCCCCCCCTCGTCCGCGCCGCCCGGATCGCCGATCCCGACATCGTTGCCGCCCAGTTCGGCCATGCAGGCCCCGGGCGCGCGGCCGGGGCATGAGCCGGGCGTCGGTTCGTCCTATCCGCTGTCGAACCACGCCAGCAACATCCGCGCGAACGACACGCACTCCGTGCTCGCGCCGACCTTGCCGACCCCGGCGCTCGGCCCGAACGCCACGGCGGAGGATTATCTGCGCGCGGCGCGCACGGCGCTGGCGGCCCATCAGACCGGAGCGGCGCAGCAGGCGCTGGAGATGGCGGAAACCCGGGCGCTCGACCGGTCGGTGCCGCAGGGCGCCACCAACGTCACGAGCCACAGCAACCTCGTCGCCCGCATCGGTGAGGCCCGCCGCGCGCTTGGAGCCGGGCATCGCAACCTGGCGATGCAGAAGATCGGCTCCGCGTTGGGCCATTGAAGGTCCGATGCCGACGCCCGCTGGCGGGCGTCGGCTGAATCGGCTCACCAGACCACGCTGGTGCTCTTCACGTCAGAGCACCAGCCCGCGCGCCGGATCGTCCCGGCAGCCGGCGAGGCGCCACGCCCTTTGAGGTACGCCCCTTAGGGGCCGGGCGCGATGCTCAGAACGTGCCCATGAAGTCGCGCTTGCCAAGCTCGACCCCGTTGTGGCGCAGCAGGTCATAGGCCGTGGTGGCGTGGAAAAAGAGGTTCGGCAGGCAGAAGTGCAGCAGATAGGCGCGGCCCTTCATGCTGCGCTGGTTCGTCCCCTGCATCCAGACGACGTCCTTGTCCTCGGTCCCCTCGATCGCCGCGGCCGGCACGGAGCGGATGAACGCGAGCGACCCGGCCACCCGTTCCTTGAGCGCGGCGAAATCGGCCCCGTCCGTCGCGGGGAAATCGGGTAGCGCCACCCCGCCCAGCCGGCCGGGCGCATAGCGCGCGAAATCCGTGGCCTGGCGCACCTGGCGGGCCATCGTGAACATGTCGGGGAACAGGCGGGCCTGCAGGAACGCCGACTCCTCCAGCTTGTGCGCTGCCGCTTGCGCGTGCGCCTTGTCGAGGATCGCATCCAGCGTGGTCATGACCTGCGCGCACACCGGCACGCAGGCGTCGTACATCGAGAACGCCATGATCGGGGTTTCCTCCGGTTCGGGTTCGGTTCGGCCGCGGCCACTCAACCCGAAGAGCGGGATCGGCGCAACGCCCCGGCATGCGCGCGCGGCGTCCCCGCCTGCCGTCCTCAGTCCACGATCCGGTCCACCGACGCCGGAACCGCAATCCAGACCCACACCAGATTCGCCAGCAGGGCCGCGGCGGTGACCAGGAACACCCATCGCAACCCAAGGGTCGCCGCCACGACGCCGCCGGTCAGCGGCCCCAACGAATTGCCGAGGAATGTCGCCGAGGCCGTCAGCCCGTACACCACCCCGCGGTCGGACGCGGCCACCATGCGCCCGACCAGCGCGTTGGCGGTCGGCAGGATGCCGCCGATGAACAGCCCGACGCCGAAACGCTCGGCGACAAATACCCAGTAGCTGTGTGCGAAGGCCTGCGGCACGCTGAACAAGGCAGCCCCGAACAGGCTGATCAGCAGCACCCGCCGATAGCCCAGCACGTCGCTCCGCTTGCCGAGGAAGGGCGACGCGATGAGGTCGGCCAACCCGGTGACGGAAAAGGCGATGCCACCCAAGGTCGCGAGGTTGGGCGGATTGCCGACCAGAAGCTGCACGAAGAGCGTGACGACCGGCTGTACCGTGCGCACGCCGAACTGGGCAACCAGCAGCACCAGGAACAGCGGCATCAGCCCGGCCGAGGCCGCGAGCGCGCGCATCCCCGCCAGCGGCGACCCTCGGCGCGGACCGCCCCGGGGGGGCGTGAAACGCTCCTGCACCAGCAGCTTCGCCAGCACCATCGCGGTTGCCGCCAGGCAGGCAGTCACGAAGAAAGGGACCCGGTAGCTGCCGCTGGCATCGGCGACCACGCCCCCCACGATCGGACCGGCGAGGCCGCCCACCAGCTGGCCGGTGCTGAGCCAACCGAGCGCGAAGCCCAGTCGCCGCTCCGGCGCCTGGCTCGCCACCAGGGTGATCGCGGCTGCCGAAAACCCGGCAAACGCTCCCATCAGGGCGCGAAACGCGAACAGCTCCCACACGTTCTGCGACAGACCCATCAGGGCCGTGAACAGGCTGATGGCGATGCTGGACCGCAGCAGCATCAGCTTGCGGCCGCGGCGGTCGGCCAGCCGCCCCCACAGCGGCGAGACGAAGGCGGCCACGAACGGCGTCGTCGCGTTCAGCACGCCGGTCCAGAGGTCGATCGCCGCCGGCGCGTGCACGCCGAGCTGCGGCAGGAACAGCGGCAGGATCGGGCTCAGCACCGTGAACGACAGGGTCATGACGAACTGGATGCCGACCATGACCCAGAGCGTCCGGTCCCAGTCGACCAGGATATCCGGCCCCGAGGGTGGCTCCGGCGGCGGAGGAAGCGACGCCGGATCGCTCATGCCGCCGGCGACGCCGCCGCGCCCCGGCTCGCCGACCGCCCGCCGCCGCGGCGCTTCATCCGTGCGGCGGCGCGACCGGCGGGGGGGACCGTCGCACCCGCTCCGGCCCGGCTGGAAACAGTGTTCGTCACGACGCGAGGATGGGTGAAGAACGCACTGACCGGCATCGGTTTGCACGCATTCCTGGCATGCCTCCCGCGGCGATCGGGTGCGGCGGGGCCGCCATGCCGATGCGTCCGGCTCGCGTCCCTGCGGCGATCGCGCGCCCGGGAGCTCACGGAGGCGGCCGGTCCGTCGCCGTCCCGGCACCGTTCCTTGGCACCGTTTCCAGTGCTGGACAGGCGGCCGTGGTTCCGCTCCGATACGGCCCGCCCCGCCTGACGATGTCCGTCCCCGCGGGGGCAGGAGCGCCGCGATGGCCGACGAACCCGACGATCCGGCCGAGGCCGAGGCGCTGGAACGCGCCGCCGAATGGCGCTTGCGCAAGGTCGATGCCGACCCCGCCGATCGGCAGAGTGCCGCCGCCGCGCTCGCGCTCACCCGGCTCGCTGCGGAACTCCGCCAGCTTCGCGGCGCCCGCGAGCAGACCGAGTTGGCCGCCCTCTGCACCTGGCTCGGCGAGTCGGACGGCATCTCGGATTTTGCCGAGCGCGCGCAGGAGTACCGCCGCGGCATCGGCATCACCCACAGCCCGGCGACGGCGGAGGCCTATCTGCAGGCCCTCATCGCACTGGCAAAGGAAAGCCTCTGAACCCCCGCCCCGGCGCGCCGAGCGCCCACCTAAGCTGCTGTGAAAACGTCCGATTCGGGGGCCTCTGATGGCGCCGCTGCCCTTCTCCCTCTCCACCCGCCCTTGCGGGGGGAGAGGGTCGGGGTGAGG
>JABBNW010000044.1:16472-20229 GCA_019352115.1 Pseudomonadota bacterium
CGGGGCGCGCTGGCCCCCCTCACCCCGCCCTCTCCCCCCGCAAGGGCGGGTGGAGAGGGAGAACGACACCCCGCCTTTTGTTAGCCCCGGTGGGCATCGGCCGCCCGACGCATTGCGTCTCTCCCGCGGTCGTTCCCGATGATGGCACGACCCTACCGACGCCCCCGCAGGTGGGCTATGGAAAGGATCATGCGCGCAGACGCGGGGGCGCGACCGCAAGAAGGGAGACGAAACCAACATGAGCACCGGGAACAAGCTGGAACATCGTGCGCTCGGCACCGGCGGCCTGACGGTCTCGGCGATCGGGCTCGGCTGCATGTCGCTCTCGGGGGTGTACGGGGAAGCCGACGATAAGACCTCCGAGGCCTTGATCCGGTACGCGATCGACCAGGGCGTCGACCACCTCGATTCCTCGGACATGTATGGCTGGGGCCATAACGAGCAGGTGGTCGGGCGTGCCATCAAGGGCCGGCGCGACCGGGTCGTGCTCGCCACGAAGTTCGGCCAGATCCAGAACCCGGGCGGCCCGAACGGCGTCAACGGCAAACCCGAGTATGTCATCGCCGCCTGCGAGGCGAGCCTGAAGCGGCTCGGCGAAGACGTGATCGACCTCTACTACCAGCACCGGGTCGATCCCGCCGTGCCGATCGAGGACACCGTGGGCGCCATGGCCCGGCTGGTCGAGCAAGGCAAGGTGCGCCACCTCGGCCTGTCGGAGGCCCGCCCCGAGACCATCCGCCGCGCCCACAAGGTCCACCCGATCGCCGCGGTGCAGACCGAATACTCCCTGCTCTACCGCACCGAAGCGGAGGAGACCCGCGCCACCACCCGCGAACTCGGCATCAGCTTCGTCGCCTACGCCCCGCTCGGCCGCGGCTTCCTGACCGGCACGATCCAGGACTTCGCCGATGTCGACGGCCGGCGCAGCGCGCATCCGCGCTTCCAGGCCGAGAATTTCGCGGCCAATCGCGCCCTGGTCGGACGCATCGAGGCGATGGCGGCCGAGAAGGGCTGCACCCCGGCGCAGCTCACGCTCGCCTGGCTGCTCGCGCAGGGGGAGGACGTCGTGGCGATCCCCGGCACCCGCTACCAGAACCGGCTGGACGAGAACCTCGGCGCGCTGCGGGTCAGCCTGACGCCGGCGGAGGTCGCGGCAATGTCGGCCGCGGTGCCGGCCGGCGCGGCGGCGGGCACCCGCTATCCCGCCGGCGGGATGCGGGCGGTGTATCTGTAGGCGGAGCGTTTCCGCGGAACCCTCCCCGCCGCAGGTGCGGCGGGAGGGTCGGCCGCCACACGACGCGATGCGGAGCGCGCGCGGGATCCGACCCCCGCCGACCCGCGCCCCGATTGGGGGATCACCCGCGGGTGGTTGCCGTCGCCTGCGCGATCGCCCCGGTCATCGGGATGAAGAACACGCCCATGTCGCGGCGGGAGTGGATTTTTCCGGCCGCGTCCTTCGTATAGACATACAGCACCTGGCCGCGCTTGAACGGCTGGCCGATCGGGATGACCATCCGCCCGCCCGGTTTCATCTGCGCGAACAACTCCGGCGGGGCGAACCGCGCCGCGCAGGTCACGATGATCAGGTCGAACCCACCCTTCACCTGCGGCCAGCCGTAATACCCGTCCCCCACCCGGGTGGAGACGTTGGTGTAGCCGAGCGGGGCGAAGATGCGCGACACCGCGTGGCCGAGGGGCGCAATGATCTCGATCGTGTAGGCGTGATCGACGATGCGCGACAGCAGCGCGCTCTGGAAGCCGCTGCCGGTGCCGATCTCCAGGCTGACCATGCCGGGCTTCGGCGCCAGCAACTGGGTCATGTAGGCCTGGCCGAGATAGTCCGACAGCGCCGAGCCGTAGCCGATCGCCCAGGGCTTCGGGTTGGCCTCGTACGCCTCCGCCGGGACCGGTTCGTGGGAGGAATAGATGTAGTGGAAATAATCCCGCGGCACCGCCTGGAAGGCGGCGACCACGGCGGGGTCGGCGTGGCCCAGGCGGGATTTCAGATAGGCCGCGATGCGCGCGATGGCGGCCGGCTTGCGCGCCTGGATGGCGGCGAACTCGGCCGCCGAGATATGCGCGGGGCGGCCGGAGGCGGCCATCGCGGCCTCGTAGGCAGCGAGGGTCCAGGGCCGCGCCGGCGCCACGACCGCGGGCGCGGCGGCAGCAACGGGAGATGCAGCAACCGAGGCTGAACCGACCGGGGCTGAACCGACCGAGGCGGCACCGACCCGGACTGCCCCGACCGGCGCTGGCGGCGGCCGGACCACGGACGGGGGAACGGGGGCCGGGCTCGGCGCGGGCGCCCCGTCCGCGGCCATCGCCACGGCGGGCAGCAGCGGCCAGACCGAAGCGGCGCCGATCAGGCCGCGTCGGGAGAGGGATAGGCCGGGTCGGGAGAGGGAATCGGCAAGTCGCGCCACGCTTGGGGCCTCCAGGATCGGGGAAAGCTGAGCAGGGCGACAGCATACATGACGACTGCAACCAGCATAACCCGCGAATATCCCGCCTCGCGCGCAAGCAACGTCGCAAGCGGCGTCGCCAGCACGGAAAACGCCCCGTTCAGCCCCCACGCCCACGGCAGCAGCCGCTGCCGCCCGGCGAGCCGCGCCAGCCCGAGCGGGAACGGCAGACCGAGCGCCAGCCCGGCCGGCGCGATCACCGCGACCAGCAGCCCCGCCCGTGCCATCCAGGGCAGGCCGAGGGTGGCGAACAGCAGCGCCGGCAGCCACGCCAGCACCGCCGCCGCCCACAGCGCCACGATCCCCGCCGCCACCGCCATCGCCAGCCCCGCGCGCGGGGCGAACCGCCCCGAGACCAGCGCGCCGGCACCGGAGGCGATCAGCATGGCGCTCAGCACCAACGCGAAGCCCGAGGCGGCGTCGTCCAGCCAGAGGGTCGCCATGGCGATCAGGTAGATCTCGATGAACAGGAAGCCGAGCCCGAGGGCGGGAAAGAACACCGCGACCCGCAGCAGGCCGCCGTGCTCCGCCTGCCCCTTCCTGCCCGCGCTCCCCCGTTCCGGCCCCGGCGCATCCGCCGCAGCCCGCCGCAATCCCGGCACCAGCAGCGGCACCGCCAGCACGAGCGCCGCGATCACCGCCGCCTGCGCCAGCACCGCGAGGTTGACGAGTGCTGCGATTTCCGGCTGCGGCAGCACCTCCAACCGGCGCAGCAGGGTCGGCAGGTCGGCCAACCGCAGCGCAGCGTAGAAGAACGGCCGGTCGAGCGTCACGGGCGCCAGGCTGAACGCGGCAGCGGAGGCGGTCGGGCGGCCGGCAAGCACCGCCCCCGCCTCGTCGGCGATCGCATCGTCCGGCCCGCCGGAGGTATCCACCGTGCCGGCGGCGAAGGAGACCGGCGGCAGGTCGTTGTAGATGCCGGCCCGGGCGGCGGCGACGTCGATGCCGGGATACCACGACACGTCGAACGAACGGCGGTCGCAGAACCGGCGCGCCGCGGCGATCGCCGCCGGGCCGAAGGCTCGGCGCGCAACCAGCACCCGCGTCGTCCAGGCCGAGCGGTACACGATCACATGCGGCCCCGGATCGGCGATCCCCGCCAGGCGCAAGGCGCGCCGCACGGTCGCCAGCACCCGCAGCGCATAGACGGGAAAGTCGCGGATCGAGACCGGGATCGACAGCATCCCGTCCGGGCGCAGCCGCGCCAGGTCGGCGGCGAAGGCCTGCGCCGTGAACGCCGCCTCGTCGGCCGGTGCCGCGTGGAGGAAGTCGGCGGCAAGATCGATCAGGTCGTA
>JABBNW010000044.1:20377-23934 GCA_019352115.1 Pseudomonadota bacterium
ACGGCGTGCCAGCCGGCGAGCAGCGACAGGGGCGAGCCGGCGCCGATCCTGACCCGCGGATCCGCCGCCAGCGGGGCCACCGGCCCAAGGCCGCGGCGCAGCACACGGCGTAGCACCGGTTCCGGTTCCAGCACCGTTACCCGTCGGGCGCCGAGCGCCAGCGCCGCCGCCACCCGGAACCCTCCGCCGCCACCGAACAGCAGCACGCGGGGCGCGCGCAGCAGCCGGTACGGAAGCGCACCCAGGCTCGCGCGCGCATATCCGACTGCAAGCCCAGTTGGACGCCCGCCCTCCGGATGCGCGCCTTCCGGATGTGCCCCCTGCGGGTGCATGCCCTCCGCCGCCATCCCCGCCCCGCCGGGCAACGGCAGCGCGGCGATGCGCTCCCCGTCGCGATAGAGGCCGAGGCTGCGCGGCGGTCCCGGCAATCCCAGCATGGCGGCATCGTTGGAAAGGTCGGTGTCCAGCCGCTCGGTGAAATCGCCGAGCAGCACATAGGCCCCCGAAGGCCGCGACAGGCGCGCCAGCACGCGCGCGCCGGGCGTGTGGGCAGGGGCATAGATCGGCTTGTACTGGCTGACCTGCGGCTGGGCGCCGAGCAGCAGCAGCGCCTCCCCGCCCAGCAGCGCGGCCAAGGCCGCCGCCGTCGCGACCCGCCGAAGCCGTCCCGGGGCCGCGCCCAGCGCCGCCGCGGCCAGCACAGGCAGCAGCGCCGGCACCAGGCGGAACGGCGGCAGGACGAACATCAGCCCCATCAGCGCCGCCGCCCCCGCCCCCGCGCCGGCCAGGTCGGCGGCATAGACCGCGCCGATCCGCCGCGGGTTCAGCACGAAGCACAGGCCGACGAACAGCCCGGCCAGGAAGAAGAACGGCAGCAGCGCCGCGTAGTAGCCGCCGATATGCCACAGCTCGCCCGCCCAGGTGACGGGGTTCTGCAACGCCAGCGGATTGAACGGGTTCAGCGCCGCAAGATGGAACCCGACCGCCCCCGCCACCACCAGCGCCGCCGGCAGTCCGGCCAGCAGCGCCGTCCCGCGCCGCACCAGCCGGTCCCGCGCCACCGCCAGCGCCACGCCGCTGAACGCAAACCCGGCCATGGCGATCGAGATCACCCAGTAGCCATACTCGGACCACAAGGCGACGGCGAAGAACCGGGTGAGCGCGATCTCGAACCCGATCGCCGCCGCCGAGACGAGGAACAGCGGCGCGAACACCGGCGGCGCCCGTCCGGCGGGCGCGGCGCCCCGCGCCGGCAGCCGCGGCAGGACGACCAACCCGGGGTCCGGCTGCCCGCGCGCGGCGGTCACTTCCATACCCGGCGCCGGATGAAGCCGCGCAGCAGGGCGTCGAACCGCACCGGGTCGTCGACGAACAGGGCATGGCCGGCGGCGGGAAACAGCGCGACCTCCGTCCTGGGGCGCCGCGCCGCCAGGTTGGCCGCCTGCTCCGCAAGCCAGGGGCGCACGACATAGAGCAGCGGGGGGCGGACATCTTCGACCGCCACCCGCCAGAAGCTGCGCGGCTCGTCGTAGCTGCGCAGCGCCCGCTCATCGGCCGCGGGCAGCCGGAGGCTCGCCGCCACCAGCCGGTCGAGCCACAAGGCGGGCTGGCGGGTGTGGAACATCCCACGCACGAAATCCGCCATCTCGACCCGGTAGGGCAGCGGCGGCCCGGTCGCGGGGCGCCAGGTCGGCGGCGGATATTCACCCACGGAATTGTCCACCAGCACGAGCCCAGCCAGGCGCCGGTCGCCGAACTGGTGCACATAGGCAAGCACGTCGAGCACGCCGAGCGACCACGCCACGACCAGCACCGGCGCCGGCCCGAGCCGGGCCAACAGGTCGGCGAGATCCCGGCCGCGACGGGACGCCGTGTAGCCGCCGGTCGCGATCTCGGAGTCTCCCTGGCCGCGCGGGTCGAACGCGATCACCCGATCGTGCGCGCGGAAGGCCGCCATCTGCCAGGTCCAGATCCATCCCGGCATGGCCAGGCCCGGGACGAAGACGATCGTATGGACGACCCGACCGGGCCGCGACTCGCGCGGCCCCTGCACGGTGTAGTGCAGCCGCACGCCGTCGCCGGTGAGGAAGAAACGCTCGCGCGCCGCCGCCGGCCCGGCGAATGGGACCAGCAACAGCCAGACGAGCAGGAGGCGACGCAGAGGCGGAGCGGCCGACATAACGGCAGATCGGGGCCGCCACCGCCCCCGGAGGCGCCCGACCCGTTCGCCTATTTCGCTTTTTCGGCCAGCGCCTTCACTTCGTCGAGCGCGGCGGTGAAACGCTGGTTGAGCAGCCCCACCGCTTCGGCGTTGGACCGCTGGATCAGGTCGCTGAGTTCCTTGAGGTTGGCCACCGCGCGTTCGTACGCCGCCTTGGCAAACGCTGCCTGCCTGGCGGCCTTGGCCTGCGGCGCCTCGGGCGTGGCGAGGCCGCGCATCGCCTCGGTCATTTCCGCAAGCGACTGCTGCATGATCTCCATGTGCCGGCGGGCAACCGCCTGGGCACCTTCGACCGCGACCTTGTTGGCCGCCGTCAGCGCTTCGAGGTTGCGGCGATTCGCGGCGGTGAGGGCCTCGAAATCCGGCATCGCCGGCAGTTTGAGGTCGGCGAAATAACGGGTGAGGTCGAAATCGGGACCCGGACCGGCGTGCGGCGTGGATTTGGGACCGGCAGCCATGGGGCAGCTCCTGTTTCCTCGGCGCGCGCGGCCGGGGTGGCCGGCGCTGGGGCGATCATAGCCGAGCCGACGGCGCCAGGGGGCGAATGATCGCGGGGCGAATGATCGCGGGGCGAATGATCGCGGGGCGAATGATCGCGGGGCAGATGATCGCGCGCCCAAGCCGCGGCGATAATGCCCCGTCCCGCTACGCGGGCAAGCCCGGCGCCGCCGGCGGTTCTTGTGCGGGCGCGGTCGCGGCCTCCGCGGTCGCGGATCCGAGGTCCGCAGCCGACGCGTCGGCCGGCATCCGGGCCGGCGGGCGCAGCGACCCGGTGCCGAGCCAGCCGGCCACCCGTTCCGCCCGTCCCAGCGCCACGTCGAGCGCGGCCATGGTGGGAGCGAGGTCCGCGCTCTCGTCGGCCCGCCAGGCGCGCACGGTCCAGAGCCAGACCGCGACGAGGCCCTTCACCCGCAATTCCCCGCGCAGGCCGCGGGTTTCGATCCCGACGGCCTCCAGCATCCACCGCATGCTCCGCCGAGTCGCGCAGCCGAGCCACAGCGCCAGCGGCGGCTCGGCCGGGGCGGTCCGCAGCAGCGCCAGGACCCCGGCCCGATGCGCCGACAGCACGTCGATCCGGCGCATCAGCAGGCTGAACAACTGGTCGCGCACCGGTTCGTCGCGCGCCGCATCCGGCGCCGCGGACATCCCCGCCGCTGCCGTCCCCCCCGCTTCGGTCCGCTCCGATTCGATCCGGGTCGGTCCGGACGGTGCAGCGGCGGGAGGTATCCCGGCGGACGACATCCCAGCCGAGGACATCTCAGTGGCGGACACGCCTGCGGCGGAGATCCCGGTCGGCATCCCGGAGGCGGCCATCCCGGACGCCGCCATCCCAGGC
>JABBNW010000336.1 GCA_019352115.1 Pseudomonadota bacterium
ACCGCACCCGCCGGCGGCTGTTCGGGCTCGCCGGGCTGGCGCCGCTGCGCGCCGCAGTCGCCCCGCCGCGGCGGCCGGAGCCGGGCCGCGGCCGCGGCCGGCCGCGCCTGCTGCCGCCCGCCGACGCGCCGGCCGCAGCCCCGCCGCCGCCCCTGCCACCCGTCACGCCGGCCGACCGGACCGCGTTCGACTATACCGACCTCGACCAGGCCATGGCCCAACTTGACGCCACGCTCCGCCAGGCCCGGCGGGCCCTGAACGATCTGGCGTCAGGTCGAACCTAGTTCCCTGAGTCGCTGATATTGCAGGGTCCCGGTGCGACGACCGCCCTCCGACGCGGCTGACGGCAGGTGGCCCCCCTGCCTGCCTGCCTGCCTTCGGCCAGGCCAGGCGAGGGGTGGGGCGGGGGCTGGGGGAACAAGAAAATGCTCTTGAAGTTATATGATCTTTAGTGCATATCTCTGACGATGCCCTGGGCAGTGGAATTCCATACAGAGTTGGCGGCGGAGTTCGCCGACCTGCCCGAGGCGGTGCAGGACGAGTTGGTGGCGCACGTGCGCCTGCTGGCCGAGTTCGGACCGACCCTGGGACGGCCGGCAGTCGATACGCTGAAAGGCAGCAGGATCGCCAATCTCAAGGAGCTGCGGTTCACGGCAGCCGGCGGAGTGTGGCGGGTGGCGTTCGCGTTCGACGGCAAGCGGATCGCGGTGCTGCTGGCGGCGGGAGACAAGCGTGGAAAGGCGGAGCCGCGGTTCTACAAGGCGCTGATCGCAACCGCCGAGCGGCGGTTCGCAACATGGGGCGCGGGCGAAGGATGATGGAGGGTCAGATGGGCGTGAAGTTGGAGGAGATGCTTGACCGGCTACCGGCGGAACGCCGGCGGAGGGTGGAGGCGCGTGCCGCGACGCTGATCGCCGAGGAGATGAGCCTGCGGGATCTGCGCAAGGCGATGGGCAAAACGCAGGTGGCGGTGGCGAAGAAACTTGGGCTGAGGCAGGAGAACGTCTCACGGGTCGAGCAGCGGGCCGATGTGCTGCTCTCGACGCTGGACGGCTACCTGAAAGCGCTTGGCGGCCGGCTGCGCCTGGTGGCTGAATTCAAGGACCGAGCGCCGGTGGCCTTGTCCGGGTTCGGGGCGATCCAGGAGACCGGGCAGGCTAGGGCGGCAGCGCCCCGGGCAGCCAGAACCAGCCAGGAGAAGCGGGCTTCCCGATAAGTCGTAACACAGGCGGCCGGGCGCGGTCCGGGCGTCTCCTTCGTCACGCGGCCGGCGAACTCCCGGCCGCGGTGGCCCAAGCCGCCGCCAGCCTCGCTCGCCTCAACCAAGCTCTCGTCCCCCATCTACTCCGCCCCGCCGTCATCTTCCGCAGCCGCCTCGATGCCGTGCGCGCAGGACAGCCCGGATCCATTCCTCGTGGACGCCTGCCGACCAGCGAGCCTGGTAGAGCCCGCCAAGGGTCAGTCGCATCAGCAGATTGCGAAGCGATACCTGGTAGAGGACACTGGCATCGAGGAAAGCGCGGTACGATCCCAGCTTTCAGGTAAGCCCGAGCTCCTGATCGAGGGCTGACATCCTGTCGAGCGCCGACGCCCGCGCGCGCCGATGCTCTTCCCTGTAGGCGACCACATCCCTGAACAATACCCGTCGATGCGTGCCGACGCGGTGCGACGGAATACGTCCTTCGTCCAGCAGCCGGACGACATAGGGGCGCGAGACGTTTAGACGAAATATCCGAAACGCAGCCCACGGCAGGCAAGCGGGTGGCATGGGGCTCGGGCGTGTCAATAAGGCGCTCGCCCTGAAGGACGAGCGGCGCGTGGCGGCACTCACGCGGCGCAAAGAGGCGGCCCGTCCTTGGTGTTGCGGTGTCCACAGGCGAAACCGTGAAAATATGAACAGTTCATGAGTTCCTTCCTGAATTCACTAGCGCCCGGTGAATAAGTTATAGATTTCAATGTCTTATATGGCATTACCTATTGGCATCTGTATGCCAACTTCAAACCCCTAGTCAGACTCCCGAACCTCTCAAATACCGTGTCCGAAGCGGGGCCGCGAATGTGCACGTCCAAATCACCCTTCCGACCAGATCGTTTGTGACAATCGGCCTGATCCGCCCACAGAATTGCCCTGGTAGGATTTTCGAGTTCAAATCGACACCACCAGAAACGGCCAAAAATCCATTGTGTGTCAGATAGTTCGGAGAGGTTCGTTCGCATTACTCCGGACAGTAGTGAGGAAAGGCATTGACGAAAGAGGAGTTTTGTAGCCATGTTTATACATGGCAGATTTACCTCTGCAAACAGGAGTACCGCCCATGACGATCACCACGTTATCCAGCCGGGAGTTCAACCAGGACACCAGCCGAGCCAAGAAAGCCGCTTCCGAAGGGCCGGTCTTCATCACCGATCGGGGCAAGCCCGCCCATGTTCTGCTCAGCATCGAGGACTACCAGCGCATCACCGGCAAGCACCGGAGTATTGTTGATGCCCTGTCCATGCCAGGACTCGCGAACATCGAGTTTGATCCGCCCCGCTCGCGTGAACTCGCCCGGCCGGCCGATTTCTCGTAATGTTCCTACTCGATACCAACGTCATTTCCGAGCTGCGCAAGGCCGGCGACGGCAAAGCCGACGCCAATGTCGTCGCCTGGCTGTCCAGCGTGGACGCCACGACCTTTTACCTCTCCGCTATCACCCTCATGGAGATTGAACTCGGCATCCTCCGGATCGAGCGGCGCGATCCCGCCCAAGGGGCCAGGCTTCGCGCCTGGATGGATCAGCGCATCCTGCCTGAATTTGCGGATCGAACCCTACCGGTCGATACGGCCGTAGCGCTCCGCTGCGCGCCCCTTCATGTGCCAGACCCGCGCCCCGAGCGTGATGCGTTCATCGCGGCGACTGCCCTGGCGCATGGCATGACGGTCGTGACCAGGAACGTCGCCGATTTCGCGCCGACCGGCGTGCCGCTCTTGAACCCGTGGGACGCTTCCCAATGACTGATTGCGCCGCGCCCACCGGCTACGCTGGATCGAACATGCCGGCGAACTCGGGATCGGCGTAGTATCGCAGCTTGTCAGCGACGATCGGCCGAAGGCCGGCGAGGAACAGCAACTCCCGGCTTTGCGGCAGGTTGCGGACCTCATCGGGGGTAAGCAGCACCCGGCCGGTGTGCTGTTCGGAAAAGGACAGGCCCGACTTTTCGCTATCGAGAGCGTGGCTCATGGTCTGGAACACGACGGTTTCCTGGCTGAGCAGATCGGATACCAGGCGGGCGCTGTCGTGATCGTTGACGCCGAACACCTGCAGAACGCCGGCATTGCTCAGGAAGGCGCCGGCGCGCTGGCCGTATGTGGCGCGGAGCTGGTGAATGTCCTGCAAGATCGGCCAGAGCTGGACGCCATAGCCGGCCATCAGCCCCATGGTCTGCTCAACCGGCGCCAGGTGTCCCAGGGCGGCGAATTCATCGAGCAAATAGAGAGGACTGGCACCGCCGGCTTGCCGGGCGTGCGGGCCATCTCCTGCAAGCTCTGGGTGACCATCAGGCGCAGCCAACGGGCATAGGTGCCCAGGCGGTCGGGCGGCAGCACCAGGAACACCGTCGCGATGCGCGATTTCAGATCCCCAAACGCGAAATCGGAGCGGTCGAGTGCGGCGGTCATGCGGGGGCTATCGAGGAAATGGGTGTGCCTCTGTGCCGCCGAGAGAACGCCGGACGCCTCCCGGTCCGCCTTGCCGATATGACGGTTGGCAGCACGGCCGATCAACCCTCCGGCCACGGTCGTGCCCTGCATACGTGTCAGAAGGGGGGCGATGCGGCGCGCCGAAGCCCGGCTCGCCGCCGCCACCGCCGGCGGCACCACCCCGCTGCTCGCCGCGGCCTACGGGGCGCACGCCTGGCTCGACG
>JABBNW010000337.1 GCA_019352115.1 Pseudomonadota bacterium
GCCGAAGCTATCGGGCTGGCGGACAGAAGGCCAGGGGGGCTGACGTTCTCCGCCCTGGCCGCGCCCCCCGCGCTGCCTGCGGTGGGCCCGGCGGCCGATGATGCGGACGCCGGGCACCGCCGAAATCGGACGTAGCCGGTTCCCTCTCGGTCGCGCGGAGCGATTGAGATAGCGCGGCCCGTAAGGCGCGGCCCGCGAGGCTGCCGGTTGACCGCCCCACGGGCACGGACCGATACACCTCGTGCCCGCAGGCTGGTCGGGTGGCAGAGTGGTGATGCGGCGAGCGACCAATCCGCAGGGTTCAGCTCCCGCCCGAACCTCCACTCGTCCCGCTTCCTCCTACCCTCGAGGGGACGCTCCACGCGATGATCACCGCCGAACGGTTCGACCATGCGGCCTGACGCCCCCGCCCCGGTCCCGCCAACCGCCCCCTCCATACCCAGCATCGTCCGGCATGCGGCCGGAGCCCCCGATCCCTTCGTCGCGCCGTGCCGCCCAAGATAGCGGAGCCGCCGACGCGTCCCCCCTGAGGGCGGCGCGTCGCCGCATCCGCTCGCCTGCGGCGTCCGCCCGCCGCCCAGATGCATTTCACAGCCGACTTACGGAAGCGAAGACCCATGGCCACTGAGCATAAACCACTCCGCTTTGCCCGCCTTACCCTTTCGGAAATCTGGCATCAGCGGCTGCTGTTCTGGCTCAGCGCGGTCATCGTGGGCGCCGTGTCGGTGGCGTTCGGCTACGGCACGGTGATGGCCAGCAACCTGTTTCGCTACGTTACCGGTCCGCACCCGCTGCTTGCCTTCGTGGTGTGCCCGATCGGCCTGGCCCTGATCGTGATCATTACCCGCACCGTCTTCCCCGGCGCGCAGGGCAGCGGCATTCCGCAGGCCATGGCCACCTTGCACATGGAACGCATCGAGTTCGCCGCCACGATGCTGTCGTGGCGGATCGCCATCGGCAAGACCCTGCTCACGCTTGCGGGGTTTGCCTGCGGTGCCTCCATCGGCAAGGAAGGCCCCACGGTGCAGATCGGCTGCAGCGTGATGTACGGGCTGGGCCGCCTCGGGCTGAAGCCATCGCGTGAACTGCTGCGGCTTCTCGTCCTGGCCGGCGGCGCCGCCGGCATCGCCAGCGCCTTCAACACGCCGATCGCCGGCGCGGTCTTCGCCATCGAGGAGATGGCGCACTACCATGTCGATGGTAACATCGGCCGGCGACTGCTGGTGGTCACCGCGCTCAGCGGCATGGCGATGCTGGCGCTGGTCGGCAACTTTACCTATTTCGGCACCGTCCACGCCAACATGCCGTGGGGGAGGGACTGGCTGGCCGTGCCGGTGATCGGCGTGGTGGGCGGACTGCTAGGTGGCGCGTTCGCACTGGTCCTCAGCAAGCCGATCCAGCGCTTCCCCGGCTGGCTCGAATGGATGGTGCGACGCCAGCCGATCCTGTTCGCCGCGATCTGCGGGGTGGTGCTCGCCGGCCTCGGCATCCTGTCCGGCGGCCACGCCTTCGATGCCAGCCATTCCGAGGCAGCGGCCGCGCTGCAGGGCCGCCTGGTGCTGCCGATCAGCTTTTCGCTGCTCAAATGGGCGGCCACCATCGTGTCCTACCTGTCGGGGATTCCGGGCGGCATCTTCGCACCCTCGCTGGCGGTGGGCGCCGGGCTCAGCGCCTGGTTCGTGCCGCTGTTCCCGCATGTGCCGCTGAGTGTTCTGGCGATGCTGGGGATGGCGGCGTATTTCTCCGGCGTGGTGCAATCACCGATCACGGCGGCGGTGATCGTGCTGGAAATGACCAACAACATCGAGATGACGGTGGCGGTGTCCGCCGCCGCCGCGATAGCCACCGCGTTCTCCCGCATGATCTGCCGCAAGCCGCTGTACGCGGCGATGGCCGACCAGTTCCTGGAGGCGATGGCCCAGATCCGACGCGGAGCGGTCGCGACCGGGGAACTGCCGACGGGCTCGCCCCCCGCCCCCCCTGACGCAACCTGACCCGCAGCCCCAGGAAGCCGCCGACCGGCGGCCTGATATCATTGCGACGCCGGTTGGTGGTGCGGCCACCGGCGCCACCCGCCCCGACCCGGGCGCAGCAGCTTCGCCGGGGCCGGCCGGCGTGAGCCCGTTGCGCAAGGCTGCTGCCATCGGCATTGGTCACGCAGCGGCGGGTCGGCGCGGCGCCTCGACCGCGGTGGCGTCGCCAGCCGGCAACCGGATGCCATGGCGCCGGCACATCCGCTAAGCTCGCACTGGTTCGCCGCACCCTGCGTCCCACGACCGGAGCGACGGGCCACCACCGCCGGATCGCGTCGCGAGGCCATCTGGAGCGGGATCGATTCGATTGCCTCACGTGAGGGATGACGGATGACCGACCCGTTCGACCTCGATCGCTTCGTCCAGGCGCAGGACCCGGTGATGGACCAGGTCCGTCGCGAGCTTGCCGCAGGCCGCAAACGCACGCACTGGATGTGGTTCGTGTTTCCGCAACTGCGCGGGCTGGGACAGAGCGCCATGTCCCGGCGCTACGCCATCGGCTCCCTGGAGGAAGCGCAGGCCTATCTGCGCCACCCGGTTCTGGGGCCGCGGCTGATCGCCTGCACCGAGCTGGTCAACCGGCAGGAGGGCCGATCCGCGCACGCGATCTTCGCCAGTCCGGACGATCTGAAATTCCATGCCTGCATGAGCCTGTTCGCCCGCGTCGCGGACGCGGCCCCGGCGTTCCGCGCAGCGCTCGAGATGTATTTCGCAGGCGCGCCCGATCCCTTGACCGCCGCCGCCCTGGCACGCACGGAGACAAGACCGTGAGATATGAAACCCTGACGCTGAACCGCAACGACTGGGTGCCGAACAATCCCCGCCTGCCCGTGTTGCTGTACCGCGGCGTCGTGACGCCAGGCACGCCGGAGGCGACGGCCTCGGCGCTCGAGCAGTTGTTCGGCCGCAATGCCTGGCCGGCGCAATGGCGCAACGGGGTGTTCCCGTACCACCATTACCACGCGACCGCGCATGAAGTGCTCGGCTTCGCGGCGGGGAGCGCGCGGCTGATGCTGGGCGGACCGGGCGGGACGGAGGTGCGGGTCGCCGCCGGGGATGTGGCCCTGCTGCCCGCCGGCACGGGCCACTGCCGGATCGCGGCCAGCGCCGATTTCCTCGTCGTGGGCGGCTACCCGCCGGGCCAGGCGTTCGACGTCTGCCGCGCGGCGCCTACGGACGCGATGCTTAGTCGGATCGCGCGGGTCGATTTTCCTGCGAGCGATCCGGTCGGCGGGGCCGACGGGCCGATCGGCACCCTGTGGCCGCGGTGGCCTGGGTGAGCTTGCCGGTGCGTGCCCGGTCGGTGGCGCGTGCCCGGTGGGTGGCGCTCAGCGCGCGGCCAACGACAGGTGGCGAAACATGACCAGCGCATCGACGAAGCCGAGCGCCGGATGGCGGAACGCACCGGGCAGGGTGCCGACGACGTCGAAGCCGCAGCGCCGCCACAGCGCCACCGCGCGCGTATTGGTGCTGACCACGAAGTTGAACTGCATCGCGCGGAATCCCTGCGCGGCGGCAAGCGCCTGGGAATGGGCGCACATGGTCCGCGCCACGCCGCGGCCCACCGCGTGCGGAGCGGTCGCGTAGCCGCAATTGGCCACGTGCGCGCCGCCACCCTGCTGGTTGGCGTGCAGGAAATAGGTGCCGACCACCGCGCCGTCGTCCACCGCAACGAACACCTGGTGCCCGGCGGCGCACCAGTAGGCCAGCGCCTCCGCCCGGCTCCACTCCGCGGGGAGGGCGTAGGTTTCCCCCGCGCGCAGCACGGGTTCCAGGATGCGCCATACCGCGTCCGCGTCGGCCGGGGTACAAGGACGGACGACCAGGGTTCCCCCGGTGTCGACCGCGGCGG
>JABBNW010000045.1 GCA_019352115.1 Pseudomonadota bacterium
CGTGCAGTCTTTGTCCCTCCTGACACCGAAGCGTGGGCGCTCGCCAAGCGCTTTACGCTGTTCATCAGCCGGCTGCGGGTGGCGGTGGGCGGAGCGATGGAGGACAACGGGCCGCTGATGACCCTCGGGGCCCTGATCTGGAACCGCCTGACGGACGCGGCCAATCGCTTCGCCGTCATTGCCGCCCAGCCAGTGGCGCGCACCCGCTGCCGTCCCCCCGAACCTGCGCCCGAGCCGGAGAATACGGTGTCGGAAGATGCCGTGTCGGAAGACGGGACGCCGGTCGATCCGTTCCCCTCGCGCAGGCTACGCGCGCGGCCCAAGAAGCCGCTGCGCCTGCTGCCGCGCGGCTACGGCTGGCTGGCCCGGATGGGGCCGGACCTGGTGCCGTATGGCATCGAGTTCGCCTATCTCCTGGCGCAGCCGGAGATGGCGGAATTGCTGGCGACGGCCCCGCGCCTATGGCGCGTGCTGCGCCCGATCTGCCGGATGTTCGGCATCATGCCGCCCGAGACCCTGCCCCCGCCGCCACCCAGGCCGGCGCGGCGCGCGCCGGTGGCAAGACCCGACCCCGTGCGCATGCTTCGGCTGTCCGACGCCGCCGCGGCCCGCGAGTACGGTCCGCAAGGCTTCCGCCCTCCGCTTTTCGGACGCTAGGCCGGCGCGTGGTTTCGCACGTCCCTATCGTTGCGTATTCATAACGTTTAGGCCCTGCAACTGCCCTCCACCCGCCCCCCGGGTACGTCCCCCCAGCACCGTCCGCCCATACCCCCGAGCGCGTCCCCCAGCACCGCCCCCCGGCATCGGCCCCCGGGGGCGCCGCCACGGACAGCGGCGGGACCGCAGGCCCCACCAGCAGACAGCCCCCGAACGCCCGGCCGCGGCCGGCACGACGGCACGGACAGTCCGGCAGACGCGCAGTGGCTCTGCCGCCGCGGGCCCCTATGTCCTACATCTCCGCTCGCACTCCTGCCCCACGAGGCCCAGATGCCGCTCACCGCCGATCTCGCCCACCGCGTTGCCCTCGTCACCGGCGCCTCGCGCGGGATCGGGCGCGCCGTCGCGCTGATGCTCGCCGAGGCCGGCGCCGATGTCGCCGTGAACTACCGTGAGCGGGCGGCGGAGGCGCACGAAGTCGTCGCGACGATCCGCGCCATGGGCCGACGCGCGATCGCGATCGGCGCCGACGTGTCCGACGCCGCCGCCGTCGCGTCCATGGTGGCGGCGGTCGCGGACCAGTTGGCCCCGGTGGACATCCTGGTCAACAACGCCGGCATCGCGCTGATCCGGTCCGTGGACGAGCTGACGGAGGCCGATTTCGACACCACCCTGGCGGTCAACCTGAAATCGGTCTTCCTGTGCACCCAGGCCGTCCTGGGGCACATGCGCGCGCAGCATTGGGGGCGCATCGTCAACATCTCCTCCGGCGCCGCGCGCGGGGCGGGCGGCATCGGCGTGCACTACAACGCGTCGAAAGCGGGCATGGAGGGGCTGACCCGCGGCTATGCCGCGCGCCTGGTCGGCGACGGGATCACGGTCAACGCCGTCGCGCCGTCCCTGATCGAGACCGACATGATGGCGGCGCGGCGGGACGAATACGTGAAACGCATCCCGCTCGGCCGCATGGGTACGGCCGAGGAGGTCGCGCAGGCGGTGCTGATGGTGATCGGCAATCCCTACATGATCGGCCAGACCGTGCAGCTCAACGGCGGCACGCAATTCATTTGACGGCGGGGCGCCCGGCGCCCGACGCGCCACAACCCGATTTTCACTTTCTTCATGAACCCTGGCGCGGTACCTCGGCTACACCGTCGCCCCAGCGCCACAGGTTGACCCCGCACCATGCCGGACCAGCACGAGACCGCCCTGCCGCTGCCCTGGCTCCGGCCGGAGACCTCCGCCGACAGCGCACCCGCGCCCGATCCGATCCCCCACGACTCTGGCGCTCTCGACCGGAGCGCTCTCGACCTAGGCGACCCCGACCGGGGCGACCTCGACCCCACCGATTGGCCTGCCTTCCGCGCCACCGCGCACCAAGCGCTCGACGGCATCCTGGACCACCTCGCCACCCTGCGCGACCAGCCGGTCTGGCAGAAAACGCCGGAGCCCGTGCGCGCCGCGCTGCGGACCGGCCTGCCGGACGAGGGCGAGGGCATCGGCGCAGTGCTCGATCAGTTCCAACGGCTGATCCAGCCCTACGCCACCGGCAACACTCACCCGCGCTTCATGGGCTGGGTGCACGGCGGCGGCAACGTCGCCGGGCTGCTGGGGGAGATGCTGGCCGCGGGGCTGAACGCCAACCTCGGCGGGCGCGACCACGCGCCGATCCTGGTGGAGCGCCAGGTGATCGGCTGGATGGCTGCCCTGTTCGGCCTGCCGGCGGAAACCGGGGGGCTGCTGGTCACCGGGACCTCGATCGCCAATCTGATCGGCGTGCTGATCGCGCGCGCCGCCGCGGCCGGGCCGGAGGTGCGGCGGGCCGGCGTGGAGGGATTGCGGCTGGCCGCCTACACCTCGGCCGCCGCGCACGGGTGCATCCCGCGCGCGATGGACATGGCCGGGCTCGGCACCGACGCGCTGCGGCTGATCCCGACCGACAAGCTGGGGCGGATCGACCTCGCGGCGCTGGAAGACGCGATCGCGCAGGACCGCGCCGCCGGCATCCGCCCGTTTCTGCTGGTCGGCACCGCGGGCACGGTGGATATCGGCGCGATCGACGACCTCGCCGCGCTCGCCCCGCTCGCCCGGCGGGAGGGCATGTGGTTCCACGTGGACGGCGCGTTCGGCGCGCTCGCCGCCTTCGCGCCGAAGCTGCGCCCGCTGCTGGCAGGGATCGAGGCGGCGGACAGCCTGGCATTCGACTTCCACAAATGGGGCCAGGTGCCCTACGACGCCGGCTGCATCCTGGTGCGCGATCCGGCGCTGGCCGAGCAAGCCTTCGCCGCCCCGGCCGCCTATCTGCGCCACGAGGCGCGGGGGCTGGCCGGCGGCGCGCCCTGGCCATGCGATTTCGGTCCCGACCTGTCGCGCGGCTTCCGGGCGCTGAAGGTCTGGTTCACCCTGAAAACCTACGGCGCCGCCCACCTCGGCAGCGCCATCGCCCGCACCTGCACCCTGGCCCAGGACCTGGCCGCGCGGGTGGATGCGGAGCCGGAGCTGGAACGCCTCGCCCCCGTCGCGCTGAACATCGTCTGCTTCCGCTATCGCTTCCCCGCCGACAGCGACAGGCACACGGCGGAACTGGTCGCCGACCTGCAGGAAGCCGGCATCGCCGCGCCGTCCACCACCACGATCGACGGCAAGCTCGCGATCCGCGCCGCCATAGTGAACCATCGCACCCGCGCCGAGGACATCGCGATCCTGGTCGACGCGGTGCTCGCCCTCGGGCGGCGCCGGGCGAGGGGGTGAGGGCGGTCCAGCGCCAGCCCCCAGGCCCATCCCGCCCTGTTCAGGCCTGCAGCAGCGCCTGCGCCTTTGCCACCACGGTCGCGGCGTCGTCACCGGGGCGGTAGATGGCCGAGCCGATGCCGAATCCGGCCGCCCCTGCGGCGCGCCAGGCGGGCAGGCTTGCCGCGTCCATCCCACCCACCGGCAGAACCAGGGTTCCTGCCGGCAGCACGGCGCGGAGGGCGCGCAGCACGGCGGGGCTGGCCGCCTCGGCGGGGAAGAGCTTCAGCCCGTCGGCGCCGGCTGCGAGCAGCGCGAACGCCTCCGCCGGGGTGAAGAACCCGGGCACGGCCAGCATGTCGCGCGCCTTGGCCGCCGCCACCAGGCGCGGATCGGCGTGCGGCGTCACCAGCAGCCGGCCGCCGGCGTCGGCCACCGCGGCGACCTGATCCGGAGTGGTCACGGTCCCGGCGCCGATCAACAGGCGGTCGCCGAACAGGCGCGCCAGCAGGGCGATGCTCTCCAGCGGGCGCGGCGAATTGAGCGGGACCTCGATGATCGCGATGCCGGCGGCGTCCAGCGCGGCGGCGATGCCTTCCGCCTCCTCCGGGGCCACGCCGCGCAGGATCGCGACCAGCGGGCAGCGGGCGAGCCAGGTGCTCAGCGCCATCCGACCAGCGCCCCGATCAGGCCGAGGCCGCGCGCCGCGGCCTCCCCGTTGATCCGCTCGGCGATGCCGCCGCCGGCTTCGATCGCGCGGGCATAGAGCGCGGTCAGTTCCGGCGCCCCGATCACCGGCACCACGGCGTCGGCGGCCACGCCGGTCAGCGCCGCCTTTACCTCGTGCCCGATCAGCAGGCCGGACAGGTAGGACGCGCCGGCGCCGGGATCGAGCCGCCCGGCCAGGGCTTCGGCGCGGACGCCGAACAGGTGGTGCAGCAGCCCGCCCGCCTGCGCGGCGCGGGCGACGCCGCGGTCGAACGCCGGCAGATCGGTGGCGGCGCCGTCCTGCATGGTGCGGCCGAGGATCGTGTGGCCGCGCAGGGCGGCGAACACCTCCCCGGTCATGTGGGTGGCGAAGCCGGTGATGCGTCCGCCCGCCACGCGCGCCCATTTGGAATGGGTGCCGGGCAGGCAGGCCGCGGCGACCCGCCCGGCGCCCAGCCGGTCGAAGGCGGCGAGGGCGCCGGCGAGCTGGGTTTCCTCCCCGCGCATCACCTCCGCGACGCCGTCGGGGTCAGCGCCGTTCACGCCGGGCACAAGCTTCACCTCGGCCCAGTCGAACGGCACGTCGATCAGCGCGGCGGCGAGCTCGGCCGGGCCGACGGGGCAGGGAAGATACGGGGCTTCGACCCAGCCCTGGCGGCTGCCGACCATGCCGCACATCAGCACGTGGCGCTCGCCGGCGGCGAGCCAGGGGCCGATCTCCTCGCGCAGGCTGTCGGCGAACCGGCCGTTCGGCACGGCGAGCACGCCGCGCGCGCCGCTGCGGTGGTCGCGGATCGCACCGTCCGGCGCCAGGCGGAAGGCGCGGAAGCGGCTGGTCCCCCAATCGATGCCGATCATCGGTTGCCTCCGTTCGCCCTCAGCCGCCGAGCGCCCGCCGCGCGGTTGCGGCCAGGAAGCCCGACGCCGCCGGCAGGATCGCGTCGTTGTAGTCGTAGCCGGCATTGTGCAGCCCCGGCCCGTCGCCGTTGCCGATCCAGACGAAGGCGCCGGGGATTTCCTGCAGGAACCAGCCGAAATCCTCCCCGGTCATCGCCGGGGCCAGGTCGCGGCGGACCGCGAGCCCGGCGCCGGCGGCGGCCTCGGCGGCCAGGGCCGCGTCCTGCGGGCGGTTGGCGGTGACGGTGACGCCGCGGCGGATCGTGACGTCGATCTCCACGCCGAAGGTGCGGCCGACGCCTTCGGCCATGCGGTGCAGCGCTGCCTCGGTCGCTTCGCGCACCGGTTCGCGCAAGGTGCGCATGGTGCCGCGCATCAGCGCGCGGTCGGAGATCTGGTTGGCGGCGCTGCCGGCTTCCATCGTGGCGATCGAGATCACCGCGGAATCGAGCGGGCTCGTTTCGCGCGAGACGATGGATTGCAGTGCCAGCAGCAGGTGCGCGGCGGCGATCATGGGATCGCGGGTTTCATGCGGCAGCGCAGCGTGGCCGGAGCGGCCGCGCACCTCCAGCGCCAGCCGTGCGCCGGCGGCCATCACCGGGCCGTCGTGCACCGCGACGGTGCCGGGCGGCAGGCCGGGCCAGTTGTGGTAGCCGAAAATCCGCTCCATCGGAAACCGCGCCAGCAGCCCGTCGGCCAGCATCGCGAGCGCGCCGCCGCTGCCTTCCTCCGCCGGCTGGAACACGAAATGAACGGTGCCGGTCCAGCCCGGATCGCGTGCCAGCAAGGCTGCGGCGCCGAGCAGGGAGGTCGTGTGCCCGTCATGCCCGCAGGCGTGCATCACACCCGGGGAGGTGGAGGCGTAGGGCAACCCGGTCGCCTCGGCGATCGGCAGCGCATCCATGTCCGCGCGCAGCCCGACCGCGCGGTTGGAGCCGCCGCGGTGCAGGGTCGCGACCACGCCGTGGCCGCCGATGCCGGCTTCGAACGGAATGCCGAGCTCGGCGAGCCGGGCGCAGACGAAGCGCGCGGTTTCCTGTTCCTGCAACGAAACCTCGGGGTGGGCGTGCAGATGGCGGCGCCAGGTGGTGAGCGTGTCGAGAAGAGTCTGGTCCATTGCGCGCGTCCCCCTCAGGCCGGATCCGGTCCGACGCGGACCAGCAGCTTGCCGAAATTGCGTCCGCCCAGGATGCCGGCGAGCGCCTCCGGCGCGTTCTCCAGACCGGGCACGACATCCTCGCGATAGCGCAGGCTGCCCTCGCGCACCCAGGGGGCGGCGAGGGTGCGCCATTCGGCGAAACGTTCCGGCTTGTCGGAGACGATCATGCCCTGGATCAGCACCCGCTTGCCGACCACGAAGCCGAGGTTGGGGCCGGGCGGGAATTCCGCTTCGTTGTATTGTGACACCATCCCGCACATCACCACCCGCGCGAACGGGTTGAGCAGGGAGAACGCGGCTTCCTGCACGCGGCCGCCCACGTTCTCGAAATAGACGTCGATGCCGTTCGGGCAGGCGGCGGCGAGTTCGGCGGCGAGGTCGAGCGCGCGGTGGTCGACGCAGTCGTCGAATTCCAGGTCCTGCTGCACAAACAGGCATTTGTCGGCGCCGCCGGCGATGCCCACCACCCGCGCGCCGGCGCGCTTGGCCAGTTGCCCGGCGACCGAGCCGACCGCGCCGGAGGCGGCGGAGATCACCACCGTTTCGCCCGCCTTAGGCCGGCCGATGTCGGTCATGCCGGAATAGGCGGTGGTGCCGGGCATGCCCAGCACGCCGAGGTAGGCCGACAGCGGCGCGCCGTCGCGGTCCACCTTGGCCAACCGATCCGCCGGCGAGACAATATGGCTCTGCCAGCCGCGCGCGCCCACGGCGACATCGCCGGGCGTGAAGCGCGGATCGTTGGAAGCGAGCACTTCGCCCAATGTCTCCCCGGTCATCACGTCGCCGGGCTTGACCGGGGGCGCGTAGGAGGGGCGGTCGGACAGCCGGCCGCGCATGTAGGGGTCGATCGAGAGGAAGATCGTTCGGGTCAATACCTCGCCCGGGCCGGGCGTGGGGATCGGGTCGTGGCGGGGTTCGAAATCCTCCTGCCGCGGCGCCCCGCTCGGGCGGCGACGGAGGAGGATGGACAGGCGGGACTGGCTTTGGCTCACATGAGGCTCCGTGACCCTGGGTGGGGGCGGGCGCGCCGGTCACGGCCGGGCGGCGCCCGGGGGCGGATCAGATGGGAAATCCCGAGGCGGCGCAAGCCCGCGGCGTCTCCCTGCTGTGGAACGGCTGATCCGCCGCCATTCCCCTCTCCCCCCGCACTTGCGGGAGAAGAGGGTCGGGGTGAGGGGGGCATACGGCACGAGATGGGGATGCCGGGCGGCGCGCACGCCCCTCTCCTCAGGGCACTATCCCCCGGTTTTCCCCGCCCGCGCTCCGCACAAAGCATCGTGCATAATCCTGGAACGCCCCCGGCAACGGGCGCGCCGGCCGCACCGCACCGCACAAATCGCGATGCGGATCGGGATCGTCCCCCGCCGCCGGCCGGGTCCGCCAACGCAGGTCGAGCCGCGCCGGGTCGGCAAACAACGCCCGCTGCGGATGGAGGCCCAGGAACAGCAGCGGCAGCCAGGTCGCCCGGTTGCCGTAGCCCTCAATTCCGCCGTCCTCGCGCGAACGGATCGCGCCGTCCACCAGATTGTCCTCCACAACCGCGCGCGACGGCCGGAACCGCACGTCGATGCCGCCGGTGTCGATCAGGGTATTGTGCGCGATCGTCACGTTGGCGGAGCGGTTCACGTAGATGCCGTCGTCATTGCAGAACGCGATCAGGTTGTCGCGCATGGTCCCGCCCAGCGCCTCCAACCCCGTGCGCCCGAAATCGCGGCGGATGTAATCGGGCGACCCGCCGCCGCCGAACGAAAGCCCGACCCGCTCGCCCGCAAGGTCGGGCAGGTGCCAGCGGCAGAGCACGACGTTGCGGATGAAGCGATTGCCGCTGCCCGCCGCCTTGGCGAACGCGCCGTAGGCAACGCCGTTGCCGTCCGCTTTCACGAAATCGGCGATCAAGGTGTCGCGGATCGTCCAGCCCGAGCCGGTGTCGAGGTCGATCGGCGTCACCGGGTTCGGCGTGACCCGCGGGTGGGTGTCGATCAGGCTGTCGTGTTCGATCCGCCCGTCGTCGGGGGTCGCCGTGCCCTCCCGGTTGACCTTCACCTGGGCGTTGAAATTCTCCAGTCGCGAATTGGCGATGACGATGTGGGACGCCGCGCCGACGACATGGAAGGCGTGTTCGCAGTCGGAATCGCCGCCGCAGACGCCGCGCATGATCAGGTTCTCGAACCGCCAGTAGGGCGCGGCGACCTTGAACGCCTCCACCACGTCGGACCGGATCACGGCATCGCCCAGGCGCGCCGCGCGCAAGGTGATGGGGGCGGCCGCCGTGCCGGCGCGGGAGAGGTAGAAGCCGCGGTTCTCCAAAGTGTAGGTCCCGCCCAGCAGCTCGATCACGTCGCCCGGCCGGGCGTCGGCCAGGGCGGCGCCGAGCGCGCCCACGGAGTCGACGACGACCAGGCGGCCTGGCGCCGTAGCGTGCGGCGGCCCGGCATCCCGCCAGGGTGCGGCGCCGATGCGCGGAGGCACCTCGATCCGGTGTGCCGGGGGCAAACGGTCGGCCCAGCGCAGATAGGCGGCTGCCAGCCCCGCCACCCGTTCGATCATCGGATCATGGCCGGCCGCGCGGCGTTGCAGGTAGGGCGCCCAGTCGCGCGGCGGCTGCGCGACCCGGTCGATCACGATCACCGCCGCCACCGCCCCGCCGAAAGCCCCCAGCACCAGCAGCACCACGAACGCCACAAGCCAGCCTCGCCGGCGATGGCGGCGCATGGTGCGGTGGGCCGTGCGCCCGTCCGCGCCGGGCGGCTCGGTCGGTCCCGTGCGGCGCTGCGCCCGGGACGGCATCCGCGTCGGGGGCGCCGCGCCGCTGCGCAGGCCTCCGGGGGTGCGCCCAGGATCGGCGCGCCCAGGATCAGGCCGCCAGGACATCGTTCGCGCACCCCATCTTTTCGCCCGCCCCCAGGCGGGCCAGCCCCCGGACCCGGCATGCCCGACCGGCACGCGCGCAATGATGCCCGCGTCCCGCGCCCGAGGGAAGCGCGATCGCACCCGACGCCGGGGCGACACGCGGCACACGTCCGCTTACAGCAGCATCCGCAGCGCGCGTTCGGCCGCCGCCTTCGGGTTGTCGATCAGCAGGTGCAGCGCCGCCTTGGTCGTGTCGATGACAAAATGCGCGTCACGCTTGGCGCGCAGCACCAGGCTCAGTTTCAGCGCGCTGAGCCATCCCCCACTAAAGGGGTGACCTTCCCCCCCTTGAAGGTATTCCCCGCCAGCAGCGCCGGGGTTGCGGTGATGTTGCGGACGAAGACCGTGGGGAAGCCGGAATTGTCGATCACCGTGTTGTTCTTCACCTCGATCGTGTCGGTGGGCTGGCTCACGCCTTCCTCCCCGATCGAGATCACCGTGCCGTGGTTGCCCGACTTCGGGCCCTTCTCGAACGTATTGCCGTCGGCGATCAGGCTGCCGCCGGAGGGGATGTCGATCTGGTAGCTGGAGGTGCCGTCCGGCCCGTCCTCGATCGTGCAGTTCTTCACGACCGTCTTCAGTGCGCGCGACTTGATGTTGTGGCCCTGCTGGGTATCGTAGAAGCGCGTGTGCTCGACATCCAACTCGGCCAGCGCGTTGACATAGATCGCATGCGCGCAGCCGCCGTGGCTCGCGCAACTACCGTTGTCGACGAAATTGCTGTTGAGGATGCGGATCGTCGCCTTCGGGTTCGGCGCCCCCAGCAGGCCGTCCTGGTTGTTGACCACGTCGACGCCGTCGAGCGTCAGGTTGCCGCCTTCGGCCCTGACGCCACCGCCGTTGCCGTCCGGAACCCGCGCGCGCTGCAACGTGAGGTCCTTGATCGTGTCGTTGTTGCCGTTCATGACCAGGATCGCCTTGCCGGCGCAGGTCTTGTCGGTCATCACCGTCTTCGGGCCGACGCCCTCGATCGTGAGGTCGTTCTGGTTGACGCTGGCGCAATCGAAATAGGTGCCGGCGGCGATCTTCACCGTGTCGCCATCATGCGCCGCCGCGATCGCCTGGCTGGGGGCCGTGTATGTCTGGCCGGGGCCGACGTGCAGGGTGGCGGCGTGCGCGCCCCCCACGGCGACAAGAAGCAGCGCGGCGGCTGCGGACAGAAGTCTTGTCATGTCTCGGCGTCTCCTCCGGGGCGGCTGGCCAAAAGCGCCCCCGCGTCCATGGCGGAAGCGGGCGGATATCCGTCCGTGCGTCGGTGCCCCGTGCGTCTGCTTAGCAGCCCGCCGCGACGCGGGTCACGGGAGCGCGAGTAAACTCTTCGCAATCATGACGGCGCCCGATGCGCCCGCCCGCCGCGGAACCGCCCCGGCGCATAGGGTGCGGGATCGATCGTCGGCGGGCGCCCGCCGATCAGGTCGGCGACCAGCCGCCCGGTCGTCGCCCCCGCCGCCAGTCCGACATGGCCGTGACCGAACGCATGCACGACGTCGGCGGTCGCACGCGCGGGGCCGATGCAGGGCAGGCCATCGGCGATCGACGGGCGGTGTCCCATCCAGACCTTCACCCGATCCTCCGGCAAGGTCCGTGGCAGGCCGGGGAACAGGCGCAGCGCAAAGTCGCGCAGGATGCCGGCCCGCCGCCAGTCGGGCGCCGCGGCTAGCCCGGCGAGCTCCACCTGGCCGGCCAGGCGCAGGCCGCTCGCCATGTGGGTGATCGACATCTTGCCGTCCGAGGGCATCACGGGGTGGCGCGGGGCGACCTCCGGCGCGGCGATCACGGCGTGGTAGCCGCGCTCGGTCTCCAGCGGCACATGATCGCCGACCGCGGCGGCCAGCGCGCGCGAGAAGGCGCCTGCAGCGATCACCGCGCGGTCGGCAGGGATATCGCCGGCTTCCGTGCGCACGGCGCGGAGACGGCCGCCGTCGATGCGGAAGCCGGTCGCGCGGGTGCGCCGCAGGCTGGCCCCCTGGGCAACGGCGTGCGCGACCAGGGCCGCGACATAGGCGCCGGGGTCCAGGCAATGCCCGCCCGAGTCGACGAACACGCCGAACGTGTAGCGCCGGTCGAGCACGGGTTCGAACTGGCGCAGCTCGTCGGTATCGAGCTCGGTCCAGGTCACGCCGTTGGCGCGACGCACCCGCCAGGCCAGCGCCTCGGCGGCAAACGCGGCGCGGGAGGGGAAGACGTACAGCAGCCCCTGGCGACGGATCAGCGCGCCGACGCCGGCTTCCTCGGCCAGCACACGATGGCGTTCCGGGCAATCCGCGATCAGCTGGCGCAGCGCCCGCCCGGTGGCCATCACCCGCTCTTCCGTCGCGCCGGCACGCAGGAAGCGTACCAGCCACGGCAACATGCGCGGCAGATGGCGCCAGCGGATCGTGAGCGGGCCGAGCGGATCGGCGAGCCAGCCCGGCACCTTACGCCAGATCCCGGGTGCGGACATCGGCACCACCGAAGCGGTGCTGAGCCAGCACCCGTTGCCGTAGCTGGCGGCCTGCTCCCCACCCGGATCGCCGGGTTCGACCAAGGTGACCCGATGCCCGTCGCGCAACAATTCAACCGCGGTGGCCGCGCCGATGATGCCGGCACCGATGACGACGACGTGCAGAGGTTCGGAGGATGACATGGGCCGACCCTGCGCGATCGCGCCTCGCCCGGCAAGGCGCGCCGCTTTTTTTTCTCCCCCTTGCGGGGGAGGGAGACGGGTCAGGTGTTCATCGCATCGAAGAAATCGTTGTTGGTCTTGCTGAATTTCAGCTTGTCCAGCAGGAACTCCATCGCATCGACCGTCCCCATCGGGTTCAGGATGCGACGCAGGACCCACATCTTGGAAAGCGTGCTCTTTTCCACCAGCAACTCTTCCTTGCGGGTGCCCGACTTGGTGATGTCGATCGCGGGGAAGCTGCGCTTGTCGGACAGTTTGCGGTCCAGGATGATTTCCGAGTTGCCGGTGCCCTTGAACTCCTCGAAGATCACCTCGTCCATGCGGCTGCCGGTATCGATCAGGGCGGTGGCGATGATGGTGAGCGAGCCGCCTTCCTCGATATTGCGCGCCGCGCCGAAGAAGCGCTTCGGGCGTTGCAGCGCGTTAGCGTCCACGCCGCCGGTCAGCACCTTGCCCGACGACGGCACGACGGTGTTGTAGGCGCGCGCCAGCCGCGTGATGCTGTCGAGCAGGATCACCACGTCGCGCTTGTGTTCCACCAGGCGCTTGGCCTTTTCCAGCACCATGTCGGTCACCTGCACGTGCCGCGTCGCCGGTTCGTCGAAGGTCGACGCCACGACCTCGCCCTTCACCGACCGTGACATGTCGGTGACCTCTTCCGGCCGCTCGTCGATCAGCAGCACGATCAGGAAGACTTCGGGGTGGTTGGCGGCGATCGCGGTGGCGATGTTCTGCAGCATCACCGTCTTGCCGGTGCGCGGCGGCGCCACGATCAGCGCGCGCTGGCCGAGGCCGATGGGCGCGATCAGGTCGATCACCCGGGGGGTGAAGTCCTTGCCGGGGCCTTTCGCCACCGACTGGAAGTTCTCGACCTCCATCTTCAGGCGGCGATCGGGATACAAGGGTGTCAGGTTGTCGAAATTGATGCGATGGCGCACCGCATCCGGCGGCTCGAAATTGATGGTGTTGAGCTTGAGCAGGGCGAAATATCGTTCACCGTCCTTGGGGGCCCGGATCTGGCCTTCGACGGTATCGCCGGTGCGCAGGGCGAAGCGGCGCACCTGGGTGGGACTGACGTAGATATCGTCCGGGCCGGGCAAATAGTTGGCCTGCGGGCTGCGCAGGAAGCCGAAACCATCGGGGAGGATCTCAAGCGTGCCCTCCCCGTGGATCGCCTGGTCGTTCTCGGCCAGGTTCTTCAGGATCGCGAACATCATGTCCTGCTTGCGCAGGGACGATGCATTCTCGATCTGGAGCGATTCGGCGTAGGACAGCAGGTCGGCGGGGGATTTTGCCTTGAGTTCGGCGAGATGCATCGCGATGCCTTGGCGTGGTCCGAGGGGGGAAGGGCGCGGGACGGGGCGGCGTGGAGGCAGACAGGCGGGGGAGGGGAAACGGTTCGGGCGGACGCACCACCGGCCGGCGGGACTATCCGCCGAGGGCCGGACCGTTCCATCCTGGAAGGGCGAAAGGCGGCCAGGGGCCGCGCGGAAGATGGGGAAGGCCCAGAACCTAGCCTCAGGGCCGGTCCCGGTCAATCGGGGCAAATGGCCTCGGGCCGGGGATTTGTCAAGCTGGACATGAATGGAAGGGTCGCGCCGGGCGCGCCGGGGGGCTCAGAACGGCCGCACGATCACCATGATGACGATCACGATCATCAGCACGGTCGGCAGTTCGTTCGCGATCCGGTAGAACCGCGCGCTGCGGCGGTTGCGATCGTGCAGGAAATCCCGCCGCCAGCCGGAAAATGCACCGTGCAAACCCGACATCAGGATCACCGCAGTGAGTTTCATATGCCACCACCCGGCCGACCAGTCGATCACCCCCGGCGTCAGCACCAGCAGGATGCCGAAGGTCCAGGTGGCGATCATTGCGGGGTTGGCGATCGCGCGCAGCAGCCTCCGTTCCATCACCTTGAACCGCTCGCTCGCCGCCGAGCCGGGGCGGACTTCGCAGTGGTACACATAAAGCCGCGGCAGATAGAACATCGCCGCCATCCACGCGATCACGGAAATCACGTGAGCCGCCTTGAGCCACAAATAATATGGCGCCAACGCCGCGATCGTCATGCCGTCATCCCTTCTGCCAGCAACGCGGGCAGCGCCGCGAGGTCATGGAACGGCACCGCACCGGCCGCGCGCAACGCTGTGCCCTCATCCCCCGGGCAGAAACCGAGACACGTCATCCCGGCCGCCACCGCACCGCGCACGCCGGGCAGCGAATCCTCGACCACGACGCAGGCCGCCGGCGCCACCCCGGCCGAGGCCGCCGCAGCCAGAAACAGATCGGGCGCCGGCTTGCCCCGGCCGCCGCGCGCAATCACCGTCTCTGCGCTCCAGACCCGCCCGTCCACCAGCGCAGTAAGGCCGGTGCAGGCGAATTTCGCCGCCAATTCCGCCATCCCGGAATTGGATGCCACCCGCCAGTCCAGCCCGAGCGCCGCGACCCCAGCCAATGCCGCCGCCGCCCCCGGCACCAACACCGCCTCCCGCCCGAGTGCCGCGGCGAGCCGCGCCGCCAACCCCGGTTCCCAGCCTGGCGGCAACGGCGCGCGCCGTTCGGCGGCAATGGCGCCACACATGTCTGCAAGGCTCATGCCCAGGAAACGCGCCTGGCAGTCCGCGGCAGTCATGATCCAGCCCAGCTCGGAGAGCGCCGCGGCGGTGACCCGGCCGGCAATCCCCTCACTGTCGATCAGCACGCCGTCGCAATCGAACACCACCAGCCGCACCGGCCGGCTGCGTGCCGCCAGGGCCATCGCCGCCGCCGCGCTCATGGTTCGATCCCCATCAGCGCGGCCAGACGCGCCCGCACGTCCTCCAGGACCGCGGGGTGCACCCGCGCGCCCACCGGAACGATCGTGTGGGCCAAGGTGTCGATGCTGCGCACATGGGATGTGAGAACCTCACCCTGCACCGGCAGACCCGACGGCAACACGGTGCTCGTGCTCCACGGACGCACTCGCGAAGTGATCGGGCACACGATGACGAAACGCGACGCTTCCCACAACGGACGGGGCGAGATCACCAGCGCCGGTCGCCGCCCGCTCTGCTCGCGACCGATGCGGGGATCGAAATCCGTCCAGATGAGGTCACCGGCTTCGGGCGCATAGTCAGCCGTCATGAGCCCCGCCGCCACCGGTCCCCGGATCCTCCGGGTTCTCCCGACCCTGATCCGGACCCCAGTCGAACGCCGTAACGATATCCGGCGTCACGGCGGCCAGCAGATCCTCCAGCCGATAGCGTGGGCGCGGGCAGGAGATCACGATCCGACCGCCTTCCCTTGCGACCTCGACCTGCGCGCCCGGGTGCAGGCCGAGCTGACCGGCAACCTCCTTCGGGATACGCAGCCCGAGACTGTTACCCCACCGGCTGAGACTGACCTGCATCTGATGCTCTCCTCCGGATATCAATAAGATATCCGACGGCCCGCCGTCAACCCTGCCGCAACGGGCAGCCGACGAAGCCCGCCGGGCAGATCCGCGCCCCCGCGTGGCTGCACATCCCCGGCCCCTGCGCCCGGGTGCGCCGCACCAGCCCGGCCAGGGACGCGATGAACGCCGGGGCGGCGTTCTGCGTCGGTACCCGGAAATAGCCTGGCACGCCCAGCCGCTCGGCCAGGAGCCGGTATTCGACATCGAGCTCAACCAGCGTTTCGGTATGTTCCGAGACGAACGCGATCGGCACCACCAGCACCGCCACCTTGTCGTGCGCGGCACGCTCGATCTCCTGGTCCGTGCTGGGTTCCAGCCATTTCTGTGGCGTGGCGCGCGACTGATAGCAGATCACGGAGTCTTCGGGCGGGTCCGGTCCCCAGGCGGCCAGCACGGCGGCCACGGTACGCTCGATCTGCCACTGGTAGGGATCACCGGCGCGAACGATCGTCTCCGGCAGGCCATGTGCGGAGAACAGCACCCGCAGCTTCACCGCGGGATCGAGCGCGGCCCGCGCCGCCTGCCAGCCCGCGCGCACGCCCTCGGCCGTGGCGGCGGCGAATGCCGGATCATCCGGATAGCAACACAGCGCGGAGACGTCGGCGATCAACGCCGCATCGCATGCGGCCTTGCGCCAGGCGTCGAGCGAACTGCCGGTCGTCGTGGTGGAATATTGCGGATAGAGCGGCAGCAGCACGATTTCGTCCGGCCCCCAGGCCTTCACCGCGCGCGCCGCCGCGTCGCTGAACGGATGCCAGTAGCGCATGGCGATGAAGCAGCGCGCCTCGATCTCCGGCAGCGCAGCAGCCAGGGCCGCGCCCTGTTCTTCGGTCAGGCCAAGCAACGGGGAGCGGCCGCCGAGCAACGCATAGTTCTCAGTGGCCGGCTTCAGCCGCCGCGCGGCGATGAACCGGGCGAGGAACGGACGCACGAAGAACGGCACCCGTAGGATCGCAGGATCGGAAAACAAGTTGCGCAGGAAGGGTCCGATCGCCTCCGGCCGATCCGGACCGCCGAGGTTGAACAGGACGATCGCGACCCGCCGCGCGGTCATGCCGTCCCCGCCGCCCGCACCCGTGCGACCAGGGCAGCGACATGCGCAAGCGGGGTCGGCGGCAGGATCCCGTGCCCCAGATTGACGATGCACCGCCCATCGCGCGCCACCGCCAGCACTTCCTCGACTGCGGCCGTCAGCGCCGGGCCGCCGGCGAGCACCGCGAGCGGATCGATATTCCCCTGCAACGCGACGTCCGGACCGACCTGCCGCCGCGCCAGCACCGGATCGGTCGCGGTGTCGACGCCGACCGCCGCGACACCCGTCGCCGCCGCATATTCGCCAAGCAGCCCACCGGCCAGGCGCGGAAAGCCGATCACCTTCAGCCCCGGAAAGCGCGCCCGCAGGGACGCGACGATGTGGGCCGTGGGCGCGATCACATGCGCGCGGAACAGGCGCGGCGACAGCACCCCGGCCCAGGAATCGAACAGCATCACCGTCTCCGCGCCAGCCTCGATCTGGGCTGAGAGATAGGCCGTTGTCGCGTCCGTCAACCGCTCGATCAGGGCCGCGAACAGCTCCGGTTGCGCATAGGCCATGGTGCGGGTGGCGGCGAAGTCCTTCGACCCACCGCCTTCCACCATGTAGCAGGCAACGGTGAACGGCGCTCCGGCAAAGCCGATCAGCGCGGTGCGGTCGAAGCCCTCGGCTACAAGCCCGGCGCGCACCCGGCGCACCGTTTCCAGGATCGGCGCGATCGCCCCCGCCAGGCGGGCAGGATCGAGCCGATCGACGCCGGCCCTGTCGGTCAGTGGCGGCAGCACCGGCCCCTCGCCCTCGCGGAAGGCAAGCCCATGCCCCAACGCCCAGGGCAGCATCAGGATGTCACTGAACAGGATGGCCGCGTCGAAGCCGAACCGACGGATCGGCTGCAGGGTCACCTCGGCGGCCAGCGCAGGGGTGGTGCAGAGCTCGATGAAATCCGCAACCTCGGCCCGGAGCGCCCGATACTCGGGCAGGTAGCGCCCCGCCTGGCGCATCAGCCACAGCGGCGGTGGCCAGACCGCGTGCCCCTCCAGGACCGCGAGCAACGGCTTGCCACTTGCGCAGCCGTCCCCCCGTACCATCGCGTCCGACGTGCTGCGCATCCGGGGCTTCTACCAGAAGGAAAAAGATAAAGAAGTGCTTTGGCAGGGGAAGAAGAGCCCCGGGGAAGCGGGGATTACGGTTGCGGCGGCGATCACCCCCAGCCTGTCCACAGCAGAGCCACCCGCCAAGTCCCGGGGCAGGAAAGATTTTCCCGGTTATCCCCGGTGGCGGGTCGGGGCCGGTCAGTTGGTCCCCAGCTTTGCGGGTCGAGGTCGGTTATCCCCGCTACCATGGAGGGCCATCGCGGAGGGCGCTGGTTATCCCCGTGACTCACCATCGCCCACAGCCTGTCGGCCGCCAGCGATCTCCGTGCGGGCAAGCGGTGCCCGCACGGAGGGGTGGTGGGTTCGTCGCCGGTTGCCGGCAGTGCCGTGGCCAGCCGTCACGGCTGCGGCATCCAGAACCAGCGGTAGAGCAGCCCTGCGCCCCCGCGGCCCATGGTCCCGAACGGCCGAGGTAAGGCCGGGCTTTGCCACGCCCAGGCGACCGCGGGTGCGAGCGCCCCGACGCTTCGGGGGCTGGGGGGATTGCGGACATAAAGATATGCTTATATAGCGCTGCCACCCAGAAGGAGCTCGCGCCGATGACCGACTACAAGGTGAAAGACATCTCCCAGGCCGAATGGGGCCGCAAGGAGATCTCAATGGCCGAGGACGAGATGCCCGGCCTGATGGCCACCCGCACCGAATACGGCACGTCGAAGCCGCTCGCCGGCGCCCGCATCGTCGGTTGCCTCCACATGACGGTGCAGACCGCGGTGCTGATCGAAACCTTGCAGGCGCTCGGCGCGACCGTCCGCTGGTCGTCGTGCAACATCTTCTCCACCCAGGACCATGCCGCCGCCGCTGTGGCCGCCGCCGGCGTGCCGGTGTTTGCCTGGAAGGGCGAGACGGAGGAGGAATTCTGGTGGTGCATCGAGCAGACGGTGCGCGGGCCAGACGGCTGGACGCCGAACATGATCCTCGATGACGGCGGTGATCTGACCAAGCTGATGCACGAGAAATATCCGGAGATGCTCGCCGATGTGCGCGGCGTGTCGGAGGAGACCACCACCGGCGTGCACCGCCTGCGCGACATGGCGCGCGACGGCAAACTGCTGACGCCTGCGATCAACGTGAACGACAGCGTGACGAAGTCGAAATTCGACAACCTGTATGGCTGCCGCGAATCCCTGGTCGACGGCATCCGCCGCGGCACCGACGTGATGATGGCCGGCAAGGTCGCGGTGGTGAACGGCTTCGGTGACGTCGGTAAGGGCTCTGCCGCATCGTTGCGCAATGCCGGCTGCCGGGTGATGGTGACCGAGATCGACCCGATCTGCGCATTGCAAGCCGCGATGGAGGGCTACGAGGTCGTGACGATGGCGCACGCCGCGCCGCTCGGCGACATCTTCGTCACCGCCACCGGCAATGTCGACGTGATCACGCTCGATCACATGCGGGCGATGAAGCACCGGGCGATCGTCTGCAACATCGGGCATTTCGATTCCGAAATCCAGATCGAGGCCCTGCGCAACTATACCTGGGTGAACGTGAAGCCGCAGGTGGACGAGATCGTATTCCCGGACGGCAAGCGCCTGATCGTGCTGTCCGAAGGCCGGCTCGTGAACCTCGGCAATGCTACCGGCCACCCGAGCTTCGTGATGAGCGCCAGCTTCACCAACCAGGTGCTGGCGCAGATCGAGCTGTTCACCGCCCCGGCCGGGCGATACGAGCGGCAGGTCTACACGCTGCCGAAGGCGCTCGACGAGAAAGTGGCGGCCCTGCACCTGGCGAAGGTGGGCGCGACCCTGACGAAGCTGACGCCGGCCCAGGCCGAGTATATCGGCATCCCCGCGACCGGTCCGTTCAAGCACGACCTGTATCGGTACTGAGACGCCGTCCGACGCGCCCGGTCCACCCGGGCGCGCCGCGACGGAGCGCATCTACAATCTGCCGCGGCGCGCGTTCCGGGCGCGGCAGCCGTGTCGCCGGGCCCGGTTCGTCGCTATCGTGACGAGCACCGGCCCGGTGGTCCGCCTCGTCGAAATACGCATTCGCGGCCCAGCCGACCGCTTCCGTCAGGGCCGCAGCGGTCGAGGCATTGATGGCGTTGCCCAATCCCGGGATCCAGCCGACCAGCACCTGGCTGATGAACCGCCCGGCTTGCGTCGCCACGAACGTCAGTAGGAACTCCGCGGCCATCTGCCTGGTGAGCGACACGCCGTGCTCATAGGCAATCCCGGTCAGCATGGTGGTCTGGATCGGGACGATCGCCGCCGCGTCAGAGCCCGGTACCTGCGCAAGCCCGGCACCGACCGCCGCGCAGGCAGCCGACGCGGTGTGGATGATGCCGTGGATCTTCTGGTTTTGCGTTGCCATAGACTGGCCTTTCTCGTCGCGTGATCGGGGGTCACGGCAAGGGCTGCGGTAGAATCCCGTGCGGACCAGGCCCATGGTGCTGGCGTTGCGCGGCAATCTTTTCAAGTGTGGCGCCCCTTCGCCGCCCCGATGGGCGACGACCACTACCGCTCCGTCCCCATCGCCCGGGATGCGTGCCGCCACCCGGCGGTCAGGTAGTCCCACCCGGTCAGCAGGGTCAGCACCGCCGCCACCCACAGCATGGCCCCGCCGATCGCGGTTATCGGCACGAATCCGATGTGCAGCAGCCGCGCCGAAGCATCCCCGGCGAGCAGTATCCCCAACGCTCCCATCTGGAACCCGGTCTTCCATTTCGCGAGCTTGGTCACCGGCAGCCCGATCCGGATCCCGGCCAGGTATTCGCGCAGCCCGCTCACCAGGATTTCCCGCGCCATGATCACGATCGCCGGGAACAGGGTGCCCCCGGTCAGCCGCCCCTCCCCGGCCAGCACCATCAGGGTGGCGCCGACCAGCAGCTTGTCCGCGATCGGGTCCAGCATCCGCCCGAGGTCGGATTGTTGGCGGCGCGCACGGGCCAGATGCCCGTCCAGCCAGTCGGTGATCGCCGCGGCGCTGAACACGAGGCAGGCGGCGAGGTCGGTTCCCGGATGGCGCATCGCCACCAGCGCGACCAGCACCGGGATGGCGCCGATCCGCGACAGGGTGAGCAGGTTCGGCAGGTCGGTCAGCATTGCGGCCGCACCCTAGTCCCCCGCGGGGCGCGGGGAAACGTCCGCGGCGCGCGCGCCGGGGTGGAAATGCGCGTAGACACGCCAGGCGATCTCGTGGCTGATGCCGGGCGCGGCCTCCAGATCGGCCTGGCCCGCCATCTTCACCCCGCGTGCCGAGCCGAAATGGTTCAGCAGCGCCCGCTTGCGCGCCGCCCCGATGCCGGGGATTTCGTCGAGCTCGCTGGTGACCAAGGCGCGCGACCGGCCGGCGCGATGGGTGGCGATGACGAAGCGGTGCACCTCGTCGCGCAGCCGTTGCAGGAAATAGAGCACCGGGTCGCGCGGCGGGAGCTGGAACGCCGATTGCCCGTCCTTGTGGAACCACTCCCGCCCGGCATCGCGGTCCGGCCCCTTGGCGATCGCGACCAACGGGATCTCGGACAGGCCGAGGCCCGCCATCACCTCCCGCGCCGCCGACAACTGCCCGGTGCCGCCGTCGATCAGCACGAGGTCGGGCAGTTCCGCCGTGCCACCCTCGGCGATTTCGCGCTGGGCGCGGCCGAATCGGCGCTCCAGCACCTCGCGCATCATGGCGAAATCGTCGCCGGGCGTGATCGGGCCGCGGATCGAGAACTTGCGGTAGGCGGCGCGGCGGAACCCCTCCGGCCCGGCGACGACCATCGCGCCGTAGGGGTGCGTGCCCATGATGTGGCTGTTGTCATAGACCTCGATCCGCTCGGGCGGCGCCGGCAGGCCGAACAGGGTCGCGGTCGCTTCCAGCAGCTTCGCCTGGCCGGCGGCCTCGGCGAGCTTGCGTTCCAGCGCTTCGCGCGCGTTCATCTCCGCGTGGTCCAGCACCGCGCGCTTCTCGCCGCGCTGCGGGACCGCGATCTCCACTTTGCGGCCGGCTTTCAGACCCAGCGCCTCGGCCACCAGGGCCTGCTCCGGCAGGGCGTGGTTCACCAGCAGCACCGGCGGCGGCGGCTTGTCGTCGTAGAACTGGGCGACGAAGGCACCGAGCACCACCGGCGCATCCTCCCCGCGGGCGTGGGAGGGAAAGAAGGCGCGATTGCCGTTGTTGCGCCCGCCGCGGATGAAGAACACCTGCACGCAGGTCTGCCCGGCTTCCTGCCAGGCGGCGATCACGTCGGCGTCGCCGAGGCTCGTCGGGTTGATGACGTCCCCGCCCTGCACATGCGTCAGGCCGCGGATGCGGTCGCGCAGCGCCGCCGCCCGCTCGAACTCCAAGGTCGCTGCCGCGGCTTCCATTTCGGTCGCCAGGTCGCGCTGCACGGTGGCGGACTTGCCTTCCAGGAAGGCCTTCGCCTGGCCGACCAGCACCGCGTAGTCCTCCTGGCTGATCCGCCCGACGCAGGGCGCCGAGCAGCGGCGGATCTGGAACAGCAGGCAGGGGCGGGTGCGGGAAGCAAACACGGTATCGGCGCATGATCGCAGCAGGAACACCCGTTGCATGGCCGTGACCGTCTGGTTCACTGCCCAGGCGGAGGCGAACGGTCCCCAGTAGCTGCCCTTGCGGGTCTGCGCGCCGCGGTGCTTGGCGATCTGCGGGTAAGGGTGGTCCTCGGTCAGCATCAGCCAGGGGTAGGATTTGTCGTCGCGCAGGACGATGTTGAAACGCGGCTTGAGGCGCTTGATGAGGTTCGCCTCGAGCAGCAGCGCCTCGGCCTCGGTATGGGTGGTGATGATCTCCATCGACCGGGTTTCGGACACCATCCGGCGCAGCCGCTCCGGCAGGCGGGCGGGCTGGGTGTAGGCGGCGACCCGCTTGTTGAGCGCGCGCGCCTTGCCGACGTAGAGGGCGTCGCCCTTGGCATCCAGCATCCGGTACACGCCCGGGCTGGCCGGCAAGGTGGCCAAGGTGGCGGCGATGACGGCGGTGCCGTCGACACGCGCGGTGCCGTCGGGCGAGGCAATGACGGCGATGCCGTCGGGGGGTGCAGGCTCGCTCATGTGCGTGTCACGGGAAATTCATGTTTTCCACCAAAGGTGTGGATAACCTTGTGGATCAACCGCGGGGCAACGTCACCAATCCCGCGCGCGCGGCGGCCCCGGCACGGTTTGCCCAAATTACGGGCACCCCGACAGGGCATTGATTTCACTGGATTTCCATTCACGATGGCGTCACGCAACCAGGATCAGGCTGCATGTCACTGTTGTTACAGGGAGATAGCTTTACGGAGTGGACAAGTCGGACGCCCGGCGTTCAATTTCCACCCCGGCCGATGCGGCATCCGCGAACACGGCGAGCTTTTCCACCCGCACCCGGGCGAGCAGGACCCGCCTGTCGATGAGGCAGGCCTCGGCGATCCGCTCCGCCAGGGTCTCCACCAGGAAGACGTGGCCGGCCGCCACCAGGGCGCGCACCCGGTCGGCCAGCACTTCGTAGTCCACCACGCGGGAGAGCACGTCGGGGCCGACCGAGCCGCCGGCGGCGTAGGCCGCCGGGGCGCGCGAACGGGCGCGGGCGCCGTCGTCCTCCACCCCCAGGTCGATATTGATGCGCACCGGCTGGCGGGTCGCCCGTTCATGTGCGTGCACGCCGATGCTGGCGGCCAGGGTCAGGTCGCGGATGAAGACGTGGCGCAGCGCGCCGGCGGCGGAGGCGATGCGGGGGGCGTCCATGCTCATTCCTCCAGCGGCGGGTCGGAGCGGCCCGATGCCCATTGCAGGTGCTGACCGCCGTCGAGCGCGATCATCTGCCCGGTCATCGACGGCAACGCCAGGATCGCCAACACCGCGCGCGCCACTTCCTCGGGCGAGGTGCCGTGGCCGAGCGGCACCATTGCGCATTGGCGCGCGAACTGCTCCGGCGTCTGGTGCGCGCTGGGTAGCGCCGGGCCGGGGCCGATCGCGTTCACCCGGATGCGCCGCGGGGCGAGCGCCAGCGCCATCGACTGGGTCAGCGCCCAGAGCGCGGCCTTGGAGACGGTGTAGGAGACGAAGAACGGCGTCAGCGACCAGACTCGCTGGTCGAGCATGTTGATCACCAGCCCCTCGGCGGTCGCGGGCAGGGCCTGGGCGAAGTCCTGCATCAGTACGAAGGGGGCGCGCAGGTTGGGTTCCAGATGCGCGTCCCAGCTGGCGCGGGTGGCGGTGTCCCAGGTATCGCGCTCGAACGTGCTGGCGTTGTTCACCAGCACGCCGATCGGGCCGAACACGGAGATGGCGGCGGGGAGTATCAGTTCGAGCTCGGCCTCGTGCGCCAGGTCGGCGGTCAGGACGACGGCGCGGCGGCCGAGGCGGCGGATCGCGGTGGCGGTCTCCTCGCCCGCGGCGGCGCTGCGATGGCGGGTGTGCAGGGCGATGTCGAACCCGGCCCCGGCGAGCGCCAGCGCGATCGCCCGGCCAAGCCGGCGGGCGCCGCCGGTGACCAGGGCGGCGCGGGGGAGGG